>CAJJBH010000037.1 GCA_905182355.1 uncultured Paracoccaceae bacterium | reverse complement strand
ACTGAGGGTAGTAGATTTTTCAGAAACTTTAATCAAACAGGAACAACTGGAAACAGCATTTGGTGATGCCAGTGTGACCTTACCAGGTGGCAAAGGCACTGATGATCCTGAGTGGCCAGATCATTGGAGCAAGGAAAAATTGGACTGGGATGAATTCAGAACCCAATGGCGTAAGTTCCTAGCCGACAACGGTTTTGACCCCAAAAACCACATCTAGCCCCCCACCCCAGATTCAGGCATAAGCTCTGCAAACAAACACGACTCGACCACACATAGGACCAAAGCCCATGCATGATATCAAAGCCATCCGCGAAAACCCTGCTGCTTTTGACGCGGGCCTTGCCCGTCGTGGCGATGCGCCGATGTCCGCGGCACTCCTAACCCTTGATGAATCGCGTCGCGCTAAAATCCTCGCCTCCGAACAGGCGCAGGCCGAGCAGAACAAAGCCAGCAAAGAAGTTGGCGCCGCCAAAGGGCGTGGGGATGACGCGGAATTTGAGCGTCTGCGTGCCCTTGTTGGTGAAAAGAAAGCCGAAGTTGCCGTCATGCGCGACGAGGCCAATGTGCTGGACGCCCAACTGACAGACGCCCTTGCCCGTATCCCGAACTTGCCCGCTGACAATGTACCAGACGGGGCAAGTGAAGATGACAATGTCGAAATCAGCAAATGGGGCACCCTGCCCACATTCGATTTCACCCCGAAAGAACATTTTGAAATTGCAGCTGTTGGCAAAGCGATGGACTTTGAGACAGCCGCAAAAGTAGCCGGCAGCCGTTTTGTCATGCTGAAAGGTGCCGTGGCGCGTGTGCACCGCGCCTTATCCCAATTCATGATCGACACCCATGTCGATGAAAATGGTCTGACCGAATACAACACACCCGTCTTGGTGCGTGACGAGGCAATGTACGGGACTGACAAATTGCCTAAATTCGGTGAAGACAGCTATCAAACCACAAACGGCTGGTGGTTGGTTCCAACATCCGAGGTGCCGTTGACCTACTCCGTGTCCGGCGATGTGCTGGAAGAGGCCGCATTGCCGATCCGCATGACCGCTCACACACTTTGTTTTCGCTCTGAAGCAGGTTCAGCAGGTCGTGACACATCAGGCATGCTGCGTCAGCACCAGTTCGAAAAGGTCGAAATGGTATCGGTCACCCATCCTGATCAAAGTGACGCAGAACAAAAGCGCATGTTGCGCTGCGCCGAAGACCTATTGGAACGCTTGAACATCCCATACCGCACGGTCGAGTTGTGCACGGGCGACATGGGATTCGGCGCACGCCGCACCTATGACATCGAAGCGTGGTTGCCGGGCCAAAATGCCTACCGCGAGATTTCCTCGGTGTCCTCCACTGGTGCTTTCCAAGCGCGGCGCATGAACGCCCGATATAAACCAGCTGATGGTGGCAAGCCGCAGTTTGTACACACGCTGAATGGTTCAGGCTTGGCCGTGGGCCGTTGCCTGATCGCAGCGCTTGAGAACGGGCAGCAAGCAGACGGGTCAGTGAAATTGCCAGACGCATTGGTCCCTTACCTTGGCGGCAAAACAACCATCGGCGCGGATGGTGTATTGGCGTAAGCCAACACCTACCCGTTGAACATCTTGTGCAAGCTTTTTGGCCTGTAATCAGACATCGAATTGACCCGTGTTCGGGCGGAGGGATGCAGTTCCCACTTTGAACTTGGCCCCGCCCGCCATTTTTTCAGCGGTGACCAACCCGTCTTAAATCGCTTTGTCGGGAACAATGGGTTGGCGGTGGTTGGCGGAAACTTTACCCCGTGCTTCAGTGTTAGATCGCCAGCCCCTTCCACCATCCATTCAAGCGCGATGGCCGACAACGGCTGCTCAACCGCGCTGCCCCCAATCACACCGTGATCACCCGTGAACCACATCTGTTGATAAGCGCGTGATGTGCCGGTGTTGCCATTGTTCAGTCCGGCCTTGCCCCCAGTGTTGTCCAAATTGTCCCATTTGGCGGGCACATAAAACAAACGCCGTTCATCAATTGCCAACGCGTGACGCGCACTTTTGACAAGACTAGACAGCGCCATATCGTGAAATTTATATTGGTTGTTCCACGCTGTAGCCAAGGGACCAAGGATTGATGGGGGCATACCACGTGCGCCTACCGTATCGAAAACGCCAAGATAGGCGATCTTGACAATGTCACCACCCCCACGCCACGCCGCATCCTTTTGGGAGGTCGCAAACCGTGGTGACAAACGTTTACGTTCAGCCATAATATGAGGTTTATCAGGTGCATTTCGTGCCCCCTTCTTGCGATAAAGCGCGAAGACTTCATTAACACGCTCTGTGGTTGGGTTGTCAATTAGACCACATTTGCGGATCATTCCTGCAACGGAACGCGCAGTGTAGGCCCCACGGGAAAACCCAAATAGGTAAATCTCGTCATTCGCCTGATAGGCATGGCACAAAAACTCATAGGCTTGTTTGACTTTGCCATCCAATCCCCAACCAAATGCGCCCCCACCCCACTTGTTGAAAAACCGGCGCAACGGGCCGACAAAGCGGTCATCCGTGCCGATGCCCGCAAAATAGGCGCAAACCTGCCCTTTGGTCGGTTCATTTTTTAACAAATCTTGTAGCTTATGAACGCTGGTTGTTTGATACAAATCGGCCGAATTCCACGTCCCGTCGCAAAATATAGCTATGCGTGTCATCGCGTTCGCTCCTTCCAATTTCAGTCTCAAATGCCATTGACTGTAGGGACATGACGCTAGATGAAAATGCAGTTTTACCTTACCCCTGTTGCTTAAAACGGAGCCTCAAATGCCCAAGTTGATCGCCGTCCTTACTCTTCTTGCCAGTTTGGCTTTTGCAATATCACCAATCTGGGTGCCTGATTTTGGGGGCTTCGATCCAAACCAATTCCCTGTGCCTCAACAAGACGCGCCTGTACAGCCTGCGGGATACGCGTTCGCGATCTGGGGGTTGATATACGCATGGCTGATAGTGGGCGTGATCTACGGCCTTTGGAAACGGGCCGATGCCCCGCAATGGAACGCCATGCGGCCTGCCCTCTTGGTGTCCTTGACCATCGGGGCAGCTTGGTTGCCCGTCGCGACGTTTAGCCCAATTTGGGCAACGATCCTGATTTGGCTGATGCTGATACCCGCCCTTGTCGCGCTGTCTCAAAGCCCAGTTGCTGACAAAGCATGGGCAAGCTGGCCCGTCGGGCTATACACTGGGTGGCTAAGTGCTGCCAGTTTCGCAGCGATTGGCCTGATATTGGCGGGATATGGTTGGACCAGTCAAACAACTGCAGCGTGGCTTTGCGTGGGCTTTGCAAGCCTTTTGGGTTTCGCAGTTCAGTTGAAATTGGGACGTGCTCCAACCTATGGCATCGCTGTAATATGGGCGCTAATTGCGATCGCAGTCCGAAACGATTTTGCGTTGAACAGCGTTGCCCCACTGGCAATCGCAGGAGCAGTCGCACTTATCTTGCCAACACTGCGTGCCGCCCGCTAAATTTCTCTTAGATTAAAATATCTCGGGGGCGCGTGAAACGCGGGGGCAGCGCCCCCGCTTACACCTATTTGCGTCCGTTACCGTCAGTGTGCTTACGCCCTGCAGTGTGTTTACGTAATTTGGAAGGCGGTGCCTTCTTGCGGCCCTTATAAGGGTTCGCGTCATTTTGACCGCGCATGTACAGCCTGATCGGTGTGCCAGGCATGTCAAAATCCACCCGCAAAGCATTCACCAAATAACGCGAATAGCTTTCGGGCACTTTATCGGGATGTGAACACATCACAACAAACCCTGGAGGACGTGTTTTGGCTTGTGTCATGTAGCGCAGTTTGATGCGTTTGCCTTGCGGTGCCGGGGGCGGGTGCGCCTCAACCATGCCAGCCAACCAACGGTTCAGATGCGCCGTGGTAACGCGACGGTTCCAAACATCATAGGCCTTCATGATTGCTTCATGCAGACGGTCCAGACCGCGACCAGTTTTGGCCGAGACAGTTATCAAAGGTGCGCCGCGCAACTGCGGCAGCAGTCGCTCAAAGCTTTCTTTAAGGTCTTTCAGCTTGGCCTGCTTCTCGTCCTCGATATCCCATTTGTTCACCGCGACAATAACCGCACGACCTTCGCGTTCCGCCAAGTCGGCCAGACGCAGATCTTGCTGCTCAAACGGGATGGCCGCATCCAACAAAACCACAACCACTTCGGCAAACTTAACGGCACGTAAACCGTCGCCTACGCTTAGTTTCTCTAATTTTTCCTGAATCTTGGCTTTTTTGCGCATGCCCGCCGTATCAAAGATACGCATCGGTGTGCCGTTCCAGTCAATGCGCAGGGAAATCGCATCACGTGTGATTCCTGCCTCTGGTCCAGTCAAAAGCCGTTCTTCACCCAAAATCTGATTAATCAACGTGGATTTACCCGCGTTTGGCCGGCCTACAACAGCGACCTGAAGCGGCTTTGCATTCGAGGGAACTGGAATTTCACCAAGACCGTCCTCGTCCTCATCAATGCTGACGTCGACATCAGGCGTGTCGTCTTCTTTGGCCAGTTCGTCAAAGCGGTCCGCTATGGGTTGCAGCTGGGAATAAAGGTCGTTCAACCCCTCGCCATGTTCAGCAGACAAGCGGATTGGTTCGCCAAGGCCGAGTGAATAAGCCTCAATCAAACCGGCATCAGCTGCAGCACCTTCACCCTTGTTTGCGGCCAGGATCACATGATCAGCCTTCTTACGCAGGATTTCAGCAAACACTTGATCGGTCGGTGTCACGCCGACACGGGCATCGATCATAAACAAACAAACATCAGCCATTTCCACAGCCCGTTCGGTCAACTTTCGCATCCGCCCCTCTAGGGACTCGTCCGTTGCTTCTTCCAATCCAGCAGTGTCGACGACCGTAAAACGCAGGTCGGCCAAACGAGCAGCACCTTCGCGCAGATCCCGAGTCACCCCAGGCTGGTCATCGACCAAAGCCAGACGTTTGCCAACAAGGCGGTTAAAAAGTGTGGATTTACCGACGTTTGGACGGCCCACGATCGCAAGGGTAAAGGACATGTCGTCCGCTCCGGATAAGGTTCAAGCGCTGCCTTTAGACTATATCGCGCCTAACGGAAAGCGTGCAATTGGCCGTTGCGCCCAACAACATACAATATGCCACCCACAACAGCTGGTGCGGTTGTTGCGCCACTTGGCACTTCAACGCTGTTGATCAGGCGACCATCACGTGGATCAAAGCTGCGCAACTTACCGTCATTCGAGGAGACAACAATGCGCCCACCCGCTAAGATTGGGCCATGATGGGCAAATACTTCGGAAATTCTTTTCGGGCGATCCTTGACGAAGTTTGGCAAAGCATAGCCCCAGATTTTCGACCCATCTCTGGCGTCCAAGCGGACCAGTTCGTTTCTATCAGTAATCGCAAATACACTGTCACCCGTTGGCCATACTGGACCAATAACGCCTTCATTGGCCGTCCAAATGCGCGCACCGCTGGCTGCGGAAATAGCAACGATTCGACCAGCTTGGTTGCCCGCATAAAGCACACCATTGTTTACAACGGGTGAACCAGTCACGTCATCAATTTTTGACAACGCGCGCCCTGGTCGTTTGCCCAACACAGATGCATTCCAACGACGCAAACCACCACGGCGAAACACCGCCTGCAATTCGCCAGACCCAAATGCAAATATGGCCAATTCATCAGAAATCACAGGAGCAGGTGCGCCCAAAATATTTGAAATCGATGTCGATCCACCAACTTGCCATGCAACACGACCAGTGTCAGTTTCAACTGCCCAACCTGTGTCGTCCCCAGCCATCAAATAAACCAGATTGCCGTGTACAGCGGGTTGCCCCGATCCAATTGCATCCAATTGTTGTGTCCAGCGTACTTGTCCTGTGGCCGCGTCCATCGCGATCAACTCGCCGAAGCCCACAGAAGCATAAACAGTGCCCTTGTGGACAGCCAAGCCACCGCCCGTTGCATCACCGGCCTCGTCACGTGATGGTCGTACGTCACGGGTCCAGACTGTGGTGCCTGATGTGTTTGTGGCCGCGACATTTGTTCCTGAATCAAGGGTATAGATTAGGCCACCGGCCACCACGGGATCAGCCGTAATACGTTGCTTGCGGCTGTCTCCTTGACCGATGCTTGTCGACCACACCAGTTGCAGGGTGCCACCAAGGGCTGCATGTGCAACACGGTTTTCTTGGGATCCAGTGCCCTGCGCCCAAGCAGAGTTGTTTGCCGCTTTGGGCAGCGATATTGCGCGCGTTTGGTTCGCTACAAAACTGCTGGCATCCGCACCACTCTCTGTTGAGCTCAAGACAGATCGGATGTCTTCACGTTTTCCAGGCAAAATAACTTCTGCTTCTTGGCAGGCCCCAAGCAACATCGCAGCAATAGTACAGGCCCCAATTATGGTCCAAGACCGACGCGGGATGGCTGGATTTTCGAAGTGAAGTGTCATAACTCTGCTCGCTTTGTTGCGGTCTTGAGGTGTCTTAGCCGCGATTTATAGTATAAATTGGCTAATTGCCGCTAACTGTCAATTGTCGCCCTGTGTCAATTGTGTCAGATCAGGCTCCGCCCCCAACGCTATCATCACTTGTAGGGCACGCTGCTGCAAGTCCGACGTCGTTTCAGAATCGTCGATAATCCCTTGAAACCGAACCAAAGCAGCGTCCACGTCCCCTGTTTCGATATCAATCAAGGCAAGTTGTTCTTGTGCCATCAGGCGCAATTGGTTGCCCGGTTGTGCCAATGCCTCGTAACCAGCACGGCGCTCATCGGCAGGCAAATCACTGGCTGACAATGCCAAAGCTTTAAACGCCGCAATCTGGCGATAGATCAATGGCAGGTCTTGGGACGTCGCAACACTTTGCAATGTTGCGTTGGCGGCGACTGTTTCACCTGCGTCTGACTGCTCAGCAGCGGTCATCAAAGACAAAACTGCATTTGCACTTGGATTTTCCAGCTCGACCTTGGCCAAAGCTGCCGCGCGATCCGTGCTTTCATCAAGGGTTAAGGCCGCCAACATCGCGTCACCCGCAGCCTCAGCCTGCCCGCGCACTTGCGCCTTGCTGTATTCGGAATACGCCGCACCACCAACAATGGCCAAAACGGCGACAGCACCAATCCAGCCGTATTTACGCAAAGCCGCGTACAGCTTGTCGCGCCGCACTTCTTCGGTGACTTCTTCGATAAAACTATCTGTGTTGCTCATAACTGCCCCTAAAGTATTGGGGGCTGATTTCGCCCCCTCTTTTGCCCCTCATATCGCGCCATCAAGGCCAAGCCAAGTCCCGTGCTGAAATGCGTCACAATCTATATTATAGTTAGCACTACATACATCGGAACATTGGCGCACAAACGTCGCCTAAGGGCTTTACCCAACTGTCAGACATGATCTTTGCCAGAAATTGCCTGAAAACCGCCAAAATACATTAATAACCCAACGTAAATTGCGACCTTTAGCCCTCGTTGCATCAAGAGGTAAAAAGAAATAATCAGAACTGGTTAATTTGGCGCGACCCAATGCATATGTACTCTCGTGGGTCGTTTGGTTTGACCCTACATATTTTTGAACGAGGCGACACATGCGAATTCTCCCAATCCTAATGGCTATTGTTGTGGCAGTTATTTTGTATTTTGCAATTATTGATCGCGAAACGGCCCGTGCGTTTCTAGGGATGAATAACACTGCAGAACAAGAACAGCTGGCAGAAACAAAAACGCCTGATACGCCCATTCAAAAAGCCTTAATCAAAGTTGTCGCACAGCATTCCACCGCGCAACAAATTGACAGCGCCGTGGTTCTTCGCGGCCAAACAGAAGCCGCACGTCAGGTTGAAGTACGGGCCGAAACGTCTTCCACAGTAATCTCTCCCCCATTGCACAAAGGAACCTTTGTTAAAGAGGGACAATTGATGTGCCAATTGGATTCGGGAACCCGTGGCGCATCTTTGGCGTCCGCCAAAGCAAAATTAGCCGAAGCAAAAGCCCGCCTGTCTGAAGCCCAAAGCCGCGTTCCAGAATCCCGCGCCCGCGTTATTGAGGCAAGTGCCCGTCTGGACGAAGCATTGGTTAACCAGAACGCCGCTGCCAAGCTAAGCGCTGGCGGGTTTGCCACCGACACGCGTGTCAAAGGGGCAGACGCTGCCGTTGCCGCTGCAGAAGCTGGTGTTGAGGCCGCTAAATCAGGCTTAACCGCCGCGACATCAGGAATACAATCCGCTGAAGCTGGAATTGAATCCGCAATCGCTGGCGTTGCCGCAGCAGACAA
Source organism: uncultured Paracoccaceae bacterium (assembly GCA_905182355.1). Classification (GTDB taxonomy): domain Bacteria; phylum Pseudomonadota; class Alphaproteobacteria; order Rhodobacterales; family Rhodobacteraceae; genus Ascidiaceihabitans. Next base: position 98,695 of record CAJJBH010000037.1, on the reverse strand, counting down.
AGAAATTTCACGTTTGCAGATCAGAGCACCCTTTGAAGGCCTATTAGAAAGCACCACAGCGGAATTGGGCAGCTTGCTACAACCTGGCTCCTTGTGTGCCACAATCCTTCAACTTGACCCTATCATGTTGGTGGCCTTTGCCCCTGAAACCGAAGTGAACCGCATCGAAATGGGTGCCCCCGCAGGGGCACGTCTTGCGGCTGGCGGAGATGATGTGCGCGGTATGGTGACCTTCCTCAGCCGCGCAGCTGACCCTACCACACGCACTTTCCGTGTTGAAATCGAAGTCGCTAATACCGACCTAGCAATCCGCGATGGGCAAACTGCAGAAATCTTGATTGGGGCCAATGGGGCCTCTGCGCACTTGTTGCCTCAATCCGCTCTCACATTGAACAATGATGGTGCCTTGGGGCTTCGCGTCATTGACGGTGACGGCATCGTCAGCTTTCAGCCCGTCAAATTGCTGCGCGACACTGTAGAAGGTGTTTGGTTAACTGGATTACCCGAAAAACTAGACGTCATTGTTGTCGGTCAGGAATACGTCACAGCAGGCGTGCAAGTCGCCCCAACCTTTCGGGAGCTTAGCCAATGACCGGTCTTGTAGATTGGGCCGCTGAACGGGCGCGAATGGTTATTGCTTTTGTTGTCCTCTCACTTGTTGTGGGGGGATTTGCTTATTCTACACTTCCCAAAGAGGGTGAACCTGACATCGAAATCCCGATGCTTATCATATCGGTTCCTTTCCCTGGTATTTCAGCGGCAGACAGCGAAACACTGCTTATTAAGCCGATGGAAACCGAATTGGCCGATCTGGACGGCCTAAAGAAAATGACCGGCACGGCTGCGGAAAACTATGCCAACCTTGTGTTAGAATTCGAATTTGGCTGGGACAAAACCCAAGTCATGGCAGATGCGCGTGACGCGCTGTCCAAGGCTGAAGCTAAGTTTCCCGATGGGGCCGATACCTATTCCATCTCAGAATTCAACTTTTCCGAATTTCCAATCATTATTGTAAACCTGTCTGGCCCCGTTCCAGAGCGTACAATGGCCCGTGTGGCAAAAGACTTACAGGACGAGCTGGAGAGCCTTGATGCGGTCCTTGAGGCCCCAATCACCGGCAACCGTGACGAGATGTTAGAGGTGATCATCGATCCCCTGCGGCTTGAAGCATACAACGTGACTGCTAGCGAATTGATCAGTGTTGTACGCAACAACAACCAGCTGATTGCAGCAGGTGAAGTAACCACGAAACAGGGCAGCTTTGCCGTCAAAATCCCGTCCTCCTTCAATGATCCACAAGACGTTTATGGCCTACCCGTCAAAACCAACGGCGACCGTGTTGTTACCTTGGGCGATCTGGCCGAAATCAATCTGACCTTTGAAGATCGCGAAAGCACAGCCCGTTTCAATGGCGCTGAAACCATCGCGCTACAAGTCGTCAAGCGCAAAGGGTTTAATCTGATCGACACGGCCACAACGGTCAAAGAAATCGTGGCAAAAAAATCTGCTGAATGGCCTGAAGGTTTGATTACAGCCGTGGATGTGGGCACCTCAAACGACCAATCGCGTGTTGTGAATTCAATGGTGCAACAGCTGCAAGGATCGGTCTTTACGGCCATCGCATTGGTCATGATTGTGGTTTTGGCCGCCTTGGGCATCCGCGCTGCATTGTTGGTCGGCTTTGCAATCCCAACCTCGTTCCTACTGTGCTTCGTGCTGCTTGCGCTTATGGGGATTTCGGTTTCCAACATCGTGATGTTTGGTTTGATCCTTGCCGTTGGAATGTTGGTGGATGGAGCTATTGTTGTGGTCGAATACGCCGACAAACGACAGGCGGAGGGCGCTGGCCCAATGGAGGCCTATGTAGACGCTGCCAAACGCATGTTCTGGCCTGTTATATCATCCACAGCCACCACGCTGTGTGCATTTTTGCCCATGCTGTTTTGGCCCGGTGTTCCCGGTCAGTTTATGGGCATGTTGCCTGTGACATTGATCTTCGTTTTGTCGGCATCATTGGTTGTAGCCTTGGTCTATCTACCTGTTATGGGCGGCGTCACAGGCCGGATTGAGCGGTATATCACCGACGGCATGGATGCGATTTCCCGCCTACCGTTTTTGGCACACATCGCCATGATGGTGGCCTTAGCTGCCATAGCTGGTGTGGTCATGATGCTTGGCTTTATGCCACCTGTAGACAAAACAGGCGTCCCGACTGGCTCTGCCCCCCTGATCGCTTTGATGAGCAACGCCTTTGCGGGCATGGACGGAACTAATATCATTGGTTCGGTCATACCCACTTTCGCCAAAGCCTTTGGCGTTATTCTTTTGATTGCAATTGCGGCTGGTGCAGTGCTTGCCAGCGCATTGGGACTGTTTATCGGTGCGTTGGCCATCCTGCCCCGTCTTGGACGTGGCGGACGCTGGCTGGCCCACAAGATCATTGGCAACCGCGAACGCAAAGTAAGCTCGGGATATCATCGCTCGCGTTTTGGTCACGTTATGGAATTTATTGTTGGTAACCCAATCATGCCATTGGTCATGGTTGGCATTGTCTTTGTTTTTGTGGGATCGACTTTCATTCACTTTGGCAACAACAACAAAGGGGTCGAATTCTTCGTTGAATCCGAACCTGAACAGGCCATTGTTTATGTTATGGCGCGCGGCAACCTTAGCCTTAATGAAAAGGACGATTTGGTAAAACAGGCCGAAGACATCATCCGTCAACACCCCGGCATCGACACTGCATTTGCATTTGCAGGCAACGGTGGATTGAACGCAAATACGGGTGGTGCTCAGGCGCCAAAAGACACTATTGGGCAAATCCAGTTGGAAACCATTCCTTGGGAAGACCGTCCTAACAGCCGCGAAATCTGGTTTACCCTTCCATTTATCGATTACGCTATTTCGCGCGAAGTCAAAGCCGAAGCCTTCGACGGCGACACTGTGATCGACGAACTGACGGCGCAATTGTCATCCATCCCAGGTATAAAGGTCGAAATCCTGAACCTGTCGCGTGGTCCTGCAAGCGGAAAACCTGTGCATCTGCGGATCAAGGGCGACAACTGGGAGGACCTGATTGCAGCAGCAACATCGGCCCGCCAACAGTTCGATGCCACACCGGGACTGTTCTTGATCGAAGACACACGTCCCCTGCCCGGCATTGACTGGCAGATCGATGTAGACGTCCAAAAAGCGGGTCGCTACGGTGCCGATGTGGCCACAGTTGGGGCAATGGTTCAACTTGTAACACGCGGCTTGTTGCTGGACACGATGCGCGTTGACAGCTCGGACGAGGAAATTGAAATCCGCGTACGCTTGCCAGAAAACGATCGTGTTCTAAGCACTTTAGACACGCTTAAGGTGCGCACACGTGATGGCCTTGTTCCTTTGGCCAACTTCATCACACGGACACCAGTGCCAAAGCTTGCGCAGATCAATCGAATTGGACAGAAACGGTACTTCGACGTCAAAGCAGGTCTTGAAAACGGTATCCAAAAATTAACACGTACAGTTGATGTGGACGGTGAAGAGGTGGAACAAATCATCGCCACCCTGCGCCCCAACAAAGACGGACCGCTATCGTCTTCCGACGGCGAAAATTACAGCATCATGGCGCTTGATCCCTCGACAACAGCGGCTGATCTTGATGCGTTGCTTAATGCCGGTGCCTTAAGATGGCAGCCCGTCACCGCGGGTGAGCGCATTGAACAGTTGGACAAGTGGCTTGAAACGAAGCCATTTGCATCTGGATTGGAACATGAATGGACTGGTGATCAAGAGGATCAGGCCGAAAGTGGGGCCTTCTTGATGAACGCCTTTGCGGGCGCATTGGGCTTGATGTTCATCATCCTGCTGGCCCAATTTAACAGTGTTTATAACGCCGTGCTGGTGCTTGCAGCCGTCATCCTTTCCACAACGGGTGTATTGATTGGTATGTTGGTCATGGATCAAGCATTCTCCATCATTATGACGGGGACAGGGATCGTGGCGCTTGCAGGCATTGTGGTGAACAACAACATTGTTCTGATTGACACCTATCAGGAATACGAACGCTACATGCCGCGGATCGAAGCGATCATTCGCACGGCACAAGACCGTATTCGCCCAGTTTTGTTGACCACAATTACAACAATGGCAGGCCTTGCACCGATGATGTTTGGTCTTAGCCTAGATTTTGCTGATGGCGGTTACACCGTCGACAGCCCAACAGCATTGTGGTGGAAGCAATTGGCAACGGCTGTCGTCTTCGGGCTGGGGATTGCAACGGTTTTGACGCTCATGATTACGCCGTCCCTGCTGGCGATGCGGGTCTGGGCCAGCACATACGTTTTGTGGTTCGCAAGCCTGCTTGCCAAATTGTCATTGGGCCGCGCCAGCAGGTCTGCACGTGATTGGGCATTGCAAAAACAAGCGCGTAAATCGTCTGCCCATGATGTCATTTGGGATTTCGACGATGCACCCCTCGCTATACAAAAAGTCAGCAAAGCCCCAATCGCCGCAGCGGAATAACCAGTGGGTGCCCGCCCCCTAAGGTGGGCACCCACTGGTCTCAAGAATGTGATGGGACAGTTGGATACGCTTGTGATTGTAATACTGCACATGCGTAGCCTTGGGCGTTTCAAATATAACGTTCCTCAAAACTACTATTGTCGCGGCGACCACCACCGTTTTTCCAACCAGCCAAGCAGGTGCCAAAATGATCACAAAAACCAGCCCACACACCGTTGATGTTACAATTGATCGACTAGAAGCTGCCGTTAATGGCGCAGGAGCTACAGTCTTCGCCCGTGTTGATCATGCAAAAGGGGCCTGTCACGCTTTAGTGCCGCCCCAAGCGCTCGTTTAAGCCACTTTTCGTTCGAAAGCGACCGGATTTTTCCACCCCAATGCCGAGTGGCGTCGTCGCGGATTGTAGAAGCCGTTGATGTATTCGAAGATCGCCCTTTCAGCTTGTCTGCGCGTTTCCCATGTGTCCCGCCAAATCAATTCGGCTTTGATGGTTTTGAAGAAGGTCTCGACGGCGGCGTTATCGTAACAATTACCCTTGCCGCTCACCCGCTGCCCGGCAGTGGTTTGCTTGCCAACCATGAGAGAGGAGACCTTGAAGCCATGCTGGCGCAGGATCTTCTGGTAATCGTACGAACAATATTGACTGCCACGGTCGGTATGATGGATGCAGCCCTTGGGCGGCGCTCGGAATGCTATGGCCATGTTCAAAGCCCGGATCGCCAAGTCACGCTTCATCCGATTGCTGACGGCCCAACCAATGACTGGCCGAGAATGAAGGTCCAGGATCACAGCAAGATACAGCCAGCCTTCCCGGGTCCAGATATAGGTAATGTCACCAGCCCACTTCTCGTTTGGCTGTTCTGCTGAGAAGTTACGATCCAACAAGTTCGGAGCGATGTTGAACTTGTGATTACTGTCTCCCTCTCGGCAGATTGCCTTGCAATCGCCTGCCGGGCAATGGTCGTCACCTTGTGTTTACGTGTTCTGATCACTGATATGCCGTTCTGGAGCATCCACTGCCCTTAGTCGCTGCTTGCAGCGATGAGAGGGAAACGCCCCACGCGGCGATGGCCGATATCCAGGCCAATGTCTTTCAACTCTTCCGTCATTCGTGGGCGACCATAACTGCCCAGACTGAGACGTGACTGTTCTTTGATATGCGCCAGCGTGACCAAATCAGACCGTTGCCTGCGGCTTGCAGGACGGCTGCGGAATGCCCGCAAGCCGCGCGTGCTGACATTCATGACATGATACACACGTCCAATGGAAAATGCAGATCAGTGTTCTTCAATAAACCTAAACCTCACGGCTTTTGGCTCGCGAAGAACACCGTGGCCTTTTTTAGAATTTTCCTTTCCTCCTTGAGAATACGGTTCTCGCGCCGAAGCCGGTCATTCTCTTGGGCTAGTCCCAAATCATCTTTCGACACCACGTCAGTATCCGGATGCGCTGTGATCCACTTGTTCAGCGTCGACATGCCCACACCAAGATCATCAGCGACCTGCTTGCGTGTCAGCCCACTAGTCAGTGCCAGACGCACCGCATCTTGGCGGAATTCATCCGTCCGTTTCAGTCCCAAAGTCAATCTCCTTTGTTGCCGTAAATGCTATCAAAGAATCGGCATCAAACCGCGACAGGTCCAAAAGGGGCCGCCTCGGTTGGTGAAGAATTACGCCCAACTCAGATGCTGATGTTTGGCAACCCAAAGCTTGGGGCCCCCCTGATGCTGACACAGCAATCTATGGGTCTTGATCTGCAACTGCGCGTGGTCTCTTTTGAAGATGCCGATGGAAAAGTACACGTCGTCTACCACACACCTACCGCGCTTGCAGACGCGCATGGCATCCCTGCAGACAGGCCTGCACTACAAAAAATTACGGGTGCCTTGGACAAATTGACCAACAAGGCCATTGCCGCCGAATAATTGTTAGCCAAAGGTGCACGACATGCGCATCTTTGGCTAGATTTCTTTTGACCCAAATATTCCGGAGTTTGAGGCAGCCCCTCAATCAGATCTGTGCCTCGCGCACCCTAACCCTTTTAGGTGACACTTTCGTCCGCCTGTTGATGATGCCACAACAAGGCATAACGCCCGTCTGCATGCAGCAACTCATCATGCGTACCGGTTTCGACAATCAGACCCTGCTCAAGCACGATAATACGATCTGCTTCGGCAATTGTGCTAAGTCGGTGCGCGATGGTCAGAACCGTCCGCCCCCGCCCTGCCTGCATCAAGGCCTCTTTAATATCTTGCTCAGTCTCGGAATCCAGCGCAGATGTTGCCTCGTCTAGCAGCAAAATCGGTGGATCTTTCAACAGTGTTCGTGCGATGCCAACACGTTGTTTCTCACCACCTGATAATTTCAGACCACGTTCACCTACGGCTGTCTCATACCCTTCTGGCAAGGCAACGATAAAGTCATGGATTTGCGCCGCACGGGCGGCATCTTCAATCTGGTCTTGGGATGCACCATCAAGGCCATAGGCAATGTTGTAGCGGATCGTGTCGTTAAACAGCACCGTGTCCTGCGGGACCACGCCAATAGCGTTATGCAGGCTTTCTTGGGTGACATCACGCACGTCTTGCCCATCGATGCGCAAAGCTCCGTCAGAGACATCGTAAAAGCGAAACAGCAGCCGCCCGATTGTCGACTTGCCCGATCCAGTCGAGCCAACAATCGCCACCATCTGCCCTGGCTCAGCAACAACAGACACACCCTTCAAAATCGGACGTGCTTTGTCGTAGCCAAAGTGGACATTGTCCAATTCGATCTGCCCACCAGTCACAACCAGCGGCTTGGCGTCAGGCGCATCCGTAACGTCAGCAGGTTGATCCAGCAGATTAAACATCTCGCCCATGTCGACCAATGCCTGACGGATTTCGCGGTAAACCGAACCAAGGAAATTCAACGGCAGCATGATTTGGATCATCAATGCATTTACGATGACAAAATCACCAACTGGCAGATCCCCATTTTCAACTCCAATTGCCGCCAAAACCATGACGCCAACCAGCCCAGCCGTGATGATCATGGATTGGCCAAAGTTTAGGCCTGCCAATGAATAAGACGTCTTCAGCGCCGCCGCTTCATAACCAGCCATCGCTTTATCATAACGGCCAGCTTCGCGCTTTTCTGCACCAAAATATTTGACCGTCTCATAGTTCAGAAGACTATCAACAGCCTTTTGGTTTGCATCAGTGTCTTGATCATTCATCTCGCGGCGTAGTTTTACGCGCCATTCTGTCACTTTGAAGGTGAACCAGACATATAAAGCGATCGTCACTGCCAAAATCGCCAGATATCGCATGTCGAAATACAAGCCAAATGCAACGCCAGTCAGCGCCAGCTCCAAAATCAATGGGCCAATCGAAAACAGTAAAAAACGGAGTAAAAACTCAACACCTTTTACCCCACGTTCAATGATCCGACTTAAACCACCAGTCTTACGGGTGATATGATAGCGCATGCTCAATTGGTGAATATGTTCAAACGTTTCGCGGGCCAGTGTGCGCAAAGCGCGCTGTGCCACAGGGGCAAAAATCGCATCCCGCAACTGCTGAAACCCAACGTTCATTAGACGGGCAAGCGCAGAGGCCACGGCAAGACCAATGGCACCAAGGGTCAGCACCGAGACTTCTTCACCGGCCATAACGTTGACTGCCCAACCAATCAAAAACGGGCTCGCTAAAGCCACCAATTTTGAGGCAACCAAAGCGGCCATCGCCCAGACAACACGGTGTTTTACCCACGGCTGATCGTCAGGCCACAGATACGGCGTCACTTTGCGCAGTGTTCGCATGCCTGATGCACGCTCTTGCGATTCTATAGAAACAGTGGGGTCTTCATGATTTTCAGGGGGCATGGGCAGTCCTAAATGGCGTACCTACTGCATAGAGCTACACTTGGGAATGTTCCAGCCAATGCCCGTAAATACATTGCAATACAGGGCACAATTTTCTTCGATCCGATGCCTAGTCGGGCAAGTCAAATACCTGACCAGGATAGATCAAATTGGCGTCTTTGATTGTATCGGCATTTGCCTCGAACACGCGTACAAACAAGGTACCGTCCCCGTAACGTTCACGCGCTATTGCCCAAAGCGTTGCACCGGTCTGAACAGTTATGGCTTTGGCAGGGGCATCTTCGGTCCCAACAGTGGCTGCTAAAACTTCCGCAGACTCGCGTTTGAACGGGGTTTCAACGCTACTGGTAACCGCGCCTTCAGCGTCAACTTCGTCAATCCGCAGCATATAAATACCCGTATCAACATCGGGTAGATCACCACGCCAACGGCCCGATGTGTCCACGTCCAAAGTCGTAATGGCATCATTGTCGAGGTACACGCGCACCAAAAAAGCGTCAGATTGGGCGCGTCCACTTATCAAGACATCACCCTCTTCCGAATAGCTGATAGTGTCTATTTCCACGTTTGACATCAGTTCGGGTGCGCTGGATCGGTTAATGACTTGAACGCCATCTTCATCAGACTTCAAAATCGCCACTTCAGTTGCGGGTTTGGCTGGAAGAGCAGCAGATGCAGGTTCGACCTTCGCAGCGGGAACAGCCGCAAGTATTTCGGCCGTTTCAGGCTCAGTGATCGCAGCGGATTCTGCCGCTTGTTCAGCCGTAACTTCAACCGTTTGTGTGGTCGTAGTTTCAACCGTGGCAGCTTCGGCTTGCGTTACAGCTTGGGGGGCGAGGATTATATCTGCGGCAAACAATACCACATCGTCCACGCGTTGGATTACACTCAAAACCCGTGCTTCAGGGCTTGCACCCAAAAACGCGACAATTGCAAACGCTCCATCATTGCCAACCTGCACAGTTGTCTTCTCAACAGCGTCAACCATCAACGTCAATGCCGCGCCAGGTTCACCCCGACCCGCCAAAATTGTCAGGCCATCCTCTTCGCTGCGCACTTCGTCAATGCTGGGCGCACGTACAGCAGTCGAAATTTCCTCAGGCTCCACTTTAACTTTGGGTGATGTGTCTGCCTGTGTTTCTTGTACTTCGGGCAGATCCACGGCCGGCAATGCTGCTTCTTGTGGAACAGATAGAACGGCATCTTTCGGAGACAAAACACCAAAATATGCACCCGCCCCGACCAAGCCGACAACCAACACAGCTGCGCCAATAATCGGGCCAGAATTCGCACCTAAAAAAGTTGCCAGTTTGCTCATTTTTTTGTTCCTCGGCGCAGTGCGCACAGATGTCAAACATCTCTTAGAACGCCACGCGTCCATATTGATTGAGCTTACATAACAAGCAGGATATGAGCGGTCAAAACCCGTTGGGCCACATTTACATAATTTCCCGTGTGCAGGAGCCACCTATGCCACCTAAGTCAGTCTGTGTTTATTGCGGTTCACGCCCAGGAGTTGATCCAGCTTACACGGCTGACGCCGATGGAATTGGCAAAGCTTTGGCTGCAAATGGCTGGCGGTTGGTCTACGGCGCAGGCGATGTGGGGCTGATGGGAACCGTAGCACGTGCCGCGCAAGACGCGGGCGCAGATACCTTTGGCGTCATCCCCCAACATCTTGTGGATTGGGAGGTCGGCAAAACTGATTTAACCACATATATAGTGACCGAAACGATGCATGAGCGCAAAAAAGTCATGTTTATGAACTGTGACGCGGTCGTGGTTTTACCCGGTGGTGCTGGGTCTTTGGACGAACTGTTCGAGGCCCTGACATGGCGTCAACTGGGTCTACACGAGAAGCCTATTTTACTATTAAATACAAATGGCTACTGGGATCCTTTGATTAAGTTGATGAACCATGTCGTGACCCAAGGTTTCGCTGATGCAAGCCTACTGGATTACATCACGGTTGTTCCAGATACCGTCGCTGCAACTGCCGCTTTGCGGGTTGCCCTTTCCTGAGACCACAAAACCGCTGAGTATACGGCAAGTGCAGTCCAAATCATCGAAAATGCAGTGACATGCCAGCTGGTAAAAGGTTCTGAAAACACGATAACTGCGCATATAAATTGCAGCGTTGGGTTCAAATATCCAACCAACCCAACCGTAGCCATCGATGTACGCCACGCTGCAATGCTGAACAAAATCAGCGGCACAGCCGTGAGTGGTCCAGCTAAGATCAACAAACCCGTTGTTGCTAAATCACGGCCAAAAGCGCCCTGCCCGTTGTGCCATGTTAGCAACAGAAAAATGACGGCAAACGGGACGACCAATAGAACTTCGGCCGTGACGGACACAACAGGTCCAACCGAAAGTTGTTTTTTAATAACCCCGTAGATGGCAAATGTGATGGCCAAGGTCAGCGCGATCCACGGCGCACCACCCAAGCCATAGGTCAATACGCAGACTCCTATCGCTGCAATCCCAATAGCAACCCATTGAAGGGGCGTAAGCCTCTCGGAGAACAGCATACGCCCTAAGACAACAGCAACCAACGGATAGATGTAGTAACCAATGCTGCTTTGAGTGGCTTGTTCAGTCTCAATTGCCCAGATGAACAAAAACCAATTGGCTGAAATCATCAAAGCGGCGACGATGGTTAAGCAAAAACTGCGCCAATTTGCGAAGGATCCGCGGACGTGGCCCAACCGCCCCTGCACACCCAACAGCAAAACGAAAAAAAGGAACGACCAGACCGTGCGGTGCGCCAAAATTTCGATCGCAGGCACTTGAACAAGTTGCTTGTAGAACAGCCCAGAAAGACCCCAGATCGTACAAGAGCCGATCATGGCCAAGATGCCTATCGTGGATGACTTCATCAGAACCTCATGTGTTGTTTGCAACCTGCGTCAGCACCCAGACTTCCACGACGCAAAACGCCCTAATTTTTCAATCAGGGCGTTTTGTTCGATTGTTAGAAAACGATTACATACGAGATGCTACATTTTCCCAATTCACAAGATTGTCCATGAAGTTGGTCAGATAAACTGGACGCTTGTTGCGGAAATCGATGTAGTAGGAGTGTTCCCAAACGTCGCATCCCAAAAGTGCTGTTTGACCAAAGCAAAGTGGGTTGACACCGTTTTCTGTTTTTGTCACGGCCAATGACCCATCAGCGTTTTTCACAAGCCATGCCCAGCCAGACCCGAACTGGCCAGCGCCGGCTGCTGAAAACTGAGATTTGAAATCATCAACAGACCCAAAGTTCTCTTTGATTGCGGCTTCCAATTCAGACGGCATTGCGCCTGACTTCGGGCTCATCATTTCCCAGAACTGGTTGTGGTTCCAAAGCTGCGAGATGTTGTTGAAGATGCCGCTTTGCGCGACAGAAGACGCGTCATAGGTGCCCGTGATGATGTCTTTTAGGGATTTACCCTCCCACTCGGTGCCTTCAATCGCTTTGTTGCCGTTTGTGACATAGGCGTTGTGGTGCAGGTCGTGGTGGAATTCCATAGTTTCAGCAGACATACCGTGTGCTGCAAGCGCGTCGTGTGCGTAAGGAAGATCTGGAAGTTGAAAAGCCATTTTTGTGTTCCTTTGGGAATGTGTTTGTCTGTGTCCTAGGTGACATGAAGCGCGATCTACTTCAAGTTCAAGGACAGTTTGGACGTAAAGTTACCTGCCCGCACCTGTCTGCCCCTGATTGTAGTCGTCGTTATTTCGTACGCTTTACGCACCTTCCCCGCCCAACCCAGTTTTGCGAAAAAGCACGCGGGTTCGCTTCGAGCGTTATGGCATTGGTTATTTTGTTCAGACGCGCGGTGTAATCAATGGGTGGCACCTTCAACCCATTCGAGTCTTTTACACCCCTTATCACTCACCGCATAACCAATTTAGTATCTGTATTGCGCGATACTTTTGCCGTCATTGGGCTAAGTTTGAAATACAGCGTGATCGCATCGATCACCAGAATCTTGCCATCACCAGGGACAACAAACGCAAGTGTGTCAGACACCCACTGAAGTCGCGACGGTTTTTTGGCAATTGTACAATCATACAAAAAACCAACAGCCTGGGCTTGTCCGCCAAAGCACAGACAAACGCCAAAAATCAAATGTTTCCAACAGGTTTTCACAATCTCTCCCAGCGTTGTCGCAATCATGCGCGCTAATGCTGTAATCGCAATCCCGACAACAAGATCATAACGTCTATTTGAAAAACCCGACCTCGGACCCCGATTGCGCCGCAACGTTCAACACGTCGAACACGTATTGAGCATTAGAGCGGAAACAAACAATTTGGAACGTCTGCGCATCCACAATCCAGAACGCAGCAGCAACCTGCGCCAAACGTGTGCGACGGAACATACCAACGCTAAATCCTTCAGGTGCCAGATCAACAGGCGCTAACTTTGCCATGACTTCGCGGGCATTTGGACCCGATACTCGAAGACAAGCACGTGCATCGGAAACGTCCACAGCCAATGAATGTGTGTCGCCCAACAGCTTATGCATCTTTGCCAAAGTATCGGCTACGCCGTCATAAGGGCAAAGAATCAACAGCTCGTCTGTGCTCATCCAACAGATGCCAGATGCGCCGGCATGATTCGCCATGTTCTGCGCAGGCATTTCGACACCTGTGACGGATGTTGACGCTATTTTCACAGATTCTGCGCTTAGATCACCGCGCAGGGTAATCATACCCTGAAGGCCCATCTCTTCGATTACAGCGATGCCGCTGCTGTCTGTTGCCTTGTCCAAGGCGCTGACTAGATTAGACATTTTGCTTCTCCCCTTCGGGATCATAGAAAACTGCGTTCACGATTTTAGCCTGATAGTCTTTGCCATCTGTGCCGGGGAAAGTAATAACCTCGCCCATCCGGCTTGGACCATGCAAGACCAACCCCATTGCGATACCACGGTCCAAATTCGGGGAATGATAGCTGGACGTCACACGCCCAATCATATTGCGTTGACCGTTAGCATTGGTCCCCTCACCCACAGCATATGCGCCGTCTGGTAAAGTTGATCCATCTACCGTCTCAAGGCCGACCAGTTTCCAACGTTCGTCACTGACCATGTGCTCGCGCTGTTGGGCACGTTTGCCAAGAAAGTCGTCTTTCTTCTTGGAAATCGCCCAGTGCAGGCCCAAATCTTGGGGTATTACGGTTCCATCGGTTTCGTCGCCAATCATGATAAACCCTTTTTCTGCACGTAGAATGTGCAGACATTCGGTCCCGTAAGGCATTGCGCCCAAATCTGCGCCAACCTTAACAAGCGCATCCCAGAACGCCTGACCTTGCGACGCAGGCACGGCAATCTCGTAAGACAATTCGCCCGAGAACGAGATGCGGTATGCCCGCACATCGAAGCCGCCAAGAGTGCCATCAGCCCATTCCATAAATCCTAGCGCCTCAGCACTTAGATCCATGCCACCCAAAGCTTCCAATGCCTTACGTGCATTAGGACCGACAACGGCAACCTGCGCGTATTGCTCGGTGACGTTGGCGACGTAAACGTCCCAATCCCACCATTCGGTTTGCAGCCATTCTTCCATGTGACCGTGGATCGTTTCTGCTCCACCCGTCGTGGTGTGGCAAAGAAACTTATCCTCAGAAACACGTGCAACAACGCCGTCATCGATCAAGAACCCGTTTTCAGAACACATCAGGCCATAGCGGCATTTGCCAACTTTCAGGGTGCTCATCATGTTGGTGTACATCATGTCCAAAAATTTGCCCGCGTCCGGCCCTTTGACGATCAGCTTGCCAAGAGTCGAGGCATCAAGCAGTCCAAGGTTTTCGCGCGTGTTCTTAGTTTCACGCATCACAGCATCATGAACCGTCTCGCCATCGCGGACATAAGCATAGGGGCGACGCCATTGGCCAACAGGCTCCCAATCGGCACCATTCGCCTCATGCCAGTCGTACATAGGTGTGCGGCGGATCGGCTGGAACACATCTCCACGTGCCTCGCCACCGATAGAGCCCATTGAGATCGGGGTATATGGTGGGCGGAACGTCGTCGTTCCTGTTTGCGGGATAGGTTGATTCAACGCATCTGACAGGATCGCAAGGCCGTTGATATTGCTCAACTTCCCTTGATCAGTAGCCATACCAAGCGTGGTATAGCGTTTGGCGTGTTCGACGCTGGTGAACCCTTCTTGGGCCGCCAATTGTACATCGCTGACTTTCACATCGTTCTGATAATCCAACCACGTTTTAGAGCGCAGTTTGTATCCTGCCCCCTGCGGCATCAACCACACCGGGATCATGGCGCGTTCGGTTGGTTCATCAGCTGTTGGAGCTTTCGCTGCCTTGCTTTTGAACCCAGCCGCTTTAGCAGCCGCAGCGCCACAAGCCGTTGCGTCCGACAAAACCGCGTTCAACGTCGTTTCACCATTTGCACTGCCCGCAGCCCTTACAAATGCTTGGCCCCTGTCACCCAATGGTGGGCGGTTCGGGTCGGGGCGGAAGCTGGCTTGGGTGTCATCCCACGTCAACTTTCCACCGCAATGGGACCACAAGTGCACAACAGGTGACCAGCCACCTGACATGGCAACGGCGTCGCACACGATTTCTTCAAGCACAGCGCCTTCGCCAGCTTGGGCGCAAACTTCAACGCCAGTAACGCGTTTGCCGCCTTTAACCGTGGCAATGCCGTGACCCATCATGATGCGAATGCCCAATGCCTTGGCTTGGGTCATCAGATCGCTATCGGTGCCAGCTGGCCGTGCATCCAAGATCGCGGGCACATCAAGGCCCGCATGTTTCAGCGCAATCGCTGTGCGGTACGCATCGTCATTGTTTGTGACAACAACTGTACGGTCGCCAGAAGACACGCCAAAGTTCACGGCATAATCACGAACGGCAGAGGCCAGCATGACACCCGGTATATCATTACCCGCAAAGCTAAGTGGGCGTTCAATTGCACCCGTTGCTGTGATCGTTTGGGCCGCACGAATGCGCCACAGGCGATGACGCGGGCCAGTCATTTCAGGCGCATGATCCGTCAGACGTTCATAACCCAAGACATAGCCGTGATCGTACACGCCTGATCCCATCATTCGCGTACGGACCGTAACGTTATCCATCGCTTCGAGGTCAGCAACGGTTGCTGTAATGAAGTCGGCAACTGATTGCCCCTTAACCATCCCGCCATCAACAGGAGCACGGCCACCAAGATGGGCCGTTTGTTCGACTAAGATAACTTTTGCGCCCGTTGCACCAGCCGCTTTGGCCGCTTGCAAACCAGCGATGCCGCCACCAACAATCAAAACATCGCAGAACGCATAGAAGTGTTCGTAGGTATCCGCATCGCGATCTTTGGGCGCAGCACCTAGGCCAGCCGCATGCCGGATGATCGGTTCATACACGTGCTTCCAAAAGGACCTTGGATGGATGAACATTTTGTAATAAAAACCTGCGGGCATAAAGCGACTAAGCTTGGCATTCACCGCCCCCACATCAAACTCAAGGCTTGGCCAGTGGTTTTGGCTTTTAGCCTTTAGCCCATCAAATAATTCAGTTGTGGTGACGCGTTGGTTTGGCTCGAACTTCCCGCCCTCACCCAGATTGACCAGTCCGTTGGGTTCTTCCGCGCCAGACGCCACAACGCCGCGTGGACGGTGATATTTGAACGAACGGCCCATCAGGACTTGATCATTAGCCAATAGGGCCGAGGCCAGCGTGTCGCCCTCGAACCCTTTGAGGGTTGTGCCGTTAAAGCTAAAGTTCAGCGCTTTGGATTTGTTCAACAGGCGGCCACCTGTGGCAAGACGTGTGCTCATGTGTTTCGGCCTTCGAATTGAGTGTTTTTAGAACAATAAAAGATCATGAGAACGCCCCCCATGACCAACCAGGCCGTTTAGCCGAGATGGCGTCGCAAAGGGCTTTGGGTGGTTCGTAAGTCTGCGCCGAGTAGGTGCCAAACACTTCAAGCGTCATTGTGCAGCGCGCTGCATGAAACCATTTCCCGCAGCCGTTGTTGTGACGCCAGCGTTCAAAGTGCACACCCTTAGGGTTTTCGCGCATGAACAGGTAGTTCTCGAAATCTTTATCCTCAGAGTCAGGGCCAAAGCGTTTCAGATGCGCTTCGCCGCCGCCGTGAAATTCAGTTTCTTCTGCAGTGATACCACAGCATGGGCATTCAAGGATCAGCATTGGACCGCTCCGATCTGGGATTTAGACACACAAAAGACGGGTGCCGAAAGACACCCGCCTAATGCGGTCCGTGAGTGTTGATTTGGGTTAGTAGAGTTGGACAGGTGCCGTTTGAATTGCAGGTTCAGCAATTGAAGGCTGTGTGCCCAAGCCGTCCCCAGCAGGCACTGTACTTGTGCCAATAAACGACAAAGCAAAGATTGCGGCAACAAGTACAACGGCTGCGATAAGCAATCCGCGGCCCGAGATACCTTGGCCGCGATGGATGTTTGGATTTTGATAATCTGACATTGGGAAATCTCCTTGTTAAGGGATTCCATAAAAACAGGGTTTCGCTGTGGCTCAACATAGACGGAAATTGCCGGATGATTTGGGCGTAAATTGGCCAAAATTTGAGGGATGAATGGGCTAGATGTGGCCGAAAACTTGTAATTTGACCCTGTCACTGGCATATTAAAGGCATATTTCTCGCGGGAGGACGGCTTTTGAAAATCATTGGTATTATTCTCGGGGTCTGCGCTGTGGCAGGTGTGATCATAGCCATTCTTGAACGACGACGCGGCCGAACATTCAATAGTAACAAAATACGAAATCATTCTGCGCAATCCGAAAGCGACCGCGAAGCGATCAGAAGCGCGGGTATGCTTCACCCCAATACAAGTGGCACAATGCATTAGTGCGCTACCCCAGCCGCAACGCTTTCGTCAATAAACCGGCCTTCAATGAACCGCTCCATCCCGAATGCTTCTGTTAGTGGAGACGATCCTTTGGCCATCAATTCAGCCATGGCCCAACCTGACCCAGGGATCGCCTTAAACCCGCCTGTCCCCCAACCACAGTTGATGAACACGCCGTCTACTGGCGTTTTCGAAAGGATCGGGGAACGGTCCCCAGTGACGTCCACAATGCCACCCCATTGGCGCAACATCTTAAGGCGCGAAAGCATCGGGAAGGTTTCGTTCAGCGCTCGTACAGTTTCTTCCACATGGTGGAACGATCCGCGTTGGGTGTAATTGTTGTAGCCATCCGTGCCACCGCCAATGACCATTTCGCCCTTGTCCGATTGCGACAGATAGCCGTGCACGGTGTTGGCCATGATCACCACGTCCATTGCCGGTTTGATCGGCTCTGACACCAATGCCTGCAAGGCCACGGATTCAAGCGGCAGACGGAAGCCCGCCATTTTGGCCAGATCGCCTGAATGTCCCGCGACCACGATGCCCAGTTTGTCGCAATCAATCGCGCCTTTGGTGGTGTCAACGCCAACAACTTTGCCACCCTCGCGGCGAATATTGGTGACTTCACATTGTTGGATCACGTCCATACCCATGTCGGAACACGCACGCGCGTAACCCCAAGCCACCGCATCGTGACGGGCCGTGCCGCCGCGTGCTTGTAACAGGCCACCCAAGACAGGGTAACGTGGACCTTCAAGGTTGATGATCGGGCACAGTTCTTTGACGCGCTGCGGGTTGATCCATTCCGTTGGCACCCCCTGCAAAGCGTTGGCGTGGGCGGTACGTTGATAACCGCGGACCTCGTGTTGGGTCTGGGCCAACATGATCACACCGCGTGGGCTGAACATGACGTTATAATTCAGGTCTTGAGACATCGTTTCGTACAAAGACCGCGACTTTTCGTACAAAGCTGCCGACGGGTCTTGCAAATAGTTAGAGCGGATAATCGTGGTGTTGCGCCCCGTGTTGCCGCCACCAAGCCAGCCCTTTTCGATGATCGCTACGTTCGTGATGCCGAAATTCTTACCCAAATAGTAAGCTGTTGCCAAACCATGCCCACCTGCCCCGATAATGATCGCGTCGTATTTGGCTTTAGGTTCAGGGGCACGCCATGCGCGTTCCCAGCCTGCATGATAGCGGATCGCTTCGCGGGCGATGGCAAAGGCTGAATATCGTTTCATGTGCATAGCTTTCGAAAAAGGATCAACGGGGTAGATCAAACGGGGCCGCAAGCAGGATTCGCGGTTCGCCGGTATCTTGTCTCTGTTCTGGCCAAGATGCAAAATAAGAGGATACTGCGCGCGGCACTTTTTTGTGGTTTTGCGACACGTCTACACATGCAAAGACTAGTGTTCGCGATCAATTGCACGTGGGTTGATAGGGTACGCGTCCAATTGCCCCTTTTTTTAACGCTCTGGCACGGTTACATCCATCTAAACACGCGGAAGAGGTCGAGATGGCATTTTGGATTATAACTATTGGATTAACTGCCGTTGTCGCTGGGCTTTTGGCCCTCGCATTACTGCGGCGTGATGACAAATTCAGCGGCGAAGCGGACTACGATTTACGCGTTTACCGCGATCAGTTAACCGAAGTTGAACGTGATCTTGAACGTGGGGTTCTTAGTGGGGCTGACGCCACACGTGTGCGCACTGAGGTCTCGCGTCGCATTTTGGCTGCTGACACGGAACGGCGCGTAGACAGCGACCTTGTCAGTGGTGCTCCCAAAGCACTTGCTTTGGTCATTACCCTTATTTTGGCCGGCGGCAGTTTTGCACTGTATAAGGGCATCGGGCCAATCACAGGTCTTGGCGCACCGGGGTACGGCGATTTGGCATTGGTCGAACGGATCGCATACGCCGATGAGTTGCGCAAAACCCGCCCATCGCAAGCCGAGGCAGAAGCCAGCCTACCTGCCCAAGCCCCAATTGCTGAATTCAACGCAGATTATTTAAGGTTGGTTCAGACCCTTCGCGATACGGTTGTTGGACGCCCAGACGACATCCAAGGCCATGTTCTATTGGCGCAAAACGAATCAAATTTGGGAAATTTTTCTGCCGCTTATCAGGCGCAGGGGCGCATTTTGGACCTCAAAGGTGATCAGTCCACGGTTCAAGACCTGACTGACTACATGGATTTACTGGTGCTTGCCGCGGGTGGTTATGTGTCACCCGAAGCAGAAAAAGCGGCCCGTGTTATTTTGGCGCGCTCCCCCGACAATGGTATCGCACGCTACTATATGGGTCTGATGATGGCCCAAACAGGCCGCCCAGACCTCGCCTTTCGCGTCTGGGACCGCCAACTTCGGACTGGGCCGGAAGATGCATTATGGATTGCGCCGATCCTTGCGCAGATCCCAGAAGTGGCCCAACGCGCAGGCGTAAATTACCAAATACCAGCAATTGGGAGTGCCAAGACAAAAGGTCCAACATCAGAAGATATTGAGTCTGCTGGCAACATGACGGGGGCAGATCGCATCGAAATGATCGAAGGTATGGTGGCTGGCCTATCTGATCGCCTTGCCACAGATGGTGGTCCGCCAGAAGAATGGGCACAATTGATTGGTGCCTTAGGTGTTCTGGAGCGCACAGATCAAGCCTTTGCAATTTTCAAAAACGCCGAAATAGTATTTGGGGGTGATCCATCTGCAATGGATATGATTACCCGCGCCGCACAACGCGCAGGAGTGGCCGAATGATCCTAGATGACGTCGCCGAATTTAACGCAGCCCTCACCCCAATGCGCCCCGTCATCGGATTGGATTTGGGAACGGTCACCATTGGTCTAGCAGTGTCAGACACGTTCCTTGGTGTTGCCTCCCCCCTCGAGACCATCAAACGCAAGAAGTTCGGAATTGATGCGGCCCGTTTACTTGAGGTGATGGAAAAGCGCCAGATTTGCGGTCTTGTCCTTGGCCTGCCCCGCAATATGGACGGATCAGAAGGCCCACGCTGCCAAGCCACCCGCGCCTTTGCCCGCAATCTGGAAAAACTGTGGGCCGGACCAATCACTTATTGGGACGAACGCCTAAGCACCGTTGCCGCCGAACGGGTTTTGTTAGAGGCGGATACGTCCCGCAAACGTCGCGCCGAAGTCATTGACCATGTGGCTGCCGGGTTTATCCTACAAGGATTGCTAGACCGTCTACGCGTATTAAGGGCCACACTATGACCAGCACACCACCAGTATGGAGACGCAACGAAATCGATAGCCCGTGTATACAAATTTGCGTGGTGCATCCTGAAACGCGGCTGTGTACTGGCTGCAATCGTTCGATTGATGAAATCGGCCGATGGTCCAAAATGAATTCAGATGAACGCTCTGAAATTATGGCAGAATTGCCTTTGCGTAAATCCGTGCCAACAGGGCGTCGCGGTGGTCGGGCCGCACGTCTAAAACGCTAACCCAGCCAGTCACGTGAGTTTGGAAATTCAGGCCGAAGAAACGCGATCATGCGACCTTCTTTGACGGGTTTATGTGTGCTGTCCCAACATTCCGTACCATGTAAAGCGAAACGATCTAGCAGAAATGATTCACCCACTTTGCAAGTAATAGGGACCATTTCGCAACGTTCAAACACTTCCCGCCGTGCAGCCTGATAGACATCCGTGATGTCCACATCAGCAGGCATCTTATCGCCAATCGCATTGACCAAAGCGCGCTTCATAATGTGATGGCTGCCCTTCCACACAACGGTTGGAGCGGCAGAGACGTCATTCAAGGGCAGCCCCAAAATATAAGCATGGGGTTCATGGACAAAGCGGCGTTTCTCTGGCCCGACCGGCAGTAACCCGTCCACATGGGCTGCGCGGCGTTTTACGCGGTAACGGTGGTTCGCCTCACTCTCGTCCACATCTTTTTGCGGGTATCCCGCATATACAATCGAGATTTGGGCGCGGTGTAGCGGCAGTTTTGGTACGTCCCACGGTCCCAGAAATTGAACATCACCCACAGTCCCATCGCTGGTATTGTCGAGGGTATCAACGCCAACAAACCAAGTCTGTTGATGACGCAACTGTGCATCCAAAACACCATCAACGGCTGTTAATTTATTGGTCCGTTGATATGCTGCATTGGCCCAACGCAGCACCCGTGGATCTGACCCGAAGGTCACAAACCCATCACGTTCCATCATCCCATCAAAGTTTGGCGCAGCATGTTGATCGCAACCAGCACCAAAAACACACCAAAGGCGCGTTTTAGTGGCTTAGCATCCATCGCATGCGCAAGCTTAACGCCCCAAGGGGCCGTGATAAGGGTCATGGCAATAATGACAAAGAAGGCAATTAAATTGACGGCACCAATGGTAAAGGGCGGCACCTCCATCTGCATATCAACCAGCAGGAAACCTATGACCGCGGGCACTGCAATTACGACGCCGAAACCTGCAGCGGTGGCAACGGCACGGTGGATAGGCGTGTTAAACAGGTTCATCAATGGCACCCCAAAACTGCCACCACCAATGCCCATCAGCACCGACATAAAGCCCACAGCCGGTGAAAGTACCAAACGCAACGGGCCTTTTGGCATTGCCTGCCCAAGACGCCATTCAGCGCGGCCAAAACTCATGTAGACACCTACCACCAGCGCCAACACGCCAAAGATGGCTTGCAACGTGGTAGATCGCAACTGCGATACAACCAGCATTCCACACACTGCGCCTATAGCGATGCCAGGAGCCCAGCCACGCAAGATGTCCCAATCCACCGCACCTTTTTTGTTATGGCTGTGAACGGATCGCAAAGAGGTCACGATAATTGTTGCCAAAGACGTTGCCAGACACATCTGCATCAGTTGCGGACCATCATAGCCAAGCGTCTGAAATGCGTAGAAAAATGCAGGTACCAAGACGATGCCACCGCCCACGCCCAACAGTCCAGCAAGCACGCCAGCAAAGGCCCCAATCACCAACAGAACCAATAGCATTTGGATCAACAGCATCGTTTCTGGCATGGTATATCCTTAATTTACAGACGCTTGCGCGGCTTCAAGTTCTTGGGCGGTTTGTTTGACCTTCGCCAATGCGGCCAAAACCAATTCAGGGCCAACACCCGGCTTATTTGCATCATCTGACAGCATACGGCGCCATGCCCGCGCGCCCGGGCGGCCCGCAAACAGTCCCAGCATGTGACGCGTGATCTGATGCAAGCGACCACCCGCGATCATATGCGCCTCCATATAGGGCAACATCGCGTGAATAGCTTGATCAACTGTTGTCACATCTGCGATGCCAAAGATCAGCGGATCAGCGGCACTTAGAACATCAGCAGGCTGGTGATACGCGGCCCGCCCAATCATTACACCGTCCAATCCATTATCCAGAAATTCAGACGCCTGCTCAAGTGTTGAAATCCCGCCATTGACCGAAATATGCAAGTTCGGGAAGTACCCTTTCATCTGGTGGACCAAGGCATAATCCAGCGGCGGCACTTGGCGGTTTTCTTTAGGGCTTAACCCCTTAAGCCACGCCTTGCGTGCATGGATGGTGACACGTTCGCACCCTGCCCCGACTATACGAGCCAAAAACTCTGGTAGCACTTCTTCTGGGTTTTGGTCGTCCACGCCGATGCGGCATTTCACGGTGACTTCGACATCGACCTCGGCCCGCATGGCCGCAACACACTCCGCAACCAATTTAGGATGCTTCATCAGCACTGCCCCAAACGTACCCGATTGCACCCGATCTGATGGGCACCCCACGTTCAAATTGATCTCTTGATATCCAGCATCCGCACCCAATCGTGCCGCTTTCGCCAGCTCAACCGGGTCTGATCCCCCCAACTGCAACGCCACGGGGTGTTCTGAAACGTCGTGATCCAAAAGATGCATCGCCCCACCCCTTACCAATGCAGGAGACGTCACCATTTCAGTATATAATAGCGCCTGAGAACTCAGCTGCCGGTGGAAATACCGGCAATGCGGATTAGTTAAGTCCATCATCGGCGCAACGGAAAGGCGCGCATGGTGGTGTAAATTATACCTAATACTTTCAGACACTTAATGGACCCATGTGTTATGCAATTAGCCAAATGTGTAATTAGTCGAAAATTGGGCGGACAACAATAGGTAGGGACAAGTAACAATTGGCACACGGTTTTTGCTGAAGGCACGGTATATTGCTTAGCTTAACCTCTTAATTGGCGCAGCAGCGCTGCAAACCCGCGCACCTAAATATTTTTGAGGGTCATTCAGATTAATCTTACAGCCAGAAAGAAGCGCGTCATGCAGCATATGTGTGAACGCCCCCGTGGTCGTTTCACGTAAGCGTACACCTGAATTCCCTACGACGAGTTGTTGCGGTAAAAGCCTTTTGGATGAAACTAAGGTCGCGGGTGTCGTTTTAATCTTCGTACTCTGTATCCAGACCAAAGATCAGGCAATGCGAAGCGATGCATGCGCTTGGTGCGGCACCTGCCCAACCCGTCTGGGCCCATTCAAATGCAGTTTGGCAATCGTTTACATGTGTTCTTTCCCCTCGATTGGAGGCGTTATTGATCATAATGATGCCGTGGTGGGTTTTTGTAGTGTTCCCCAACGGGTCAGCCAAATCAAAAAACCACGGCTTTATCAAAGTGGTCTCGTTTATGAAATTGTTGCTTTTACAGGTGTCTCTGTCCCGTCCAAAAACAGGAAACACCCAATCAACGCTTTGGCTTGAAGGATCACCTGACACGCTTGCCCGCTATCTCCACCGGGACCACGGCACCCTGAATCATAGAACACCGCCATGCGAACACCATTTCCAGAACGCCCCACGGGAGTTGATCCATGAAAAGCGACTGCAACCGATTGGATCTCGACGTGTGGGTATCACGTAGGGCCAAGCGCCCCACTGGATTAGGCGCCATTCAACGCAGCCAAGCTAAGCCCCTGACCATCGTTGAACGGCCAATCACATACCGTATGATTTTGGAAATATTCTGTGTTGTGACGGGCAGTGAAGCGAGTGGTTAACGCTTGGCCGTTTGGGTCACTCGATGTGTATCCATCACACACAGCCTGCGCATCTGATGTGGATGACAAACTGTCATCACGCACCACAAAGCGTGCGTGAAGATTAAGCGGTTAGTGTTCCATTGCTGACGGGCGCACTGTGGGATCCTATGATCTGGCTCCACCACGCCAAAACGCTTTGCGCAGATGCAGGTGCCCCTATCGTCCCGACGCACAAAACCACACCTAAAATTCGACTATAATTTTTCTGAAAAACATAAACAAAATACACTCCTGAGAGAAAAAAACTTACTATTTTCATAATTCCACCATTAACTGTGGCTTGGGTGTTAGTCTAGAATTGCGGGAGTTAGCCGTCCTGTCATTCTTGTCCAGAAACATCAGAAATTATGTGTGAATACGCCGACTAACATTGGGTTTCCTTTTTTGAACTTATAGCAAACGAGCTTCGCAGAACACCACGACCTATTAACCACATAGGTCCGATCTGGGCATTCGGATGTCGGGTTTGAAAGGGACTAAAGCTGATATTTAAGTAACTATCACCCCAAGAGGAGTCTGATTCCATGCGTTATTCCGGTTTCAAAGTCATAAAAGAAGCACTGACAGGGCACAAAGGCTGGGGGCCAGCTTGGCGTGACCCTGAACCACAGGCTCATTATGATATTATCATCATTGGTGGCGGCGGGCATGGTCTGGCAACGGCGCATTACCTTTCCAAAGTATTCGGCGAGAAAAAGATTGCGGTGCTGGAAAAGGGTTGGATTGGCGGCGGCAACGTCGGACGCAACACAACCATTGTGCGCTCAAATTACCTGCTGGATGGAAATGAACCGTTCTATGAATTTTCGCTGAAATTATGGGAAGGTCTGGAACAAGACCTGAACTATAACGCTATGGTCAGCCAACGCGGGATCATGAACCTGATCCACTCGGACGCGCAGCGCGATGCGTTCGTACGTCGTGGCAATGCGATGATGTTGAACGGCGCCGATGCGGAATATCTTGATATCGATCAGATCAAAAAGGAATACCCGTTCCTGAACTTTGACGACGCACGTTTTCCTATAAAAGGTGGCTTGGCCCAGCGACGCGGCGGCACAGTGCGCCACGATGCGGTTGCATGGGGATATGCCCGCGCAGCAGACAGCCGCGGCGTTGACATCATCCAAAACTGCGAAGTCACGGGGTTCCGCATCGAAAATGGCGTCTGCAAAGGTGTTGAAACCTCACGCGGTTTTATCGGGGCCACCAAAGTTGGTTGCGCAGTCGCCGGTTCATCTGGCCGCTTAATGGCCAAAGCCAACATGCGCCTGCCGATTGAATCACATGTATTACAGGCGTTCGTTAGCGAGGGTCTTAAACCCTTGATCCCCGGTGTCATAACCTTCGGCGCAGGCCACTTCTACGTCAGCCAATCGGACAAAGGCGGCCTTGTCTTTGGGGGCGATCTGGATGGCTACAACTCTTATGCCCAACGTGGTAATTTGCCTGTGGTCGAAGACGTCTGCGAAGGTGGCATGGCGATCATGCCGATGATCGGACGCGCCAGAATGTTGCGTATGTGGGGCGGGATTATGGACATGTCCATGGACGGATCGCCCATCATCGACCGCACGCATATCGACGGCCTCTATTTCAACGGCGGCTGGTGTTATGGTGGGTTCAAAGCCACACCGGCTTCGGGTTACGTGTTCGCCCACTTGCTGTCAAAAGACGAACCACATCCAACAGCCACAGCCTATCGATTTGACCGTTTCAAAACCGGACACATGATCGATGAAAAAGGCATGGGCAATCAGCCCAACCTGCATTGAGGGACGTTAGAAAATGATTATCAATCACCCCCTCCTTGGCCCACGCGACAGTGCGGAATTCACCTATCTGGGTGACGCAAAAATGATTGAACGGCCTGATTGGGAATCCGAGACAGCCGCGCAAGATTTCTATGAATACGCATATTTGCGCGATAATCCTGCGGGTATTCACCGCGAACTGTGGTTTCACGAAGGGGGCGATCGGTCCTACCTTGTTGTGACCCGCGACACAGTAACCCACGAGATTTCGAATGTTGAACTGGCCCGTGATGTGGCCCGCAAATTGGGGCGTTCCAAATGAGCCAGATCAATCGCTTAGAAGGCGGTCAAATCGACCGCAACCAACCGCTAAATTTCAAATTCGACGGTAAGTCATATGCCGGGTTTGCAGGTGACACACTTGCTTCCGCGCTGCTTGCCAACGATGTACGGCTTATGGGCCGCTCGTTTAAATATCACCGCCCACGGGGTCCGTTGACTGCAGGTTCTGAAGAACCAAATGCAATCGTTGAGCTGCGCAGCGGCAATCGCCAAGAACCCAACACCCGCGCCACGACGGCAGAGTTGTATGAGGGGCTGACCGCTAAATCGCAGAACCGTTGGCCATCCTTGGCCTTTGACGCGATGGCGATCAACGACCGTTTTTCAAACTTCCTGACGGCGGGCTTTTACTACAAAACCTTCATGTGGCCTGCGGTGTTTTGGGAAAAAGTCTACGAGCCGATTATCCGCAAGGCCGCTGGTCTTGGATCGCTATCGCTGCTTGATGACCCCGACGAATATGACAAAGGTTTCCGCCACACCGATCTGCTGATCATTGGTGCAGGGCCTTCTGGATTGATGGCAGCCCTTACCGCTGGTCGCGCAGGCAGCGACGTGATCCTTGCAGACGAAGACTTTGCATTTGGCGGACGTCTGAACAGCGAGACATTCGCAATCAATGACGAGGCATCCGACGTTTGGGTTCAAGCAACAATTGCCGAACTGTCCGCAATGTCGAACGTGCGCATGATGACCCGCACAACGGTTATCGGCGCATTCGACCATGGCATTTACGGCGCCGTTGAACGGGTATCTGACCACCTGATCATGCCCGCCGCTGGCAAACCCCGTCAAATCTTGTGGCGCATTTATGCAGCCAAAACCATCCTTGCCGCAGGTGCCACGGAACGTCCTATCGCGTTTGAAAACAATGATCGCCCGGGCATCATGCTGGCTTCGGCCATGCGCTCTTATGCCAATCGCTGGGCCGCAACGCCTGCCCAACGTGTTACGATTTTTACCAACAATGACGACGGGCATAGCACCGCGGCCGATTTACACGCCAAAGGGGTCAAGATCGCCGCCGTAATCGACAGCCGCGCAGATGCACCACGTTCGCTTGATTATGAAGTGGTCCAAGGCGCACAAGTAGTCGACAGCAAGGGCCGTCTTGGCGTGAAATTTGTCGAAGTGAAATTGGCTGATGGGTCGTCACGCACAATTGAATGTGGCGCACTTGGTGTCTCTGGCGGCTGGAACCCCAATGTCCACATGACCTGTCATCAACGGGGGCGCCCAACATGGAACGAAAGCTTGGCGGCATTTGTTCCCGGTGGCACACTGCCCCCAGGGATGACAGTCACAGGGGCCGCGAACGGCGATTTGTCCACACACATGGCCCTCAAAACAGGCGCAGCAGCAGCCAAAGCAGCCTTGGGCCTGAAGGGGCGCAGCGCCAAAACACCAACGGCAGAAGACGCACCAGTGTCCCAAACCCCATTCTGGTACGTCGAAGGGTGCAGCCGCGCATGGCTTGACCAGCAAAACGACGTGACCGTTAAAGATGTGAAGCTAAGCCACCAGGAAGGCTTTCGATCCGTCGAGCACCTTAAACGTTACACCACGCTTGGCATGGCAACCGATCAGGGCAAAACGTCAAACATGGGTGGCCTTGCGATCATGGCCGAACTGGCTGGCAAATCGATCCCCGAAGTTGGCACCACAATATTCCGCCCACCTTACACACCGACATCCATCGGTGTTCTGGCAGGGCGTATGCGGGGCAAAGAATTCCACCCTACCCGCCTGACACCATCACATTACTGGGCAAAAGAACGTGGCGCGGTGTTTGTCGAAGTGGGCAACTGGCTACGTGCCCAATGGTTCCCAATTGCAGGCGAGACCCATTGGCGTGAATCTGTCGACCGCGAAGTCACGGCAACACGCGCGTCAGTTGGCGTTTGCGACTGCACCACATTGGGAAAAATCGACGTGCAAGGCAGCGATGCAGCTACTTTCCTAAATAAAGTTTACTGTAACGCCTTCGCAAAACTTGCTGTTGGCAAGGTACGTTATGGGTTGATGTTGCGCGAAGACGGCATCGCGATGGATGACGGAACGGCAGGCCGATTGGCAGAGGATCATTTTGTAGTCACCACCACCACCGCCAAAGCCGCCGCCGTTTATCAACACCTCGAATTTGTGCGCCAATGCTTGTATCCTGATTTGGATGTTCAGCTGATCTCGACGACCGAAGCATGGGCGCAATATGCCGTCGCAGGCCCCAATTCACGCGCGTTGTTGCAAAAGATTGTTGATCCCGAATTCGACATCTCGAACGAAGCTTTCCCTTTCATGGGTTGTGGCAACATCACGGTTTGCGGCGGGTTGCGGGCGCGACTGTTCCGCATCTCGTTCTCTGGCGAATTGGCGTTCGAAATTGCTGTGCCATCACGCTATGGCGACGCGCTGATGCGCCGTTTGATGGACGTAGGTGAAGAGTTCAACGTCACACCCTATGGGACTGAGGCCTTGGGCGTTATGCGTATCGAAAAGGGTCACGCGGCCGGGAATGAGTTGAACGGCACAACCAGTGCTTTGAACCTTGGAATGGGTCGGATGGTGTCCAAGAAAAAGGACAGCATCGGCAGTACTTTGTCCGAACGTGCAGGCATGAACGAAGAAAATGCGTTGATGCAAGTTGGCATTCAACCTCTTGATCCCGCAGATAAAATCACTTCTGGTGGTCACTTAATGGCGGCAGATGGTCCAGTGGACGCCGCCCATGATCAGGGATACGTCACATCCGCCGCCTTCTCGCCGACATTAAGTTCGATGATCGGGTTGGGGATGTTGAAAGACGGTGGCAATCGACAGGGCGAAAAGATGCGCCTTGTTTCACCGCTTACCGATCTAACCGTAGACGTCGAAATTGTATCTGCCCATTTTGTTGATCCCGAGGGGGAACGTGTCCGTGGTTAAATCAATGCATAGCCTAACACCCATCACAGCTTTAGGCGGCTCAGAGCCCCGCGTAGAAACCATTGGGGGCGTAACATGCCGCGAGGTGCCAGAAGTGGCACTCGCATCTGTCACGGCACGGTTAAAACACGAAGGCCAGACCAAAACAGCTTTGAAAAAAGCTGTTGGTTTGACCGCACCTGATGTTGGGCTGGTTGCTTCTAAAACACTCACCATATTTTGGATGGGCCCAGATCAATGGATGGTTGAGGCCCCATTTGACAGTCACGAAGACCTTGCAGCGCAGCTTAAGGCACTGACAAAAGACCATGCGTCTGTCGCCGAACAAACCGACGCATGGACGCGTTTCGATGTGAGTGGCGAAAACGTGCTTAATGTCATGGAATTGCTATGCAATTTGAACACACGACAGATGGCCGTTGATGCAGTCAGTCGCAGCAGCATCCATCACTTAGGGTGCTTTGTGCGTCATATATCTGCTGATCATTTCGGAATTTATGGGCCGCGTGCTTCAGCCGGATCATTGCATCATGCAATTATCACCGCCATGTCGTCAGCGAGATAAACGCGCCCGACTTCCCGCTTCTTTTGGCCAAAATACCCTGGGGGAGCCGCGACAAGCGGCGGGGGCAAAGCCCCTAAACTGACGGCACAGAAAAGCGACCCTGCACGCGAAATGCGTTGATGTTCTGGCGATCCTCTTGGGGGGAAACGCCAAAAGCTGTTCGGTAATGTTTCAAAAGCGGAGCTGAAGATCCATAGCCCACAGATGTGGCGATTTCGATCATACTGTCTTTGGAATATAGCACCAATTGACGCGCAGCTTTCATACGAAGGCTGCGATAATATTGTGTGGGATTTTGACCCGTGGCCTTTTTAAAGGCCCGTTCCACCTGTCTGGGCGTAACCCCCAAAACATGCGCCACCTGCGCCACCGAAATCGGATCATTCAAATGTTTCGCAAACAACTCAACAGCGCGTGTGACCAAATCTGGCAGGTCTGATTGAATGCTTGTTTGCAAAGGCACACGCTGGCGCACCCCCTCCCCCCGCATAAGTGGATGTTGGAACCAACATGCCACCTCGTGCGCGATTTCATCGCCCAATCGTTCCTCGATAAAACGCAGGGCAAGATCAAAGGCTGCTGCAGCCCCCGCGACGGTATATCGACGGCGGTCCGTCACAATCACATCCTCTACGGCGCGAATATGGGGGAATTCGCCCCTGAATGCCGCTTCGTAGCACCAATGGACTGAACAGCTATACCCCTCCATCACTCCTGCTCTGACCAGCGGGAAAACCCCACCACTAATGCCACCCAAAACGGCACCATGTCGGTCCAACGTGCGCAGGATTCCATTAGCGTGGTTTGGGTTTTGCGGAACAGCCGGTGGGCCACTTAACAAAAACAAAACGTCCGTCTTCAAATCAGCCGATAACGCGCAATCAGGTTCA
Organism: uncultured Paracoccaceae bacterium; assembly: GCA_905182355.1. Taxonomy (GTDB): domain Bacteria; phylum Pseudomonadota; class Alphaproteobacteria; order Rhodobacterales; family Rhodobacteraceae; genus Ascidiaceihabitans. The sequence continues at coordinate 67,955 of CAJJBH010000037.1, read as the reverse complement.
AACGCCACGCCTGCACTCGACACGACACGTTGCCCGTCCTCAGATACCAGCTGCCACGCAAACCTATCCTGCCCCGCGATCTCGTTTGCGGCCCTAAGTGGTTCGATCATGGACGTCAGGCATGCCATGGGAAACCCAGGGAAAATCAGGAACCCGATGTTGATATCTTCACTCTTATTCATAGGTTATCGACTCTGAGGAAAATCATGCTTTATATAGCATCTTAATTTAGGCAAACACTGAATTGCCCTTTCTTAATTTAGCTTTGTAGTAGGTGACGCGTGAAGAATATAGAAAAAATCAGTGCCGAAACTGCCAATCAACTCACCCAAGACCCGCACAGCACGCGAGATGGGGATCGCGAAAAGGTGCTTGAAGTAGCAATCGGGCGCGAGGTTCGCGCATATCGCCACAAGCAAAAAGTGACCGTGGCCGAGCTTTCGCAAATGACAGGCCTGTCTATCGGGATGTTGTCCAAGATTGAAAACGGCAACACATCACCATCTTTGACCACGCTACAGACTTTGGCAAATGCGTTAAGTGTACCATTGACCAGTTTTTTCCGCCGATTTGAGGAAAGCCGCCAAGCTTTTCACACCAAATCTGGCGAAGGTGTTGAGATTGATCGCGCGGGCACTCGCGCCAATCATCAGTACAACCTTTTGGGGCACATCGGGTCCAATGCGTCAGGTGTGATTGTTGAGCCTTATCTCATCACACTGTCCGACAAGGCTGACGTTTTCCCCACCTTCCAACACGATGGGATTGAAACCATCTACATGCTTGATGGTGAAGTTGATTACCGCCACGGTGACGACATTCATGCGCTCAAGCCCGGGGATACGTTGTTTTTTGACGCCGACGCGCCACACGGCCCTGAAAAATTGGTAAAGCTGCCTGCACGATATCTGTCGATCATCAGCTATCCCCAAACTGCCTAATTTCTAAGCTAAATTCGGGTCTTTTTGCAGCGTTAATCTGTCCAAAGACAGCGCACGATCGCATACCGTCCAACCTGCGTTGGATGCCTCATACCCGACGTCAAACCGTGAATCTTAACCTCCCAATTTAAGCCGTCTCCATGTGTTGGCGTGACGGTTTTTTGGCGTAACGGTTTGTTGACGTAACGGTTTGTTGGCGTAACGGTTTGTTGCGACAGAATGTCTTCTGAAAATAGCAAGGTTTGCGCCAGTCTTTCTCCCCTAAGCCTCCAAATGGCCCGCGCGCTGAATAACGATGCATACAAACTGTTGACAGAATCGTGATTGCTACGCTTAATCAAATGAAAAAAATATTACTGTTAGGCAAAAATGCCTATTATCTCAACGAGGGAGTTGAAAAGTGGACGGCAATCTTAATGCACTTACCACAGTGTTTACCGAGTTTTACTACTGGGTCACCGTGGTCTTTATGTTCTTAATCCATGTCGGGTTTTGCTTATACGAAGTCGGCGCAAGTCGACGTAAGAACCACATGCACACATTGATGAAGAACATCATGATCATTCCATTGGTCACGGTTACCTTCTTCCTCTTTGGATGGTGGATTTATTGGGCCTTCCCCAATGCGTTTCCAGGCATGGGCGGTATCAGCCTTGAGGCCGCAACAGCCTACACACCATGGTCAGAGAACATGGGCACCAACATGGACGACCGCATCACTGGTGTGTTCTGGGCCGCGTTCTTGTTGTTCTCATGGACAGCTGCTTCGATCGTTTCTGGAGCCGTTATCGAACGTATTCGGTCCTCCGCGCTTTGGATGCACGCAGTTGCGATCGGTTCATTCTTCTGGATCGTTGACGCGGCTTGGGGTTGGCACTGGGATGGCTGGATGGTCAAAGTTTTGGGCTATCACGACGCCTATGCGTCTGGCGTTATCCACGCGATCGCAGGTGGATACGCCCTTGGTGTGATTGTTGTGCTTGGGCCACGGATTGGCAAATTTGCCGCCGATGGGACACCGCGTGATATTCCACCACACAACTCTTGGATGCTCGCGGTTGGCATTTTGTTGATCTATACTGGGTTCTGGGGCTTTTACGCCGCATGTAACGTACCTTTGATTTCACCTGAAGTTATCGATGGCCAAATAATCGGGACAACTTGGACTGCCACAAATATCTATTTGGCACCAACATCACTGTCGGCAATCACCTTTAACTTCTTGATGTCTTTGTCGGGTGGCCTCATGGCAGCCTATGTCGTCTCAAAAGGCGATGCGTTCTGGACACTTTCGGGTGGTCTGGCTGGCATTATCACCGCCTCTGCAGGGAACGATTTGTATCACCCTATTCAGGCCATGATCATTGGGGCTGTGGGCGTCGTTATCGTTTACAAACTGCACTACTATGTTGAGCGTAAGTTCAAGATAGACGATGCAGTTGGGGCGGTTGCGGTACACGGCTATGCTGGTGTCGTTGGTTTGATCATCGCAGGTTTCGTTCTTTGGGGCGCACCGTCGTCACCATTTGAAGGTTACGCAGCAGTCAATCCACTTGGCCAAATCATCGGCGCTTTGATTATGTTTGGTTTGTTGGGCTTCTTGCCTGCATACATCATATCCAAAATTCAGTCGTCTATGGGCATTCTACGCATCCCCTTGGAAGTTGAAATTCAGGGTCTCGACCTTGGAGAACAGCATACCTACGAAACTGCGATCGCCGATATCAACGCAGCAACCAAAGCTGCAATGCCAGCGGAATAAGGAGCATCACTTTGTCTACAATCGGATACAAAGACTGGGCCGTCGACATGGCCGACGTTGGGGCGATTTACCCCTTCCAAGGCTGGGAAGTCGCCATGACAGTTGTGGGTGTGGCGTTCTGGATTGGGTGGCACATTATCCAGTTCAGAAGCGAAAGCGCTGAACTGGAGGCCGCACGCAAATCGGGCGACCCTGAAGCGATTAAAAAAGCCATAGATCGCTATTGATCCACTAAAAAAACTAAGGGGGCGGGCACTTGTGCGCCCCCTTTTTCAATTACCAACAGTAATATTTGTTTCCTGTGGTTGACCACGGGAATTTCCGTGCTAACCTCGGTACAAACGCTATGCCCCGACAAAAAGGATTCTGAACATGTGCGGTATTGTTGGACTATTTCTTAAAGACCCATCGCTAGAACCTATACTGGGCGACATGTTGACCGATATGTTGGTGACCATGACAGATCGTGGACCCGACAGTGCGGGTATTGCTATTTATGGCGCTGAAACCGCAGGCAATGCCAAACTAACAGTTCAATCTGATACACCAGATGAAGACTTTGCCAAGCTGGACACTGATTTGCGTAAACTGGTCAAAGGCAAGGTCACTATTAGGGTAACCGACACCCACGCCGTTCTTGAATTGCAATCAGATCAAGTTGGCGAAGCCCGCGCCGCGCTTAAAGACATTCGCCCGAATGTACGCGTGATGAGCCACGGTGAGTCCCTTGAAATATTTAAAGAAGTCGGGTTGCCAAAAGACGTGGCTGAACGGTTCAACATCCGTTCCATGTCTGGAACCCACGGCATTGGCCACACCCGTATGGCCACGGAATCAGCCGTGACTACAATGGGCGCGCACCCGTTTAATACGGGCCCCGATCAGTGCCTTGTTCACAACGGATCGCTGTCCAACCACAATTCCCTACGCCGCCGCCTACGCCGCGAAGGTGTCCACATTGAAACAGAAAACGACACCGAAGTTGGTGCGGCCTACCTGACATGGAAAATGCAAGAAGGCGCGACATTGGGCGAAGCCATGGAAAGCGCACTTGAAGACCTTGACGGTTTCTTTACCTTCGTCGTTGGCACCAAAGACGGTTTTGGCGTGGTGCGTGATCCAATCGCCTGCAAACCCGCCGTGATGGCCGAAACAGATCAATACGTCGCCTTTGGGTCCGAATACCGCGCCCTTGTGAACCTGCCGGGGATCGAAAATGCCCGCGTTTGGGAACCAGAGCCCGCAACCGTTTATTTCTGGAGCCACAACGAGGGCCCCACAGCGAAAGAGAAAGCTGCCTAATGCAAAGTTTCGATCTTGAAGCGCAGGGATTGCGTGCACTGAACACCGCCCTTCACGCCCAATCAGACAATACCAACCAAACGGTTTGGGAAGTTCAGAACCCCAAAGGCAGCCATGCAATTGCTGTTGGCCTAGACGCCCCTATCGAGGTGAATGTCAAAGGTTCTACCGGATACTATTGCGGTGGCATGAACAAGCAGGCAACGATCCACGTGCATGGGTCCGCAGGTCCCGGCACAGGCGAAAACATGATGTCTGGCAAAATCATCATTGAAGGGGACGCCAGCCAATACTTGGGCGCGACAGCCCACGGTGGTTTGATCGTGGTCAAAGGCAACGCGTCTTCGCGCTGCGGCATCTCCATGAAAGGCGTTAACATCGTCGTTCAAGGCAGCATCGGCCATATGTCGGCGTTTATGGGCCAATCTGGCAACCTTGTTGTGTGCGGTGACGCAGGCGACGCACTGGGGGACAGCTGTTACGAGGCACGTTTCTTTGTGCGCGGTTCCGTGAAATCATTGGGTGCCGATTGTGAGAAAAAGGAAATGCGTCCTGAACACATCGAATTTCTCAAAGATATTATCGCGGAATCTGGTGTAGATGCCAAACCTGAAGAATTCACGCGCTACGGTTCAGCCCGTACGCTTTACAATTTCGACGTCGACAACGCCGGCGCGTATTAAGGATACTGAAAATGAACAGCCATGACGACAAAGGTATCCCGCACACGACGCCACGGCAGTCTGCGACCTTCTCCGCTGATGTAAACAGCGACATTCGCCGCGCCGCAGCCACGGGTATCTACGATATTCGCGGTGGTGGTGCCAAACGCAAGGTGCCGTCATTTGACGACCTTCTTTTTATGGGCGCTTCCATTTCACGCTACCCACTCGAAGGTTACCGCGAAAAATGCGACACTTCCGTGACTATCGGCGGGCTTCATGCCTCAAACCCGATCCATCTGGATATCCCGATCACCATCGCGGGTATGTCCTTTGGCGCGCTTTCTGGACCAGCTAAAGAAGCCTTGGGCCGTGGTGCATCTATGGCAGGCACATCGACCACCACAGGCGACGGTGGCATGACGCCTGAAGAACGCGGGCATTCCGACAAGTTGGTTTACCAGTATTTGCCGTCGCGTTACGGCATGAACCCAGATGATCTGCGCAAAGCGGACGCGATTGAAATCGTGGTGGGCCAAGGTGCCAAACCCGGTGGTGGTGGCATGTTGCTGGGTCAAAAGATCTCAGACCGTGTGGCTGGCATGCGCAATTTACCTAAAGGGATCGATCAGCGTTCTGCCTGTCGTCATCCTGATTGGACTGGTCCAGATGACCTTGAAATCAAAATCTTGGAACTGCGCGAAATCACAGGTTGGAAAGTGCCAATCTACGTCAAAGTTGCTGGCGCACGTCCCTACTACGACGTGACACTTGCAATCAAAGCGGGCGCAGATGCGATTGTTTTGGACGGCATGCAAGGCGGTACAGCCGCGACACAAGACGTGTTTATCGAACACGTGGGCCAGCCAACATTGGCCATCATTCGCCCTGCAGTTCAGGCGCTTCAGGACCTGGGCATGCACCGCAAAGTGCAATTGATCCTGTCAGGTGGTATCCGCTCTGGCGCGGATGTTGCCAAAGCAATGGCGCTTGGTGCGGATGCGGTTGCCATCGGCACAGCCGCCCTAATCGCGCTTGGTGACAACGACCCAAAGTACGAGGCGGAGTATAACGCGCTTGGAACAACGTCTGGTGCCTATGACGATTGGCACGAAGGGCGCGATCCTGCAGGCATCACCACCCAAGACCCAGAGCTGATGAAACGCTTTGACCCGATTGAGGGTGGACGCCGTCTAAAGAATTACCTCAAGGTGATGACACTAGAAGCGCAGACAATCGCACGGGCCTGTGGCAAAAATCACCTGCACAATCTAGAACCAGAAGACTTGGTGGCCCTCACAATGGAAGCGGCTGCAATGGCCAAGGTGCCGCTGTGTGGCACCGATTGGTATCCCGGCAAACCCGGCACGGGTTACTAAATTCAAGGCGCGCTCTGATAGGGCGCGCCTTTTGCACACATACATACGCACCAACGCAGTACCGATAAAATACCGACCTAATACCGACGTTGCAAAATAGGATTAAATCACATGGCCACAGACCTCGCAAAATTTGCCGAAAAGAACGGCATAAAATACTTCATGATCTCCTTCACCGATCTGTTTGGTGGGCAACGGGCCAAGCTGGTCCCTGCCCGTGCAATCGCAGGTATGCAGGAAGATGGCGCAGGTTTTGCAGGCTTTGCCACATGGCTTGACCTGACGCCAGCGCACCCCGACATGCTGGCAGTTCCGGACCCAGAAGCCGTGATTATCCTACCGTGGAACAAGGAAATTGCATGGGTGCCCGGCAACTGTGTGATGGAAGGCGAAGACGTCGCACAAGCCCCGCGTAACGTGTTGCGCAAACTGGTTTCCGAGGCAGCAGAGATGGGCATGCACGTCAAAACTGGGATCGAGGCTGAGTTCTTCCTGCTGACCCCAGCAGGCGATAAAATCAGTGATGAATTCGATACCGCGGCCAAGCCTTGCTATGATCAACAAGCCTTTATGCGTCGCCTTGATGTGATCCGTGAAATATCTGATTACATGTTGGAATTGGGCTGGGGAGCATACCAAAACGACCACGAAGACGCCAACGGTCAATGGGAAATGAATTGGGATTTTGATGACGCCCTGAAAACGGCTGACAAGCACAGTTTCTTCAAATTCATGACCAAATGCGTGGCCGAAAAACACGGTTACCGCGCCACGTTTATGCCTAAGCCTATCGAGGGTCTGACAGGCAACGGTTGTCACGCTCATATCTCAGTTTGGGACGCGCCGGGCAAAGAGTCCAAAACAAACGTGTTCGCGATGGAGGCAGACAACAGTTCGCAAACCGCAGAACTGGGCCTGTCCGACAAAGGCCGCTACTTTCTTGGTGGCATAATGAAACACGCATCCGCTTTGGCGGCGATCACCAACCCAACAGTAAACAGCTACAAACGCATCAACGCACCACGCACAATGTCTGGGGCCACATGGGCGCCAAACACTGTGACATGGACCGGCAACAATCGCACACACATGGTGCGTGTCCCCGGCCCCGGCCGTTTTGAATTGCGCCTGCCCGACGGTGCTGTGAACCCCTATCTGTTGCAGGCGATCATCATCGCGGCGGGACTATCGGGTGTGCGGTCCAAAGCCGACCCTGGCCCACGTCATGACATCGACATGTACGCTGAAGGACACACCATCACAGGGGCACCTTTGTTGCCGCTGAACATGCTGGACGCCTTGCGCCTGTATGACGAGGATGAGGGTCTGAAGGCTGCGATGGGCGAAGAATTTTCCGCCGCCTATCTCAAAATGAAGATGCAGGAATGGAATGATTTTTGCGGTCACTTCTCAGATTGGGAAAAAGCCAACACGCTGGATATCTAAATCAAAAGGTGGGCTGTTATGCCCACCTTACCGCCGCAAATTTGAGCATTCATTTTGTACGTTTACTTTCGTCTGAAGGGGTCTGAATTTTGCGCCTTCAAGTATCATAGTTTAAGACGTTACTATCCCAGTTGATGCTATCAAACACTCTGGTTTCCTTTGAAATGGAAATTTCCGTTTTTGGACAGCATAGAATTTCGCGTATTGCGCACGAAAATCAGCGGTTTCCCGGCCACTACTTTTTAAGTCATACAGTTATTAAGCGATAGAAACGATCCGGTGGATTGTTTACGCAAGTCTTTCAACAGGCCACCTATGGCGAATTGAAAGACATCACGAAACGGGACCCTAAAATGCTCTCACTCACCTTAGGAATGTTTGCCGCCCTTGCATGGGGTGTCCACGACATTTGTGTGCGCTATGTCTCGCAACGCGGTGGCGTACTGCCCGCTTTGACGACTGTCATGGTGGTTGGTTTGGTATTCCTACTACCCATCGCAGGCGGCTTTGGCGATTGGTCGCAAATGGGTTTACTCAGCTATGGGCTTAGCATTTTAAGCGGGTTGCTTTATTTGATCGGCGCTATTGGTCTGTACAACGCATTCTCGATCGGCCCCGTGCGCTTGGTGGCCCCAATCATGGGTGCCTATCCGATTTTGTCGATTGGCTGGGCCGCAGTAATGGGACAGCCCGTAAATTGGGACCAATGGATCGCTGTAGGCGCTGTGATCCTTGGCGTCGCAATTGTCAGCATGTTGTCTGACCAAGAGTACAGCGGCGGATCGCAACGCGCCGCAATAGGTTGGTCACTGGTTGGGGCTGTGGGGTTTGCGTTGACCTTTGCCGTGGGCCACATCGCAACACAAGCAGGCAGCGAATTGCCCGTGGTTTTGATCACTCGATTGGCTGCTGCAATGGGGGCTGTTATTTTATTGTTGGCATCCGAAGGCGTAAAGTTACCTGAACGCAGCGCATGGCCATTGTTGGCATTAATGGGACTGTTGGATGCCATAGCCCTTGGTATTGTGATTGCATCAGGCAACCTTCACCGCCCTGAATTTGCGGCAGTTGCTGCCTCGACCTTCGGGATGATCACGATTATTTTGGCATGGTTGTTCTTAAAGGAACGGATGACGACACCACAATGGATTGGCGTCGCCATCAGTTTTGCAGGCATAGGATATTTAGCGCTTTAAAGCGATTACCCTACAAGCGATGGCAACCACAAAACGATACCCGGGAATGCCACCAGCAACGCAATTGTCACTGCATCTGCCAAGAAGAACGGCATCACACCTTTGAACACGTCCTGAACCGTTAGGTCATCACGCACACCGGCAACCACAAAACAGTTGAGGCCAATGGGCGGTGTGATCAAACAGAACTCTGCCATTTTGACCACCAAAATCCCAAACCAGATCGCACACATCGGACCAGACATGCCAAACGCACTGTCAGCAGCACTGACGTACTCGCCCCCGTTCAGGGCCATGATTGCAGGGTAAACCACGGGCAGCGTCAACAACAGCATCCCGATGGCATCCATGAACATACCCAAAACAGCATAGGCCAGAAGGATGCACACCAAAATCGCCAAAGGTGCCATGTCCAATGACACAATCCAGTCTGAAAACGCATCCGGTAATTTGGCGAACCCAAGAAAGCGCACATAGATCAGCACACCCCAGATGATGGTGAAGATCATTACAGTTAGTTTGGCTGTCTCTAACAACGCCTCTTTCAATTGCGCCCAGCGCATCCCGCGGTACATCGCCACCAAGAACACGATAAACGCGCCAATCGCGCCCCCCTCGGTTGGCGTACCCCATGCATCGCCAAACGGGTTGTAGACAAAGAAGATGATGATCACGACCACCGCTACAATTGGCAACGCTGGCGGCAAAGACTCAAAACGTTGTTTCCATGTAAAGCCGCGCACTGGGGGACCCACGTTTTTGAAGGTCATCGCAATACCGATGATCAATATCGCATAGACCACAGCCGAAAACGCGCCGGGGATAAAGCCAGCAAGCAGCAACTTGCCAACGTCTTGTTCCACGATGATCGCATAGATCACAAGGATTGCTGAAGGTGGGATCAACGATGCCAACGTACCACCAGCGGCAACGACACCAGCCGCGAATTGTTTGTTGTAGCCGATCTTCAACATCTCGGGGATCGCGATACGCGCGAACACAGCGGCCGTGGCCACAGATGCACCCGACACAGCTGCAAAACCTGCGGTCGCAAATACGGTTGATACCGCCAAACCACCTGGAACCCATGCGAACCAGCGTTTGCAGGCCTCGAACAAAGCAGATGTTAGTTTGGCGTAATAGGCGAGGTAGCCAATAAGGATGAACACTGGGATAAGGCTTAGCACATTAGCGCTGACCTTTGATTGTGGTGTTAGCCCAGCAATGCGCACGCTGATGGTCAGGGCCTTGCCGAACTTTTCAGGATCATAATCATACCCATTCCAGCGCAGCCAAACGAGGCCCACAAATCCAGCCATACCCGCAGCAAATGCCACCCGCATACCCAGAAGCACCATGACCAGCATTCCGCCGCTGACACATAATCCGATTGTAATGCTATCCATCAGTCTGCTCCCTCCAAGATACGCGCCTCAATTGCCGCTTGTTCCGCGACGGTCAGAGTTAAAGGGACGCCAGCAGGGTTTTCCAACCCATACACAAGCGCACGGCCATAGCCCCATGCCTGCAATATCAGGCGCAAGCACAAGACAAAAAAGGCAAACGGCACAACAAATTTGGAGGGCCAAAGTGGCAGGTAAATATCGGTGGTGCTGTCTTTACTGCACCAAGGGCGAGAGCAATCAAATGATCGCATGAAGTGATCCCACGCCCCCCATGTCAGCGCCGCCATCAGCAAAAGGATCATGAGGACCGAAATCAGTTCAAACAGCCAAAGCGTGCGGCCACTTAATTTACTGACCAACATGTCCATTCGAATGTGGGTTCCATCGCGCTGCACGTAAGCCACACCCATGATCGCAATGATCGGCATGGCACTTTCGATCAGGTCGACATAGCCCATCATGGGGCTGCCAAAGAATTTGCGTGTAATGACGGAATAGGCCGCCAAAAACATCAGTGAGAATATCGCAAGGCCGCTGAGCAACGCGCAAAAGCGTTCCAGTGGCAACAATGCGCGATCCAGTCGACTTAGCAGACTGGAATCCTCCAGCACCGCAGCTGATCCTGCCATTGTCCTACTCCCCCGAGTATCTATTTTTTTATAGGTAGGGCCGCCCCAAGGAAGGGACGGCCCTGCTGGTAAGTTCAGGTCGCTTAGTTAGCCATTTTGGCTTTAGCCAATGTGCTTACAACTAGATCATACAACTCTTGACCTGGAACGCCTTGGGCTTCCATGTCGGCAATCCATTCGTCGCGGATTGGATCAGCAGCCGTGGTGCGGAATTCAGCAAGAACATCTTCGCTAAGTTCAACTTTTTTCACACCTTTTTCGTCCAGAACACTGTCCCAACGGGCCAATAGTTTGCCGTAGTTGGCAAGATAGTGGTCCACCGCTTCTGGGATCGAGCTGTCCAATGCTTCGCGTTCCGCGTCAGACAGGGCTTCATAGGCGTCGATGTTTGCAACAACTGGGCAGTTCACTGTGCCTGGGTTCAGGTTGGCTGTCCACCAAGTGGCTTGGTTGATCGTGCCGTATGACAGGTGCGCGTGCTGGGCAAACGCAACTGTGTCGACAAGACCGCCTTCCATCGCTTGGTAGGCTTCGGTTGCTGTCACAGATGTTGGAACTGCGCCAACTGACGCAAATGCTTTACCGATGCCGCCTGTAGCGCGTACACGCATACCTTCAAAGTCGGCCAGCGACATACGTGGTTCGCCCGTTCCGACCAAATTGTACTGTGGCATTGGTGATGTCATCAACAGACGTGCATTCCACTGCGCCATTTCTTCAATTGCTGCTGGGTGGGCATAAACAGCCGCAGACACAGCAACTTCTTGCGCGAGATTTTCAACACCCAAGAATGGCAATTCCAAAACTGTCACAACACGGTTTTTATCACGGTGATAGCCCGCACAAAACTGCGCCATTTCGAACGCGCCAATGGAAATACCATCAAGGTTCTCTTTGTTCTTAGACAGACCACCATAGCTGATGTTCATGGTGAATTCGCCATTGGTCTTTTCGGAAACCAGTTCGGCCAACTTTTCAACGTGCTCTGTGAACGCGCGGCGCTTGCCCCAAACAGATACGTTCCATTCTGTGGCAGCAGCCTCAAATGCGAATGCGAATGCGACCGTGCTGGCAACAGCGCTAAATACAAATTTGTTCATCTTATTCTCCCTATATGCGGACCCGTGGACAATGATGCCGGGATCCGCTTGTGGCAAACGCTAACGTGAGGTTAACAGAGTTCCAAGGGCTAAAACCAATCATAACCAAGAGTCAAAGATGAGTTTCAATAAAAAGCCAGCTGGAATTAGGCGTTGATCATTGCGAATTCAAAATCGGGCGATTCTGCCTGAGATCACCTAAAGCAGACTAGGCGCGAAACAATATGTCGTACCCGCACAGCAACCTTTGCTATTCTATCGCACATGAATTTACGGCAGCTCACAGAACCACTTGCACTCGGTTTACAGATTTTTGACAGGCAATCCCCCGAAAAAGCGTGGAAATTTACAAGCCCTATGCGAAAACTTTACACGCTCCTTAGGCTGCGGGAAAAACCTTTACAGATAAATCCTTATATTACGGTCTCTTATTCCCTTCTTTTCAATTCACGGTATTATCCGCATCAACGACAAAGCAAACCGCGTGGGAGTGACGCATTAAAGTTTGCTTGAATGTATAAAGATCGCCCCGATGGGGCACGGCCACTAGGGAGGCACCAACCATGTCAGACACCAAATCCAAAACCTATCCGCCATCTGCAGATATGGCAGCAAACGCCCATGTAGACGCGGCGAAGTATGACGCCATGTATACAGCGTCAATTGCTGATCCCGAAGCATTCTGGGGTGAACATGGCAAACGCATTGATTGGATCAAACCCTATACCAAAGTCAAAGATGTCAATTTTGCTTTGGGTGATGTGTCGATCAATTGGTACGGCGATGGCACGCTGAACGTATCTGCCAATTGCATTGATCGTCACTTGGCGACACGCGGCGATCAGACCGCTATCATTTGGGAGCCTGACAGCCCAACGGACGAAACCCTGCACATCACTTACAAACAGTTGCACGCTTCAGTTTCTAAAATGGCGAACGTGTTGAAAGACCTTGGCGTATCCAAAGGTGACCGCGTTGTAATCTATCTGCCAATGATCCCTGAAGCCGCATATGCAATGCTGGCCTGCGCCCGTATCGGTGCCATCCACTCAATCGTTTTTGCTGGTTTTTCTTCTGACGCATTGGCCGCCCGGATTAATGGATCAGAAGCAAAAGTTGTCATTACAGCGGATGAGGCCCCGCGTGGTGGACGCAACACACCGCTAAAAACAAATGCGGATCAGGCATTGCTTCACACCTCTGACGAAGTGAAGTGTCTGGTTGTTAAACGCACAGGTGGGCAGACCACTTGGACGGATGGCCGCGACTATGATTATAACGCACTGGCTGCCAATGCCTCTGCCGATTGCCCACCCGAAGAGATGAACGCCGAAGACCCGTTGTTTGTTCTATATACATCCGGTTCAACAGGCATGCCAAAAGGCGTGGTTCACACCTCTGGCGGTTACATCGTCTATGCCGCGATGACCCACGAGATCACCTTTGACTATAAAGAAGGTGATGTATTCTGGTGCACAGCCGATGTGGGTTGGGTCACTGGCCACAGCTATATCGTTTATGGTCCGCTGGCCAACGGTGCGACCACCGTCATGTTTGAAGGCGTACCAACGTACCCAGACGCCTCCCGCTTTTGGCAGGTCTGCGAAAAACACAAAGTTGCGCAATTTTACACTGCGCCAACCGCAATTCGCGCCCTGATGGCGAAAGGCGATGATTTCACCAAGGGATGCGATCTAAGCAGCCTAAAAGTGCTTGGCACAGTTGGTGAACCAATCAATCCTGAAGCGTGGAACTGGTACAACGAAGTTATCGGCGGCGGCAGATGCCCAATCGTAGACACGTGGTGGCAGACGGAAACAGGTGGTCACTTGATGACACCACTGCCCGGCGCACACGCGATGAAACCGGGATCAGCAATGAAACCATTTTTTGGCATTGAACCTGTTGTTCTTGAACCTGCATCAGGCGAGATCATTGAAGGCAATGATGTCGAAGGTGTCTTGTGTATCAAGGACAGCTGGCCTGGCCAGATGCGGTCTGTTTGGGGTGATCACGAGCGGTTCGAGAAAACCTATTTCTCGGACTACAAAGGGTATTACTTTACCGGCGACGGCTGCAAACGCGACGCAGACGGCGATTACTGGATCACAGGCCGCGTCGATGACGTAATCAATGTGTCCGGCCACCGCATGGGCACCGCAGAAGTTGAAAGCGCATTGGTCGCCCACCCCAAAGTGGCAGAAGCCGCCGTAGTCGGGTATCCTCACGAAATCAAAGGCCAAGGCATCTATTGCTACGTCACGTTGATGAACGGTGAAGAGCCAACAGAAGAATTGCGTGTGGAACTGCGCAAATGGGTTCGCACTGAAATTGGCCCAATCGCGTCACCGGATTTGATCCAATGGGCACCGGGTCTGCCAAAAACCCGTTCAGGTAAAATTATGCGCCGCATCTTGCGCAAGATTGCCGAAAACGACTTTGGCGCGCTGGGTGATATTTCAACACTTGCTGACCCAAGCGTTGTTGAAGACCTAATCGAAAACCGCATGGTCTGAAGAGACAAAGATGTTCGCAAAAGCTGCGGGCATCACGGCCCACATGAATAACCGATGGATACCAATGTCATGAATACAGCCCCTGTCCTTATCTTGCTTGGCCCCCCTGGTGCCGGCAAAGGCACCCAAGCCCGTAAGCTGGAAAAACAATTTGGTCTTGTCCAACTGTCCACTGGCGATCTTCTACGTGCCGCCGTTGCTTCTGGTACACCAGCAGGCAAAGCTGCCGATGCGGTAATGAAATCGGGCGCATTTGTCAGTGACCAGATCGTCATTAATATCTTACGTGATCGTTTGGGCGAAGCGGATTGTGCCAGCGGTGTCATCTTGGACGGCTTTCCACGTACGGCCATTCAAGCCGAAGCATTGGACGTTTTGTTGACTGAAAGAGGTCAGAAAATAAATGCCGCGATCAGCCTAGAAGTTGACGACGCGGCCATGGTGGAACGTGTTGCAGGTCGCTACACTTGTGGGGGCTGCGGCGAAGGGTTTCACGACAGCTTTAAGATCCCAACACGGGCTGGTGTCTGCGACGGATGTGGCAGTATCGATATGAAGCGCCGTGCAGATGACAATGCCGAGACGGTAGGTGGTCGTTTGGTCGCCTATCACGCTCAAACAGCACCTTTGATCAGCTATTACGAGGGTAAAGGTGCATTGCAACGTGTCGACGCGATGGGCGCAATTGATGCAATAAGCGCATCACTTAGCAGTTTGGTTCAAGGCGTCACAGCCTGACGCAAAGTCGATGGGCAGGTGATAATACTGCCCATCGAGTGCCAGACAGTGTTCTTGCACGAAATAATCGCGCCTCCCATGCTTTCCAGCATCATTTGAAAACCTTCTATTTCTTAGGACAAAATACATTCAGCGCTGATTAGTGGCCTACCGAAGTAGTTGTTTAGCTTTAAAGGTTAACAGCAATGAGCCGTTGAGAGATACACGCGATCCAATCAAGGTACAGCGATAAATTCGACGTTCAGTCAAAGCATTGATTTTGTCTGAGGACTATAGGCGTTTTGGTGTTTTCTTCACACCGACAGGAGCACAATGGTTAGGGTGGGATTTAGCAACAGGACAATCAGTTGGTGAGCCCTATATCAGTATCGTAAAACGTCCACAAAAATACGGTTTCCACGCGACCACCAAGCCACCGTTCTTTTTAAAACATGACAGGACGATCACAGAGCTGGACGCTGCGTTCACCACTCTTTTTTTGGCTTATGGCCCACGTCTTTGGCAGACTTAACACCAATCCGCATTGGCAGTTTTGTGGCTTTGCCCCCCCCCAAAGCAGAAGGATGCGCTTGCGACATTGGCAGGTCGGGTCGTTTCAGAACTGGACCCCTTTCGCGCGCCACCTTACCAAGCAAAGCTTGCACGCCGCAGGACATCAGGACTGACGCCTGCTCAAGAAGTGAATCTAGTCAAATGGGGATACCCCTATGTTTTTGATCAATTTAAATTCCACATGACCTTAAGTGGGAATTTAAAAGCGAACCAACAAGATGCTGTTCAGCAAAAGGCGCAGTCAGTTTTCACGCCACTTACCCCCTCGCCTTTTGTCATCAATGCATTGTCCTTGGTTGGTGTGCGCATGGACGGACAATTCGAACTGATAAAGCGATCTACCTTGGGCAACTCATCAAATCCCACATAAGGTAGGCAATCGACATCATCCCCAATTTTGTAAAATCACGACATTTACGTCGGTTACATGCTTTCGTTTCGCCGATGCGGCGCGTAACCTAAATTCAAATTTAATTAGACCACAGGATGCTTGAGATGGGATTTACTCCAGAAATCAATGACACCGATGTGCACTCCGTTACGAATTGGATGCAAACCGCACCCGAAACAAAATCAGTTGCGCATTTCTTACCCGGTCCAGGCATCCAGAAACTGGAACTCAAATTTGACATCGATGAATTACGCAAAGCTTTAGATGAATGTCTGTCGCGTGAGGCCTTCAAAGGTGGGATGCAAGACCAAGGGTTCGCCGCCCTCCCCCTGACCCAACGCCCCGGTCAGACGGAATGGACAGAGAACGATCTGTCGGGGCGCTATTGGCTGCGCGGTGATGCAAGGTATGTAGAAGAGGCACGTGAAGATTTGGTGCCCGAAATCGATTTTTCGGAATTTAACCCGAAATTCAAGGGCACTTATTTCGAACATGTACATGAGGAGTTGATCAAACGCTTTCCAATTGGACGTACACGTGTGTTGTCCAAGGGACAGTACAACTGCAATTCATGGCATCGCGATCCAGAACCGCGTTTGCATATCCCAGTGACCACAAATCCCGGATCATTGTTTGTGGTTAATCATCACGTAACGCACTTGCCCGCCGATGGATCGGTCTATTTCACGGACACACGTGGCTACCATACGGCGCTGAATGGCGGGGACACGACGCGGGTCCATATTGTTGCGGCCCTCGCTTACAAGCAGGTTACAAAATGAGCAATTATAGTGGAATGAAAACTGGCATCCGCAACGCTGTTATCTGCGACATGCGCAGCGATACAGTGACCGGCCCCGACGCCGCCATGCGGGCTGCAATGGCCACGGCAGAAGTTGGCGATGATGTCTACGGCGAAGACCCCAGCATTCTTGCATTAGAACATCGCATGGCGGGACTGTTGGGCAAGGACGCCGCTGTCTTTATGCCAACAGGCACCCAAAGCAATCTGTGCGCAATCATGGCCCATTGTGGACGTGGCGATGAACTGATCGTCGGCAACACCTACCACGTTTATGTCGACGAAGCAGCAGGCGCATCCGTTCTGGCAAGTGTTTCGATGCACGCGGTGGAAGTGGATGAGATTGGTGCCGTTTCACCAGATGCCGTGCGCGGTGCACTCAAAGAAGACGATTTTCACAGTGCCATCAGCCGTCTGTTATGTCTGGAGAATACGGTTGGGGGTCAAGTGATCCCGTTGGATCAGATGAAGGCCGCAGCGCAGGTTGCATGGGACGCTGGTCTTTCTGTGCATCTGGACGGAGCGCGCTTTTTCAACGCAATCACGGTACTGGGGTGTGATGCCAAGGACTTAGCCGATTGCGCCGACAGCATCTCGGTCTGCTTTTCAAAAGGTTTGGGTGCACCAGTTGGCTCAATTTTGGTTGGATCGTCCGCCATCATCGCCAAAGCACGGCGCAATCGCAAAATATTGGGCGGTGGGATGCGACAGGCAGGCGTTTTGGCTGCTGCAGCCTCTCACGCGCTCGACCACCATTTCCCAAAAATGGCCGCTGACCACAAACGCGCTAACGCTTTGGCTGATGCTTTGCGCAGCTTAGATGTTGGCACCGTGCAAAGCGGCACAAACATGGTGTTCTTTACTCCAAATGCGGGTGGCCACGCTGACTTACGCGCACATATGGAAGCGGCAGGCGTGCGCATTGGCGGCCAATTCCCAACCATCCGAATGGTCACGCACCGCGACATTGACGACGAAGGATTGGACGCAGCAATTGCAGGGTTTCGCAGCTTTTACACCTAAGGAACATCACACATGTCGGCAGTTGATTTCATTCTAGACACCATGTTTGATGATCTGCCTGAAGCTACGGTTCACGAGGCAATCCGCTGTTTGGTCAACACCTTGGGTGTTGGTGTTGCAGCATCGCAAATCCCATTATCCAGAATAATCCACAACCACGCCACTCACCAATTTAGCGGTACAGGTGCCACGCTTTGGCAAAACGGGCGCCGCGTTAGTGCTGCTGGTGCTGCACTTGCCAATGGTATGACCATTGACGCCTTGGATGCCCATGACGGTATGAAATTAACCAAAGGCCATATGGGCTGCGGCATATTTCCTGCCTTGATCGCTGTGATGCAGGCTGAAGGAATTAATAACCCTAAAGAGTTTGTGACCAGCATCGTGATTGGCTACGAAATTGGCACACGTGCAGGTGTCGCGCTGCACGCAAGTGCGTTTGATTACCACTCATCAGGCGCATGGATCGCGATGGCAACCGCAGCCATAACAGCCCGCCAATTGAAGTTGACCAAGGCCCAAACACGTGAAGCGATTGGGATTGCCGAATATCACGGCCCCCGCAGCAAGATGATGCGTGTGATTGATGCGCCTACGATGGTCAAAGACGGATCAGGTTGGGGCGCAATGGCAGGTGTGTCCGCCGCTTATCTAGCGCAAGACGGCTTTACAGGCGCACCTGCAATCACGGTGGAAGATCCTGATTTGGCTGGGTTCTGGGGCGATCTAGGCCAGAATTGGCATATTGAAAAGCAGTATATCAAACTTTATCCGGTATGCCGCTGGGCCCAGCCAGCTGTTGAAGGCGCATTGCCTCTTATGCGTGATCACGATGTCCGTGCCGATCAAATCTCAAAGATCAATGTAGAGACTTTTCACGAAGCAAAGCGCCTTGCCACGATCCCAACCACAACCGAACAAGCGCAATATTCGCTGCCATTTCCAGTGGCAGCTGCTGTTGTGCGCGGCACAGTTGGCGTGGCCGAGGTAACTGCGGACGGATTAACCGATCCACAAATTATCGCGCTTGCTAAAATGGTCGAGATTTCCGAGGACGACACTTTCAACGCCGCCTTCCCTGCCCGTCGTTTTGCACGCACCCATTTTCTACTTACGGACGGCCGGATCTTGTCATCCGATGTGACAGAAGCACAGGGCGATCCTGAGGCGAAGTTGGATGATCACGTGGTCTGGAACAAGTTTCGCAGCCTAACGGTCCCTGTAATGGGCGCTGAATGGTCCGAAACATTTTTAAAAACCGCGCGCACTATTGCAGATGCCCCTTCGGTTGCGCCAATGTTTGATCTGATGGCCCAGCCCCCTAAATAAGGAACTTCAAATGATCCAACTTTATTCTTGGACAACCCCAAATGGGCGCAAGATATCAATTGCTTTGGAAGAGATGGGATTGGAGTATGAAAGCCACACCATAGACATTGGAAAAGACGAACAATTCACGCCAGATTTTCTGAAAATCAGCCCCAACAATCGCATCCCCGCAATTGTGGACGGGGATCAATCGATTTTTGAATCAGGTGCTATCCTGATGTATCTGGCCAAAAAATCAAGGCAGTTTACCCCCGAATACGCCAGCCCTGAATATTGGCAGATGATGCAATGGTTGATGTGGCAAATGGGTGAATTTGGCCCCATGCTTGAACAAGCGCACCATTTTCAGAAATATAACAAAGGCAAGTCGAAGTATTCTGAACAGCGTTTTCAAACTGAAGCCCAGCGCCTTTACGGGGTTTTGGATCGCCACCTTGCCACCTCGCCCTACATTATCAGCACATTAAGTATTGCAGATTTCGCAATATGGCCTTGGGCCTCTAGGTTCGATTACCATCAGGTTGATTTGAACGATTTTCCAAATGTAAAACGCTGGTATCTTGAGTTGGCAGCACGTCCCGCTTTTGCCCGTGGATATGCCCAGCCAAAAGATGCCGGACCTATTCCATTGCCAAATTAAGGTAGGGCTGCAGACAATTGAAGCAGCTTAGGCCGTTTGCCTTGCCCGCATATTAGACCGAATAAACGCGCCGATAAAGATGATTGTCAGGATCAAAATAATTGTCGGCGCGGGGGCACTATCTATAAAGAAGCTAAGATAAACACCTGAGATACCAGAGAAAACTGTGACGCCCACAGCAATCGGCAACATTCGCTTGAATTGGTTTGTGATCAAAAATGCTATGGCCCCCGGTGCGATCAATAGCCCGATGGACAGGATAATCCCAACCGAAGACAGCGTAGCAACGATGGTAAGCGAAATCATCGAAAGCAACCCATAATGCAGCCAATGCACCCGCAGCCCAACGGCTTGGGCCTGAACCGGATCAAAGGCATGCAATAGGAAATCTTGGCGTTTGGCTATCACCACAATGGCCACAAATAAAGCGATCAGGCCTGCGGTCCAAAGGTCGGTGCTGTCGATTCCCAGCATATTTCCAAACAGGATATGGTCCAAATGCACATCCGTGGTGATCTTTGTGTACAAAACGATCCCAAACCCGAACATTCCGGAAAAGACGATACCCATCACAGTGTCCTGTTTGATCCTACTGTTTTCCGACAGAAACCCAGTTGCTAGCGCACAGAACATACCCGCACAAAAGGCACCGACAATCAGTGGGATACCAACGATATAGGCAATCACAACCCCCGGTAAAACCGCGTGGCTGATCGCATCGCCCATCAATGACCAGCCTTTGAGCACAAGAAAACACGACAGTAAACTGGTCGGCACAGCGATGATGGTCATGATTAAGAACGCGTTGTTCATAAACGCGAATTGGAACGGGAGTAAAAGTTCACTTATCATTCTGAAACCAATTCCGCTGCGGCACGGCGTCGCGCAGCAAGGTATCCATGTTTAGGGGCCAAGAAGAACGCGAGTAAGAAGATCACCGTTTGTAGAGATACAATCAGACCACCAGTCGCCCCA
Source organism: uncultured Paracoccaceae bacterium (assembly GCA_905182355.1). Lineage (GTDB taxonomy): Bacteria > Pseudomonadota > Alphaproteobacteria > Rhodobacterales > Rhodobacteraceae > Ascidiaceihabitans. The sequence continues at coordinate 47,166 of CAJJBH010000037.1, read as the reverse complement.
TCCACGAAAAAGCTAAGGTATGCCCCAACAAAACTGGTGCCCGCGCCCAGCGCTACACTTAGCATCAGAAGTTTTGGAAACCGATCTGTCAGCAGGTAGGCTGTCGCCCCAGGTGTGACCACCATCGCAATGACTAGAAACGCGCCCACGGTTTGCAATGCAGCGACACATGAAGCGGACAAAAGCACAAAGAACATTGCTTTCAAAAGATCGGGGTTCAACCCAATGGACCGCGCGTGATTTTCATCAAAGAAGGTGACCATAAGATCTTTCCATTTGGCCAACAGGATCGCAAGGGTCACAAATCCTATGATCGCCAATTGTAATGTATCATAGGGTGTGATCGCCAAAATATTACCCATCGTGATGGTTTGGACGCTTACGGATGTGGGGGAAAGCGACACCATGAATAAGCCAAGTCCGAAGAAAGAGGTGAAGATCAGGCCGATAATTGTGTCCTCTTTCAACCCGGATCTTTGGTTCAAGAACAACATCGCACCTGCTGCCAAACCACCTGCAGCAAATGCGCCCAGCGCAAAGGGAAGGCCCAGCATATAGGCCCCAGCGACACCGGGAACAATTGAGTGGCTCAGCGCATCACCGATCAAAGACCAGCCCTTAAGCATCAGATAAGCCGAGAGAAATGCGCAAACACCACCAACAAGGGCACTAACCCACATGGCGTTGAACATATAGTTGTAGTTGAACGGCAAAAGCAGCGTTTCAATCACTTTTTGCCAACCTTCTTTTCGTCGCCGTACACAACAAACGGGCGCTCATCATCGGTAATAACGCGGATTGAGCGGGCATCGTCATCATCATGTAAATCTGACCCACCCAGAACAAAATGGCGCAATACACCACCAAACGCGAGTTCAAGGTTTTCGTGGGTAAATGTCGTTTCGGTTGGACCGTAAGCAATCACCGTTTCTTTGACCAAAACTGTACGGTCACAAAATTCAGGAACCGACCCAAGGTTGTGGGTCGACACCAACATCACTCGTCCTTCATCGCGCATTTCGCGCAACAAGGTGATAATCGCGTCCTCGGTCTGCACATCAACGCCAGTAAACGGCTCGTCCAGCAATATCACTTGGCCCTCTTGGGCAATTGCGCGGGCCAAAAACACGCGCTTGCGTTGCCCCCCTGACAGCTCACCAATTTGGCGATGGCGAAATTCCGACATATTCACCCGCTCAAGCGCAGACGTTACCGCAGCGTGATCCGCAGGTTTTGCGCGACGTAGAAATCCCATGTGACCGTAACGGCCCATCATTACGACATCTTCGACAAGGACTGGAAAACTCCAATCTACTTCTTCAGATTGAGGAACATAGGCCACGATGTTTTGGCGCAGCGCGGCTTTGACAGGCATGCCAAGCACAGTGATTTCACCTTTGGCAGCTGGCACAAAACCCATGATCGCTTTGAACAACGTGGATTTACCCGCCCCGTTCACGCCCACAAGCGCTGTAATCGTCCCCGTGGGGATTTCGAAGCTGGCATTGCGCAGGGCCGTGTTGCCATTGCGATAGGTGACGGTGACGTCCTTGGCGACGATACCTGTTTCAGAAACAACGGTTACATTCATTCAATCAATCCAGTTGCAATGGTTTCGATCGTGACACGCAGCAAATCAATATAGGTCGGCACCGCGCCGTCAGCTTGGGTCAGGCTGTCCACATACAGAACGCCGCCATACTTCGCATCCGTTTCACGCGCCACTTGCTGCGCCGGGGATTGGCTGACAGTGCTTTCACAAAACACCGCTGGAATATCATTGGCCCGTACATCATCGATAACCTTGCGCACCTGCTGCGGCGTACCTTGTTGGCCTGCATTGATTGGCCACAGGTACAGTTCCTGCATTTCAAAATCACGGATCAGATAACTAAATGCGCCTTCACAGCTGACCAACCATCGTTTGTCGGCAGGCAGTTGCATGATCTGTTTGGCCAGCGGTGCAATGGTGTCGGTGATCTGTTGTTTATAGGCCGCGGCATTTGCCACATAGATCGCGGCGTTTTCAGGGTCGTGCTGAACAAACGCGTCCCGAATATTGTCAACATAAGTCAAACCACTGCTTAGGCTCATCCATGCATGGGGGTTCGGTTTGCCATCATACTCACCCTCGGTGATGCTCATCGGGACAATACCGTCTGACAGGGTCGCACTGGGAACGTCTGAGAGGTTGGCAAAAAATTGTTCAAACCACAATTCAAGGTTCAAGCCGTTCCACAGGATCAAGTCCGCATCTTGGGCGCGAATAATGTCACGCGGCGTCGGTTGGTAACCATGGATTTCGGCACCTGCCTTGGTCACGCTTTCAACAATTGCCGCATCCCCTGCCACGTTGCGCGCCATGTCTGCGATAACGGTAAAGGTTGTGATCGCCTTGAATTTCCCATCCGCAGCAAAGCTGGGCGTGGCAAGCGCTGCACTTAAAGCAAGTGAGTAAAATCCAAATTTGATCCGCTGCATGGTGTAGGCCCCCTAAAAGAAGTGTTCTGCAGTACGTAAATGCTACTTGCGAACTGCTCGCAATACTTATCGCGAATGAGAATGAATCGCAACTGAGTGTTTTTGGTGGTGAATCGTCCGCGATAAAAGCTATCAAACACCGAGTGTTGCATACCAAAACTTGATGGAGCCAGTGTGAAACTAAGCCTCAAACAGCTAGAAGCCTTTGTCTGGGTCGCAGACCTTGGCAGTTTTCGCAAAGCAGCGGATCGGTTGAACACCACACAGCCAAACATTTCATCGCGCATTGCAACCCTTGAAACCCTGCTGAACCAGTCGTTGATGGACCGCGATGCAGGGTCGGTCCGCCTAACGTCCAAAGGCCGGCAGTTGCTGGACCACGCCCGCAAGGTTCTGCACGCTGTTGATGATTTCGCGGACGCCTCATCCGAGGCCCATTTGATCGAAAGCACCTTGCGTCTTGGGGTCACCGAAATGATCGTTCATACATGGTTAAGCGACTTCCTAAAGGCGCTTAGCACGACGTTGCCACACCTGCATGTGGAACTAACTGTGGACTTATCTGTCAATCTGGAACGGGAGCTTGCAGCCCGCTCAATTGATCTGACCCTTCAAAACGGCCCCTTTCGCCAGCAAATGTCTGGGCAAATTCCCTTGGGCAATTACCCACTGGTTTGGGTCGCGGCCCGTGACAGTGGTTTGCGCGGAATCAAGAACCTAACAATGGATCACATTGCTGCCCATCCAATACTGACCCACAGTCGCGACACCCTCCTTTATGCGGAAACTGCCGCCCACTTTAGCAGGCGCAAAGATCTAAACGTACGCTTGGTCCCTTCCAGCAATCTAGCCGCATGCCTGCACATGACACTGAATGGCATGGGCGTTGCCACACTGCCCGCAGCCATGGTGCGTCACGAATTGGCAAGTGGTGCCTTGATCCGCGTTGAGTATGACTGGCAACCCGCGCCTTTGGAATTCTCAGCACGTTTTGACGCTGATCGCGCCGCAAATTTCGTCGCTAAGGCTGCCAAAATCGCACGTGACTTGGCTATGGCCCACCCCCTCGGGTCATAAAGTTTCTTTATCTAATCAATTCAAATTAGCAATTTGATTTGATCCACTATTATCCCCTAAGCTACTTGGAACCAAATCTTCATCACAGGGATGCCACCACACATGGGCAACAGCGCAATTCGCATGGGCGTCGACATCGGCGGCACCTTCACTGACGTGGTGATAGAGGTTGAAGGCGCACAATTTTCAACCAAGGTTCTAACAACCTACACAGCCCCCGAAGACGCAATTATTGACGGAATGCATCAGGTTTGTGCCAAAGCGTGCATTGTGCCAGCAGATATCGGTCAAATTATCCACGGCACAACCCTAGCCACCAATGCCCTGATCGAACGACGTGGGGCTAAGACGGCCCTAATCACCACGCAAGGTTTCCGTGACGTTATCGAAATGCGCACTGAAAGCAGGTTTGAACAATATGATCTAAACCTAGAACTGCCCGAACCATTGATCCCCCGTCAAAGTCGTTTCACTGTGCCCGAACGCGTTGATGCCAATGGTGATGTTTTGATCACCTTGGATCACACGGATATTGAAGCCGTTGCAGATCAGATCGCCATAGCTGGATATGACAGTGTCGCGGTTGGCTTGATCCACTCCTATCTTAACCCCGATCACGAACGCCTGATCCGAGATGTATTGGCTGCCAAACTACCAGACGTGATGATTTCACTGTCTTGCGAAGTCTCCCCCCAAATGCGCGAATATGAACGTTTTAACACGGTTGTAGCCAACGCCTATATCAAGCCGTTGATGAAATCCTATCTGGGGCGACTTAAGGGACGGTTAAAGGAAGAGGGTGCTGACTGTTCCATCTTTCTTATGCACTCTGGCGGCGGGATCATTTCCATCGAAAGTGCGGCGGACTTCCCTGTGCGGTTGGTCGAATCCGGTCCAGCGGGCGGTGCCGTTTTTGCCGCCAACATCGCAGCGCGATATGGTTTGGATAAGGTACTGTCATTTGACATGGGTGGCACAACAGCCAAGATTTGCCTGATCAAGAACCAAACCCCCAAAACTTCTCGTGTCTTTGAAGTCGCTCGGACCTATCGCTTCAAAAAAGGGTCTGGCATGCCAATTTCGATTCCCGTAATTGATATGGTCGAGATTGGGGCTGGTGGTGGTTCGTTGGCCCATATCGATGCGATGCGCCAAATTCGTGTGGGACCGGAAAGTGCCGGATCAGAACCCGGCCCTGCATGTTATGGCCGCGGCGGTGATAAGCCTGCTGTGACGGATGCCGATTTAATCCTTGGCAGGCTCGACCCTGACAATTTCGCGGGTGGATCGATCCAGTTGCATGCCGACAGTTCGGCGGATGCGCTGGTTAATGTCCTTGGTAAAACACTGGATATGGACGCCCAAACTGCCGCCTTCGGGCTGGCCGAAGTTGTGGATGAAAACATGGCGAACGCCGCACGTGTACATGCGGTGGAAAATGGCGAAGATTTGTCAGACTACACCATGATCGCGTTTGGTGGTGCCGCTCCCCTTCATGCAGGACGCTTGTGTGAGAAATTGGGTGTTAACCGATTGTTGGTACCAACGGGCGCTGGCGTCGGGTCTGCGATCGGCTTCCTGCGGGCGCCGTTCAGTTTTGAAGCAAATCGATCTGTTTATATGAAACTGTCGGAATTCAAACCTGATGTGATCAAGGAATTGCTGACTGAATTGCAGGATGAGGCGACAGGTTTTGTACGCTCCTGCGATAAAGTCGCCAAAATCCTGTCCGAATTCAAAGTCTACATGCGGTACACAGGCCAGGGGTGGGAAATTCCAATCACACTCACCGCAGCGCAGGCAATGGCACCCGATGCTGTAACGTTCCTTGACCTGTTCGAAACGGATTACGCCGCCTTGTTTGGCCGGACCGTTGATGGCATGGATGTGGAAATAACGGTCTGGTCCGTCAACGCAACCACCCCACCCGAGCAAGTGACGCAGATTGCATTGGCGCAAGACGCAGGTGGTGCCAAATCCGCAGGTCGACGCGCCTTATTTGATCCAGCCCTCGCCGCAGTCACAGATGCCCAAGTTATTCTGCGCGGGGCCATGACCGCTGGCCAAACGGTCCAAGGCCCAGCTGTTGTGACCGAAGATGAAACGACGATCATCGTCCCCACATCGCGCCAAGTGATCGCCCAGCCAGACGGCACCATCGACATGACCAAAAAGGAAGCCGCAGCATGAGCGCCACATCAAACGTCGCCTATCAGGTCATGTGGAACCGCATGATATCTGTGGTAGAAGAACAAGCCCAAGCTTTGGTGCGCACTGCATTTTCCACATCTGTGCGCGAGGCGGGCGACCTATCCGCAGGCGTTTACGATAAGGATGGTCAAATGCTGGCCCAAGCCGTCACTGGCACCCCAGGGCACGTCAATGCGATGGCGGACGCTGTGGGTCACTTCATCCGCCGCATCGGGCGCGAAAACATCTTTGAGGGTGACGTTTACATCACCAACGATCCTTGGGAAGGCACCGGCCATTTACACGACATCACCGTTGTAACGCCGTCTTTTCACAGAGGCGCACTGGCAGGCTTCTTTGGCTGTACCGCCCATGTTGTGGACATCGGCGGGCGTGGTTTTGGCGCGGATGCGGCCAGCGTTTATGAAGAGGGCCTTTATATCCCGATCATGAAATTGGCGGAGCGCGGCGTGGTCGATCAAACCCTGATCCGTATTGTACGGGGCAATGTGCGTGAACCCCGGCAACTGGTGGGTGACATCTATGCACTGTCGACATGCAACGAAATCGGACACCGCCGTTTGATCGAAATGATGGAAGAGTTCGCGCTTGATGATCTGGATGGCATTGGTAGTTTCATCCTAGACAACTCGCGTCGCGCCACATTGGAATGTATCAATGCCCTTCCACGCGGTGAGGCCTCAGGGGAAATGACGGTGGATGGATTCTCTGCCCCCATCACGTTGAAAGTGCGCCTAAGTATTGAAAAAGATCGCATTCTCTCCGATTTTTCAGGTACCTCTGGGGTCGATAAAAAAGGCATCAACTGCCCGCTAGTTTATGCAAAGGCTTACGCATGTTATGCACTTAAATGCGCAATTGCGCCAGAAATCCCCAATAATGCGGCTTCATTGGCTCCGTTTGAAATATCGGCCCCCGAAAACACAATCGTCAACGCACTGCACCCTGCCCCTGTGGCCTTGCGTCATATCGTCGGACACTTTGTCCCCGACGCTATTTATGCAGCTTTGGATCAGTTATTGCCAAACACGGTGCCTGCTGAGGGTGCGGGCTGTTTGTGCAATTTCCAAGTATCCCTACGCCCCCGTACGGACAAACCCGCACCCGTCGGCGCACGCCGCGCTGAGGTCTTAACTTTCAACTCAGGTGGCGCTGGTGCACGGCCACTGTACGATGGACTGAACGCGACAGCCTTCCCATCCGGCGTTATGACCATGCCGATTGAAGCGACAGAGCACACAGGCCCTATCATTATCTGGCGTAAAGAACTGAGGCCCGACAGCGGTGGCGCGGGTAAATATCGCGGCGGGTTGGGCCAATATATGGAGGTCGGGGCGCAGGACGGGCACGAGTTTGATTTCCAAGCAATGTTTGACCGCGTCGACCACCCCGCCCACGGACGTCAGGGCGGTAAAAACGGTGCGCCCACAACGATTGTCCAAGATGATGGCGCAAAGATGAACGGCAAAGGCAAACAATTTGTGGCCCACGGACGCCGCGTGGTTTTGGCATTGCCTGGTGGTGCAGGGTACGGATCAGCATCCGAACGCGATCCAGAACTGGTCAGACGCGACCTTGCACGTGGATATATTACAGCGGAAACGGCGGAAAAAGATTACGGAATGACACCAAAAGACATCGCAGCGATCCAAAGCGCCGTTGCAAAGGGAGATTTGTTATCATGAGCAATCTACAATCACCCGAAGCCACCAGCTATGACGTTGTGATCGTTGGTGGCGCAATGTTGGGGTCCTCCGTGGCATGGTTCACAGCCACTAATCCTGATTTTAACGGCAGCATCTTGGTAGTCGAAAAAGACCCGACTTACGAGTTCACATCGACCGCGCACACCAACAGCTGCATGCGTCAGCAGTTCTCAAACGAGGTGAACATCCGTGTCTCCCAATTCGCAGCCGAGTTCGTCAAAAATTTCCGCAGCTTTATGGGCGACGACGAACGCGTCCCTCAACCCGTTTTACAAAGCTTCGGCTACATGTATTTGGCGGACAATGAGGCATTTGCAACGACGCTGAAAGTAAGCCAAGCCATTCAGCAATCCTTGGGCGCTGGCACGAAACACATGATGCCAGACGAGATTGCAAGGGATTACCCCTTTTACAATCTTGATGACATTGTCGCGGCCAACCATAACCTCATCGACGAAGGTTATTTCGACGGCAACACGCTGTTTGACTGGTGGAAACGATCCGCACGCGAGCGTGGCGTTGAATATTTGACCAATGAAGTCGTCGAAATGACCAAGTCAAGCGATGGCACAAAGGTGAATAGCGTCACATTAGCCTCCGGCGAAGAAATTGCATGTGGAACCGTAGTAAACTGCTCTGGCCCGCGCGCAGCACGCACCGCGAAGATGGCAGGCATCGACATTCCGGTGGAGCCGCGCAAGCGCTACACTTTTATTTTTGCCGCGGAAACACTGCTGGATCGTGATCTGCCGCTGACAATTGATCCGTCAGGTATCCATATGCGGTCTGAGGGCAATTATTATTTGGCTGGTTGCCCGCCGGATGATGACCCAGCCGTCGAATTTGATGATTTTGCGCAGGACCATTCGATTTGGGAGGATAAAGTTTGGCCAATCCTTGCCAAACGCGTACCAGCGTTTGAGCGGATCAAATTGATTAACTCATGGGCGGGACATTACGCGTTTAACACACAGGATCAAAACGCGATCATCGGGCCGCATACAAAGGTAAGAAACTTTATCTTTGTGAACGGGTTTTCCGGACATGGATTTCAACAATCCCCCGCAATGGGACGGGGTATTTCCGAACTGATTACTTACGGTGAGTACCGCAGCCTTGATCTGTCACCTTTCGGATTTGACCGTATTGAACGGGGTGAAAAATTCCCCGAAAAAGCGATTATCTAAGCGAAATAACCTAAGCAGAACCACTTAAAACAAACAAAGGACCACTCATGAAAAAGATCGTTCTCACTGGCGCAGCTGGCCGTCTTGGATCGCACTTGCGTGAACCGCTTAGCAAAATGGCGGATCAATTGGTGTCCTCTGACTTGAAAGACGATGTGGGCACACTTTACGATGGCGAAACCTATGTCAAAGCAGACCTTACCAGCCTAGATGATATGACAGCACTGCTAGAAGGTGCTGATATGGTTGTACATTTCGGGGCGTATGGGGACGAAGCCCCATTTGACACAATCCTTGGTCCAAACATCATTGGGGCCTATAATGTGTGGGAAGCAGCCTATAAAAATGGGGTGCGCCGCGTAGTTTATGCCTCGTCCATCCACGCAGTTGGAATGCATCCAAAGAACGAGTTCATCGGAATCGATGCGCCTCACCGCCCCGACACTTTTTATGGCCTGGCCAAGTGTTTTGCCGAAGATTTGGCAAGCATGTATTGGGATAAACGCGGGATCGAAGCCGTTTGCATGCGCATCCTATCAGCCGCCAACGTCGGCAATCCGCGCGCAGTTGGATCATGGTTGTCCTACAACGATCTGATCCAACTGGTGACTCGTGCCATTGATACACCCGTTACAGGTTTTGCCGTCATCTACGGTGTGTCCAACAATGACCGCGCACCCGTCGACAACGCAAAAGCCAGCTTTCTAGGGTATCGCCCCGAAGACAACGCAGAACAATTTGCATCGGAAGCCTTCGCGCAAGGCGGTGTTTTAGATGCGCAGGACGTGGGCAATATGTGCCACGGCGGACCGTTTGCTTCTGTTGAGCTCGGGAATTCTGGCGTGGCAACGATGAACATAATTGATGACACAAAGAAAACTTGAGTGGCATTTTGTGATCCGCATCAGCCTATCGGTGTGGATCACATTGGAATAATTTCGCAACAACTCTAATCGACACCCCAAGGGAATTTCACGCAAGCTGCCATCGTTATTGTCCTTTGCATCAAAATTTGGGCCGTGATTGGCGCTAGCGTTGTGGCCGTATTTTTGACAATCGGGATTGATCGCACCGATGAAGATGCGCGCGACGCTTATGGGTTTAGCCCCCTGCTGATCCCCGCGATTTTGCTAATCTGGCCGCTGGTGCTTTGGCGTTGGTGGCAGATTGAAACAAGGGCTGCGGGATGGGCGGGACGTTACCACCCCATTCGCAAAGGGCATCAAATCGCCGCCGTCTTGCTGGCTGTTGGGATTGTTCCAGCCCTTTGGCTTGGTCTGTCCCAACGACTAATATGGCCCGCTGAAACTCCCCTGTGCAACTAAGTGCCGGAGACTGATCATGGGCGTTAAGTATCTTCCCGTTTAATGGAACATAATAAAACGGCAGTATAATGCTGTGATGCTCGCCAGTATTGCGCTGTTTCTGGTACTGTTTTCACACCTCACGCCAAGTGTCCTGGACCAGGATCGCGCTATTAACGTGTAGATATACAACGCCCGCGCCTCTGCACCTGTGCCATTATGATGCTAACGGTGATCTTGTGTATCGGCCCGCTTGCACGGCTGGACGATCGCTTCCGGCCTCTACATTATAGTCGACGCCATTTCGGGGTTATGACGGCCTTTGTTGCGCTGACCCACGCCAGCTACATCCTGAACTGGTTTTTTTCGTTTTCATCTTTGTCAAAAATCGAAAACCTGTTGATGGCCAACACCAACCTGCGCCAACTTGCAGGGTTTCAGTTTGAGTTTTTTGGTATCCTTGCTTTGCTTGGTTTAGCCGTTTTAGTCTCAACCAGTCATGATTTTTGGCTTAAATTTCTGGCCGCCAAACAATCACAGGTGTGATCGAACTGACGCCCTATCCCTTGCTGCACGTGACCAAAGGCAATGACCGCTTGAAAGCGGGCGACACATTGATGATGCCCGCAGGTGTTATGGACCGTGCTACACCACTGGACGGACAATTGCCTCAAGTGGCTTATGACCGCGTAGTGCAATTCATCAGCGTTGAAGCCGAGGTGACCAAACACGGGTCTTTGCTGGTCTTCGCCATCGATGCCGATACAATTGAATTGGCACAATGATCAAACGCATCTTCACCCCTACCCTTGTCGACGTTACCACGTTGATCTTGCAATATCTATCACGCTTCTGGATATTCGAATGGTGGAGCCGAAAAGGACTGTTTGGCATCCGCATATTGCGCCCTTAAGGTGGATTTTTGGGTCGATGGCTGCGCGGCACTCCCCTTGCACCGATTGAATTGATGATCTGGGCCTGTGGTGCGTTTGTTATCCTGACTTGGCTGGAACGCCTGTTCGCACGGTTCAATAAAAACGATTAGGCGATCAAAATGTCCTTGCAGGAAAAGTTAGCGTCTTGCCTGCTTAGGTCATCAAAAATCAAACGCACGTCCAACTGTTCAATCGATTTTAACGTAAATTCGCGGTACGGCAGCCCATCACTTTCAATGATAGCATTGGGTTGTCCGGTTTCAGTATGACAGGGCGGCAATGGCCAGACCTCTAATGCACCGCCATTGATGCCCACTTCAATCTGAATAAGGCCACAACGCCAAGCCCACAGATGTGAAACATAGATAAGATCGTTGCCGTTCCATTCCCGCACGGCGATCCAATTGGCTAGGGTCATCGCAAGGATCGGCTTCACTTCGGTAGCCGTTGTGAATTTGCCTGTTGGTGTTTGATCTTCAGCGACAAGGTTTGATGAAGGAACGACGGCTTGCGCAGTCGCAACCCCATTTCCAGACCCACCAGCAACCAATGAAAAAACCGCAAACAAAAGATGAAGCATTCCCGCCCCCTAAAATATCAAAAATATAAATGCTGACTTTTGTACGCCACACAATCAGCCTATAGTATGAAAAAACCAAAGCAGGCACAGTATGGCAAGCAAATCTGGCAAAAAGCAAATTTTCAACGTTGTTGTCGTCGGCCAAAATGGCCGCCTTGGATATGAGGCCGTGTTATTTGCGGCATCGCTGCGCCATCATAGCCCCGACTTTGAAGGAAAACTTCTGGTTGCGGAACCACAGCCGGGCCGGTTGTGGCCCAACGACCCGCGTATGAAACCAGACGTGCGTGAGGCTTTGGAAGGGCTAGATCATTCCCTTTGAAAGCATACATTTCGGCGCAAGCTATGCTTAAGGCAACAAGATCGAAATGCTGGCGTCACTGCCTAAAAATGAGCCGTTTGTCTTTTTTGATACAGACACGTTGCTGACCGACAATTTATTGGATGTGCCATTTGATTTTAACCGCCCTAGTGCGTCCTTGCGCCGCGAAAACACTTGGCCTAAGCCACCGCTTTATGGCCCAGGTTATAGCGGAATCTGGAAATCACTTTATGATAAATTCGGGTTAGACTTTGACACCAGTCTTGATCTGTCTGAACCCGACGAATACTGGAAACGCTATCTCTACTTTAATGCAGGCTTTTTCTATTATAATTGCCCGCATGCTTTCGGAGAGAAGTTCCTTGAATACGCATTGGCTGTGCGCGACGAAAAAATGCCAGAACTTGCCTGCCAAGAATTGTCGCCGTGGTTGGATCAGATAGTGTTGCCTTTGGTTGTTCATGCGTTGGGTGGTGGGCGTGATGCGCTGCCCGAAGGATACCTCGACGGTAAAACCAGTTGTCATTATCGCATGTTCCCTATGCTTTATGCACGCGAAAGCCAGCATGTGATCAAAACACTGGAGACCGTCGCTGCCCCCAACAAGATCAAGAAAGTGCGGAAAGGCTACGACGCCATCAAACGCAATGTATATCAGGGGCGCGGTGAAAAGGTGCGGGCATTGTTTGATCAAGATCACATGCCGCGGCGTGAACAGGCGATCCGCAACCGCATCAAATCCAAAGGCTTCTGGATGCGCTAAACCGATCTGTGTTGTGCCAACCTGCCCTTGAAGGATGTAGCGGCTTGCCTTACCCATGAGGTAAATAATGTTGCTATGGAAAAGGACCCAGCACAATGACAGATGCCCCAACCTACGGTTTTGATACGTTACAAATCCACGCTGGCGCAAAGCCTGACCCTACAACTGGCGCGCGTCAAACGCCGATCCACCAAACCACTGCCTATGTGTTCCGCGACGCCGATCACGCTGCCGCCTTGTTCAACCTGCAAGAGGTCGGATTTATCTATTCGCGTCTGACCAACCCCACGGTTGCAGTTTTGCAAGAACGCATTGCGACACTTGAAGGCGGCGTTGGCGCCGTCTGCTGTTCTTCTGGTCACGCGGCACAAATAATGGCAATTTTCCCGTTGATGTCACCGGGCATGAACATTGTGGCCTCAAATCGCGCATATGGCGGTACGATCACCCAGTTCAGTCAAACCATCAAACGCTTTGGTTGGTCTTGTACCTTTGTCGATTTCGACGATCTAGATGCTGTCAAAGCTGCAATTGATGAAAACACACGAGCGGTGTTCTGCGAAGCAATTGCCAATCCAGGTGGTTACATCACGGACCTGGATGCAATTTCTGCTATCTCGGACGAGGCTGGTATTCCACTGATCGTGGATAACACTGCGTCCACCCCATACCTGTGCCGCCCAATCGAACACGGCGCTACACTTGTTGTACACTCAACCACGAAGTACCTGACCGGCAACGGCACCGTCATGGGTGGCTGCGTTGTGGATTCGGGCAAATTTGATTGGTCCGCGAATGACAAGTTCCCATCCCTCAGCCAACCCGAGCCTGCGTATCATGGTTTGAAATTCCATGAGACATTCGGTCCAATGGCCTACACCTTCTTTGGCATTGCCATTGGCCTGCGCGACTTAGGCATGACGATGAACCCACAGGCCGCGCACTATACGTTGATGGGGACTGAAACCCTGTCCCTACGTATGCAACGCCACGTCGAAAATGCTGAGAAAGTCGCCGGTTGGTTGGAAAATGACCCACGCATCGATCATGTGACCTACGCAGGCCTCAAGTCCTCTCCTTACTATGATCGGGTGGCCAAAATTTGCCCACGCGGTGCAGGTGGCTTGTTCACGATTGCTGTGAAGGGTGGCTATGACAATTGCATCAAGTTGGTAAATGCCTTGGAAATATTTAGCCACGTAGCCAACCTTGGCGACACGCGGTCACTTGTTATTCACGCAGCATCAACCACACACCGTCAGCTGACTGAAGATCAACAACGTGCGGCAGGAGCAGCCCCTGAGGTTGTGCGAATTTCCATCGGCACGGAAGACGCCGATGATTTGATTGCTGATTTGGATCAAGCACTGGCCAAAGCAACAAGCTAAGCCCCAAAACCACGCTCTGCAGGATAGGAGGAATCTTGCAGAGCGGATTTATCAAGCAAAACATCAGCTGAGCCATCTAAGACATTAATTATAAATGATAACTTGGGTTCTCTGATTTTTCCTCTGCAATCACAGCACCGTTTTTGGACGTTTCACACATCCTAAACTGAAATCCGTGTGAAATACTTCACATATGCGTCTGACTGCACTATCTTGGTTGAGGAAGACTTACCTTTTGGTCCCCTGTAATCGGTTGAGAAGACTTTGAAATGAAGCCAAATTTTGCGCTTTCCCTTTCTTTTGAGAGTATTTGCCTGCTGCACCGCGCAGCGGAGGGTTGGCGTGTGGTTGGTGACGTCGGTCTTGATTCCACTGATTTGGCTGGTGAATTGGCCGTCTTACGAACCAAAGCCAGCGACCTAAGCGTTGGTGGCGTACGCACCAAGCTGATTATCCCAAACGATCAAATCAAATACCTTTCGCTGGAAACCGGCGAAAAGGACCTAGCAGAACGCACCCGATTGGCAATTGATGCGCTTGTGGGTTCGACGCCTTACGACGTCGAAGACTTGGCCTATGCCGTCAGCGCAGATGGAGACCAGACCCACGTAGCTGCAGTCGCCCACGATACATTGGCCGAAGCAGAAGTCTTCGCCCATGAACACCGTTTTCACCCTGTCAGTTGGGTCGCAATCCCTGAGGATGGCCTATTCATAGGCGAACCGTTTTTTGGGCAAACCAAAGTTGCGGCACAGCTTATTGGAGACAATGTAGTCGAAGTTGATGACGCAAAAATCGTAATTGTTGGCAATGTAATTGCGGACACTGGCCCAGTTGTGGCCCCTGAAGAACCCGAGGCTGCTCAGATTATCGTCCAGTCAGAAGAAGATGTTGGTCCTGCCACAAACGAGCTATCTGAAATCGGCCCCTCGGAAGATGAGGCTAAAGCGTCAATAAAAGATGATGTCGCGCTTGATCCAACTCAAGACAACGAAATTGCCCAAGATCCAGCTGACAATGCGGTTGATCCAATTGAGGAAGCGGCACCCTTGGTGCCCGTTTCTGTCGCCCCTCAACATACACCTGCTGAAACACCCGCGCTCGTTGGGTTTCCAACCCTCCATGCACCGGAGGGAAAAACACCTTCACTCTCGGGTGCACGGCGTGATGGTTCGGCAGCTGACCTAGCTGCAGCGTCCGTTTCGTTGAACGAGGGAAAGCTCGAAGTCACACCCCCTGTAGTCGCTGAAACACCCGAGCCCAGCATTGCAGCTAGTTTTTTAAGTCGTCGCAAAAAGTCAAAATCGGACACAATCCCCGCACCAGCTGCAGTTACGACTAAACCAACAACCGAAGCGCAACGTCTGACCATCTTTGGGGCGCGTAAACCCGATAAAAAGGCAGTAGTTGGCGGAAAGCCACGTTTTCTTGCTCTTATCCTAACAGCCGTGTTGCTGCTATTTCTTGCAGGTGTTGCAGCTTGGGCTTCGGTCTTTATGGATGAAGGGCTTGCCCGCTTCTTTGGTCGCCCTAACGATCGCTCCAATGCCGCAGCCCCAACTGGATTGGCACCTACACCCAAAATAGGCGCACCACTTGTTACAACCGCCTCGCTTTCAGAAGACCTTAGTCCTGAAGATGCTGCCGTTTTAGATGCGCTGCGAACCCCGCAATCTGATCCTGTTGTCTTATTACCGGAAATGTCACCACAAGAATTAGCAGCCAACTATGCAGTTACCGGTGTTTGGCCCAGAGCACCCGAAGCTCCACAACCCGCAGCACTGATACCCCTTGATGACTTATATGTCGCCAGTATTGATCCCATCAGCTCTGCCAATGACGCAGTCGCGTTGCCGGACGCACGTGCATTCGCCACCGACCTTGGATTGGGTGAACAAAGCACACCGGTCGCCGCAGGCATCGTTTTTGCGTTGGCTGCAAATGGACTTGTGATACCAACAAAAGGGGGCGCGATCAGCCCAGACGGCGTGACCGTTTACTTAGGCCGGCCATCTGCTGTTCCACCCAAAACACCCGTCAGATTGGTCAAACCCGAAGATGATGACCCAGCCCTAGTTGCGATTGCCAAACTAAGACCACAATCGCGCCCTGCCAATCTAATTGAACAGAACGAGCGATCTACAAACGGCGGTTTGTCCCGAACAGAGTTGGCGGAACAACGCCCAAGATCCCGACCCGTACTGGCGCTTGTTGAGGTCAGTCCAGAACTTACGCCCGAACAAAGCGCCCAAACAGATGCCGCAGCGGCAGCTGCAGCGGCGTCACTCGCCGCCCTTCCAGCCCCAAATAATATCGTCATCGAAGGGCCCGCGAACCCGCAGGCAGTGCGCGCGTCTGCGCGCCCCGATGGACGCCCCAGAAACTTTGCCAATATAGTAAAACGGGCGATCGCGAACAGACCCAAAGACGATCCGAATCAAGGCACACGTGTTGCGTCTATCGCGCCCCGTACTGTTAGCCCGAAGATACCTTCGTCGGCCGGTGTTGCGAAATCTGCGACGGTTAAGAACGCGATTAACTTAAGGGCCGTCAACTTGATCGGCGTTTACGGCAAACCATCAAGCCGACGCGCTTTGGTACGCCTATCAAACGGGCGATATAAAAAGGTCACAGTGGGCGATCGCATTGATGGCGGACGTGTATCAGCAATCGGCGACGCCGAGTTGCGATACAAAAAGGGCAACCGAAACCTAACCCTAAAGATGCCGAAGGGTTAGGTCCTACTCTGCTTCCTAATTCACTCAGGGTTTGATCTTTATTCGTCAGAGCCCGCTCTTTCCAAGTGTCTCATTTTCAATGTTCTCTATCTTGCAACCCTAATTCAAATACGCAGAAAGGACGCATGTGTTAGATCAAACAGATACCAAAATTCTTGGTGCCCTTCAGCGTGATGCCAACCTGACTGCGCAAGACCTGAGCGATCAATTAAACTTGTCGGCCAGCCAAATTGGCCGCAGGCGTCAGCGGTTGGAAAGCGAAGGCTATATCGACGGCTATAGCGCGCGCATCAACCCCGCTAAGCTGGGGCTTTCCGTTCAAGGATTTGTGCAAGTGCACCTGTCGACCCATCGCCCAGATCAATCCGCCAGTTTTTCGCGGTTGGTGGACACACAATCTGCCATAACAGGGGCCTGGACTATGACAGGTGATGCTGATTATTTGCTACGTGTGTACTGTAAAGATCTAAGTGCATTAAACACGTTGCTCCACGAAGTTTTGTTAGCACACCCAGCTGTTGCCCGTGTACACAGCCAAATTGTGATGGATCAATTGAAACGCGACGGCCCATTACCGACCTAACCCCAAACAGGACGAACACATGGAAAGTTTCCTTTATCAGGCGTCAATCTACCTAGCCGCAGCGGTGATCGCCGTTCCTATTGCTGCGCGACTGGGGTTGGGGTCTGTGTTGGGCTATTTGGCCGCTGGGATCATTATTGGCCCTGTCTTGGGGCTGGTTGGTGCCGAAACAAAGGACTTACAACATTTCGCTGAATTTGGCGTTGTGATGATGCTGTTTCTTATTGGTCTTGAGCTTGAACCTAAGGCTTTGTGGGATATGCGTCATCGCCTATTGGGCCTTGGCGGAATGCAAATTTTACTAAGCGCCGCTGCGTTGATGGGTGTGGCGATGGCATATGGGCAACCTTTAGGGACGTCGCTGGCAATTGGCCTGACCCTATCGCTAAGTTCCACCGCCATCGTGTTGCAAACGCTTGCAGAAAAGCGGCTGATGCAGACAACAGGCGGACGTAGCGTATTCTCGGTTTTATTGACCCAAGACATCGCAGTCATCCCGATCCTTGCCTTCCTCCCGCTTCTCGCTGTCACCTTGCCCGCCAAGATCTCACAAGACGGGTCGATTCAGTTAACGAAAGATAGTGAGCATCACGACGCAGCCTTAAGCCTTGTTGACGGCCTACCTGCGTGGGGTGTCACGGCGGTCACTATCGCTGCCGTTGGCTTGGTAATTTTCGCAGGCATTTACCTAGCGCGTCCAGTATTTCGCTACATCCACGCGGCACATCTACGCGAAATGTACACCGCATTGGCATTGTTGATAGTCGTCGGAATTTCCTTCCTGATGACGCTTGTTGGCTTATCGCCTGCCTTAGGCGCATTTTTGGCGGGTGTTGTGCTGGCCTCAAGCGAGTTTCGACATGAACTTGAAACCGACCTCATGCCATTCAAAGGTCTGCTGCTTGGTTTGTTCTTTATCACTGTTGGCGCAGGCATAAATTTCGATCTGCTTTATTCAAACATGCCGGCCATTATTTCGATGGCACTGCTGGTAATCCTAATTAAAGGTGGCGTGTTGTGGACTTTGGGCCGTGCGTTCAAATTGAAAGGCCGCGATCAGTGGTTGTTTGCATTAAGTTTGGCGCAGGCTGGTGAATTTGGGTTTGTCTTGGCCGCCTTTTCGGTCAACCAAGGTGTCATCCCCGAAGATGTCGCGGAAACCTTATTGCTAGTGATCGCCCTTTCAATGTTGATCACCCCATTGTTGTTTATTTTATACGAAGTGATCTCGCGACGTATGGTTTCCCCAGACACACAACACGTCGCGGATAAAATTGACGCCGACGGGCCTGTCATTATCGCTGGCATTGGACGTTTTGGTCAGATTGTTAATCGTCTGGTGAAGGCCAGCGGGTTCGAAACTATTGTGCTGGATCATGACATGAAAACCATCCAGCTGATGCGCCGTTTTGGCAGCAAAGGGTTCTTTGGTGATCCAACACGGTCCGACGTCCTGCGTGCTGCGGGGATTATGGAGGCACGTGTTTTGGTTGTCGCACTTGACGACAAAGAAGCCGCAATCAAACTGGTCAAGACAGCACGCAAACACCGCCCTGACCTGCATATCGTCGCGCGGGCTTATGACCGCACGCATACGTTCCGTCTGTATCAAGCTGGTGCAAACGACATTGTACGTGAAATGTTCGACAGCAGCTTACGCGCTGGTCGTTATGTGCTTGAGAACATTGGCCTTAGCGAATTTGAAGCCTCTGCAGCCGAAAAGGTTTTTTATGCACATGACCGTGAGTCGGTGAAAGAACTGGCCTTGCTGTGGCGCCCCGACATTCCAGTGATGGAAAACGAGCCATACATTGCGCGTGCCAAAGAGCTAGAGAAAGAGCTGGAAACCGCGCTGTTGTTACGATCCGAAGACAAACAGGGCCAGTAAGGTGTGCGTTAAGCGCATCCCTCCTCCCCTTTTAGCCGTCGGAGACACCTGCCTCTGCAAATGTTGCCATTCCACTGTGACACGCGATTGCGCCTTGCAACACGCCGATAGCCAATGCGCCACCCGATGCTTCACCCAACCGAAGCCCCAGTTGCAACAACGGAGCCTTTCCCAGTGCTTCCAGCATACGCGCGTGGGCACGTTCATCACTTTGATGTCCTGCAACCGTGTGGTCCAACACGCCGTCTTGGGTAACATGCAAACATGTCGCCGCTGCTGTGCATATAAACCCATCCAAGATTACAGGAATACGCAATGAACGCGCACGCAGGATCGCACCTGCCATTGCCGCCAATTCGCGGCCACCCAAAGCGGCCAGCACATCCAGACCGTCACCTTTGCCACCATGCAGCGCCACACCAGCCGCAACCACATCAGTTTTCGCCTGCAAGACAGCGCCTTCAACACCAGTCCCACGGCCAGTCCAATCAGCAGCATTCCCGCCTAAAAGAGCGGTGCCGATCGCGGCGGCAGACGTTGTGTTTCCAATGCCCATCTCGCCCGTGACCAGCAAATCAGTGTTTGCATCAACCGCGTCCCAACCGGATTGAATTGCAGCACAAACTTCGGCTTCAGTCATCGCAGGACCTTGGGTGAAGTCAGCTGTCGGTGTGTCCAAGGACAAGGCATGCACATCCATTTTAGCCCCGAAAGTCTTGGCCAATTGGTTGATCGCCGCACCACCATGTTGGAAATTCAGAACCATCTGTTCGGTCACTTCCGGCGGGAAGGCGGAAACGCCTTTGGCCGCAACACCGTGGTTGCCAGCAAATACAATAATTTGCGGCGCGTTCAATGATGGGCGATCTGTGCCCCGCCAACCAGCATACCAAATGGCCAAGTCCTCAAGACGGCCCAATGCACCGGGTGGTTTTGTCAATTGGCCATTGCGGGCCTGCGCCCCAGCAACAGCATCGGCATCTGTCATTGGCAAGATTTTCATCATTTCGCGCACTTGCGCCAAAGTTGTGAATGAAATTGACATGATCTGTTACCTTCTATTGCCAGACACCTTAGGTCTGTTTACCCAATGCATCCTGACCTGCAAGGCATGAAAAAGGCGCGGACATGAATAAATACGACCCTAACGGCGTGTCTATCAAGAAATGGATATGGGATATCGTGGTCGCAGCTACATTGCTGACGCGATTGCCCCTGCCCCACGCACCCCAATCCGCTTTTGACCGTCAAGCAGATAGCGTCTGGGCCTTTCCCATCATTGGGCTTTTAGTCAGCCTACTTAGCTGCCTTTGTGGTGCAATAGCATTTGGTCTGGGCCTATCGCCCTCAATCATCGCAGGCCTGATGCTTGGAACAAGTATGATCCTAACAGGTGCCATGCACGAAGATGGTTTAGCCGATTGCGCCGATGGATTTTGGGGTGGGTTTGATCCATTACGACGCTTGGAGATCATGAAGGACAGCCAAATCGGCACCTACGGCGTGCTGGCCTTATTAGTCACGATCGGCCTACGCTGGTTGGCCTTAAGTGTGGTTATTTCAACCAGCTTTGCAGGCGTGATCGCAGCCGCAGCGTTATCGCGTGGCGTTTTGCCAGCGCTGATGGCGACGCTGCAACATGCCCGTGACAAGGGGCTGTCCCACAGCGTAGGGCGTCCAACCCAGCGAAACGCAACACTCACCTTTGCGTTCGCAAGTGCCATCGCCATTTTGATGATTGGCTTCAACGCTGTTGGCGTAATTGTGGTTGCTGCGGTTGTGGCTTTTGTTGTCGCACGTTTGGCAAAAGCGAAAATCAGCGGACAAACTGGGGACGTTTTGGGTGCAACACAAGTACTTGCAGAAACCGCTATTCTACTCTGGCTGATCGTTTAGAATCATGCACAAAAAAAACCGCGATGGACCTACATCAATCGCGGTTTTCACTTTAAAATCAGCCTTCTTTAAGTCGACTTACGTCGCAGCAATCACAGGAACCACACGGCTCATCAAGATATCCGTGATTTTTTTACCCGCAGCAATTTCATCACCCGTTTCAACAGCTGCAACTTCGCGTGTCAAACGCTCAAGCGCGGCTTCATACAACTGACGCTCGGAATAGCTTTGCTCGCGCTGGTCATCCGTGCGGTGCAAATCGCGCACAACTTCGGCAATTGCGATCAAATCACCCGAGTTAATTTTTTGCTCATATTCTTGGGCACGACGGGACCACATAGCGCGCTTAACTTTAGCTTTGCCTTTGAGCGTCTTCATCGCGTGCAAAATGTCATTGGGTGACGAAAGTGACCGCATCCCAATTTCAGTTGCTTTGTGGGTCGGTACGCGCAGGGTCATTTTGTCTTTCTCAAAAGAAATCACAAACAACTCAAGCACAACATCAGCCACTTCCTGCTCTTCAACATCTACGATTTGACCAACGCCGTGCGCTGGGTAAACCACAAATTCGTTGATGCGGAAGTCGAGCTTTTTCGATTTTGTCATTCAGTGTCCTCGTAAACGGGTGATTTCCTACAATGCCAAACTGTCAAAAGCGCATCAGGCGAGACATTGGCTGTCTCGTCAAAACTGTGGTTTTTTCAGTAAATTGATAGTCCAACTTAAAGTGAGGGGTTGGGCAGGAAACCGATCCGTTAGGTTATGTCTAGGTTATTGGTAAGAATCACATACCACAAAAAACACCCCCAAGAAAGTTCACGTAGGGGCGATTAATGGAGAAATAAAAGATTTCTTATGCTAAAAGGTGAAAATTCGCGTTAAACCTCAACTCAGAAGGCCGGCAACGATCTAATTATCCACCTTCACCTGGTGCTTCAGAAAAGTACTTTTCAAGCTTACCTTCTTCACCGTCACGTTCTTCTGCATCAGGTAACTGATCTTTTTTGGTGATGATAACCGGCCAAAGTTCAGAATACTTGCGGTTAAACTCGACCCATTTTTCCATATCTGGCTCAGTGTCCGGACGAATGGCATCTGCAGGGCATTCAGGTTCGCACACGCCACAGTCGATGCATTCATCGGGATGAATGACCAACATGTTTTCACCCTCATAGAAGCAGTCTACAGGGCAGACTTCGACGCAGTCAGTGTATTTGCAAGAGATGCAGGCATCATTGACGATATATGTCATTAGGTCGCTCATTTTTAACGTTTCAACGGCCTAGCTAATTGAGGAACCCCAATCATTCAAGGTGGTCTGACGCCCCACCAAAGGAATGGATCCGATAAAGATCACCCTTACGTCGATCCCGCTTTGTTGGGCGCCCTTTTCCTTCAAAGCTGGGATTGATAGGTTGTTTGTTCTTCGGCTTAAGCTCTGGTGGAGACAAATCAGTATAAAGTGCCTGTGCTTCGGGCGATGGACCGCGCCGATTTCCAAGAACATTAATCTGGATCACGCGCGTTTGTTCCCCTGCAACAAAAGTCAAAATATTGCCAACTTGGATCATAGTCGACCGTTTTGTGACCCTGTCACCGTCAACACGCACGTCTCCGGCGGCCACATGTTTGGCCGCCAAAGATCGTGTTTTGAAAAAGCGGGCGAACCACAGCCATTTGTCTAGCCGCAGTTTCGCCGCAGGTTCACTCATTCACTTACCGCTTTTCAATCCCATCAACGCCGCTGCAAACGGATTGTCGGGATCAATTTTCTTTTCGGGTTTTGGTGGACGGGCAGAGAAAGCTTTGGACTTATCTTCACGTGGGCCTTTGTTTGCACCACGCCCCTTACCTTGGGGTTTGCCCTTGCCACGACCTTCGCCAGCAGGTTTTGCATCCGTGCGTGCTGGACGTGTGTTGGCACGTGGAGGACGTGACCACGTAAAGGTATAGAATACTTCCATTTCAGGAGCGACTTGCGCATCAACCGCAACCCCAACAGAGGTTTCAGTTTCTGACATCTCAGGAATAGCGTCGTCAACTTCGGGCGTCTCGGCTGCTTCAACTGCAATCGGGGCCAGTCTTTGATCCATGATCGGAGTTGCATCCACAGGCACGTCTACTGCAGGCGTCACGTCATCTGCTTGGGCAAGTGGCTCAGCCATTGCTGCATCCACAGCTTTGACTTTCGCACGCTCACCTTTTTCACCCTTATAACCAAGTCCCTGCATAAGGTCTGAAAACTGTTCCAGCGTCATACCAGTGATTGACAGCATGTCTGCTTTAGCCTCAAACCCACCACGGGAATCTTCGCTGCGCAGCATGTCGGCCAGACGTTCTAGCATATCGATGCGGATCGCGCGGACCCCCGCGATACGATAGCCGGACATCGTGTCAGCCCCATCAGTTGCACCCTTATCGGCAGGAATAGTAACCAAACCAGGGGGCGGGGATTCTGGGAAGATGTCCAAGCCTTTGGCAAGCGACCACAACACCAAACGCAGGCGCGTTGGTGCAGGTTTCAACAACAACGGCATGAAAATTGTGAATTGACCAAAACGTATGCCATGCTTGCGCAGTGCGCCGCGGGCATCTTGGTCTAGCGATTTCACATCATCCATAACTTTGGCACGGGGAAGAACGCCCATGTTTTCGACCATCTGAAACGCGAACCCACGGGCAAGCCCTGTCAATTCTTCGTCGCGGCCAAGATTCAACAACGGTTCAAAAAGCGCGGCAACCTTGCGATCAATGAAATGCTGCAAACGGCGTTGCACTTTTTCTGCAACCTCGGGACCAGCTATGTCGTCAACAAACACTTCGACCCGTGGTTTAAGCGCATCTGCGCCTGCCACAAGTTTACCAACAGCCGAGGAACCCCACATAAGGCCGCCCTGCTCGGTGTAATCAATTTCAGTATCGGGTGCGTTATAGAATCGATCAGCGCGCAAATGGAATTGCGGTGCCAGCGCCTGAAGCGCCACCGTCTTGATCGTTTTGGCCTCGGCCACTCCGGATCCTTTGTCCTGGCTAAATCGGAAACCATCCAATTTACCCACAAATTCACCCTCTACAGTCACTTCACCAGCATCATTTACTTCGGCCACTATGGCTTCCTTCTGTCCTAGTCGGCGCAAAAGCACGGACGTGCGCCGATCTACAAATCTTTGGGTCAAACGCTCGTGCAGCGCGTCCGACAACCTGTCTTCTACAGAACGCGTCTCCCCGCGCCAATGACTTTCGTCATTTGTCCACCCTTTGCGTTGCGCCACGTAGGTCCACGTTCGTATAAAGGCGAGCCGTTTGGACAACGCATCAATATCGCCATCCACACGATCAATGCGTTTTATCTGTCGGGCCATGTAATCGTCGGGGATGCTACCGCTTTGGTGTAAGTAGTTAAAAACAGCGCCTACGAGGTCTGAATGTTCCCCATTTCCAATGCCACGAAAGTCAGGCAAACGGCAGGCCTCCCATAGCAGTTTTACCGATGGGCCATCTGTTGCACGTGCGCTGACTTCTGCCACTTGAGATAGCGTTTTAAGTGTTGCTAAATCATCAGCTTCGCGGGCCCTGACGAGCATTTCGTGGTCTGGAGGTGCTTCAAGTGTTTGAATCAATCGATCTACGCTGCCAAATTGCAGCGCATGATTACGGTAATTCAGTTTACGTTGCGGCGTAAACCGATGTTCCATAATCGCCTTGGCAACACCGTCGTCCAGTGGCCGCGCTTCGCCCGTCACTCCGAAGGTCCCGTCCTTTTGTCCACGCCCTGCCCGCCCAGCGATTTGCGCCAATTCGTTCGGTGCCAATGGACGCATCCGGCGACCGTCAAATTTAGAAAGCGCAGAAAAGGCAACGTGATCGACGTCTAGATTAAGCCCCATCCCAATGGCATCTGTGGCCACAAGGTAATCAACTTCACCATTTTGATACATCTCGACCTGCGCGTTGCGCGTGCGCGGGCTAAGAGCCCCCATAACAACTGCAGCACCTCCCTTTTGGCGGCGGATCAACTCAGCGATAGCATAAACATTCTCAACCGAAAAACCCACGATCGCACTACGCGGACGCATCCGGCTTATTTTTTTCTGACCTGAATATGTCAATTCGGACATCCGGTCACGCCGCAAGAATTGTGCCTCTGGGATCAATTCAGCAATTGCGCTGCGCATTGTATCTGACCCCAAAAACAGCGTTTCATGCATCCCTCTTGCACGCAGCAGGCGATCCGTGAATATATGGCCACGTTCGGGATCGGCGCAAACTTGGATTTCATCGACAGCAAGGAAATCGCATCCCATGCCATCTGGCATCGCCTCGACTGTGCAGACCCAATACTGGGTGCGCGGCGGCACAATACGCTCCTCACCTGTAACCAAAGCCACAACGGACGGACCACGTATCGCAACAATACGGTCATACACCTCGCGGGCCAAAAGGCGCAGCGGAAGGCCAATGATGCCTGTACGATGCCCCAACATGCGCTCAATTGCGTAGGTGGTCTTACCTGTGTTGGTCGGGCCTAAGACGGCCACAACACGTCCGTTTAATGACACTGAATTCCCCTAAGTCGGTGGCTTTTTACAGCTCGCGACCGATTCCTTGGCCTTCCAGCCGTTTCAACGCATTGGTTGCGTTTTCGTGATGGGGATGCAAGCGCAGAACTTCCCGAAATGCCTGCTCTGCGCGCGGTAAGTCACCAAAGGTCACCATCATCGATCCAAGGCCAAACACAGCATCATAATTATCTGGGTTCAAAAACAAGGCCCGCTGCAAATCATCCAACGCAGGCCCCAGCAATTCAGCGCTGAAATATGCGGTTGCACGTGCATGCCAACCCTCGGCAAAATCTGGTGCATGATCAGTCAGCGCCGTGAAATGTTCGATTGCAACGCTCGTGTTTTCTTTCGCCATCGCTTCTCGACCCCGCAAAAGCAATAAATCCAGCGCTGTGGAACCCGACTTTGACCACTCCAACTTTAATTCACGTTCAATACGCGCGACTTCGCTTTTTTCAGCAGTTTTAAGTTGCATCATCAATTCAGACGTGTCCGATTGTGCAGCCAAAGGTAAGGAATTCATGACTGTCATCATAAATGCCGCGACGGTAAGTTTGAGGTTCTGTGTTTTGATGCCCATACTTGGGAATGTAACAGGACATAGCAGCATTTCCATAGCTGACTGTGCATAAACAACTAAAAGGCAATAACACATGAGTGATATTATCAACGAAGCCGTAACCGCACTTAACGCAAAATTAGCTGGTGCAAACTTTGATGGCACTGCAAAGTTTGACATCGACGGCGAAGGTGCTGTTGTTATCGATGAAAACGGCGCGCGTGCCGGTGACGATGAAACCGATGTAACGCTCAGTGCGGACGTCGACACGTTTCAAGGCATCTTGTCTGGTGACACCAACGCAACAAGCGCCTTTATGACAGGTAAGCTGAAAGTAGACGGCGACATGGGTATGGCGATGAAGCTTGCCTCAGTTTTAGGTTAGGGACCTATTAATGACTTTGACTGCCGCACCGTTTTACGCCGATATTTGCCCCGTGGGCGACAACGCAGTCGCCTACTGGGCTATGACATCCGATGAAAAACGCATCAGGCTGGCAGTCTGGGCCAAAGATGCTGTTCGGGGAACCGTTTTGCTGTTCCCCGGACGCACCGAATATGTCGAAAAATATGCTGCATCAGCGGTCGATCTAGAACAACGTGGCTATTGCACAATAGCCGTCGATTGGCGTGGTCAGGGGCTTGCTGATAGGCTGGTTGATAACCCGATGGTCGGCCACGTCGATAGGTTTGAAGATTACCAACTGGATGTTGCAGCCATAATTTCTGCGGCAAAAGAACTGGACCTTCCAAAACCTTATTACCTGATCGGACATTCAATGGGTGGGGCCATTGGCCTACGTGCGTTGATGGAAAACCTACCAGTCAAAGCCGTTGCGTTTTCCGCGCCTATGTGGGGCATCCATCTTGCGCCACACATGCGGCCACTTGCTTGGGCCTTGGGGAATTTGATGCCTATGCTGGGTCACGGCGACAAAAACCCGCCCGGCACGACACTGGATTCCTACGTCGTTTCAGCTCCATTTGAAGACAATATGTTGACCACCGATCAGCCAATGTTTGATATGATGACCGATCAGGTCGCCAAATACGCAGCACTTGGTCTTGGTGGACCTAGTTATACATGGCTTCGGGAATCCCTAAGTGAAACCAAAAGTTTGGCAGCCAAAGCCGCGCCGAACACACCGGCAATTACTTTTTTGGGGACAGGCGAACGTATAGTTCGAACCAATTCAATTCACGAACGGATGCGGACTTGGGCAAATGGTTCATTGCGGATGGTGGAAGGTGCGGAGCATGAGGTTTTAATGGAAAAGCCTGCAATCCGAAAAGAAGCGTTTGACGAGATCGCTGAATTATTTGCCGCACATGAGTAATATGAAGCCGCTTCAAAATATGTGCTACGTACTACAATCAACCTTTCCAAGGTCACAAGTTGATGCCGTCAATTAATACAACAACTACAAAATTTATACTGTTACGTTAATTTACCACATCAGCTAAATTTTTAAAATCTAAATTGGTTTTGACCACCTGTACCAACTAGATCTTGATGGCGCGGTATCTGTAAAGCAAGGTCGCCAAAATTGTGAACATTAACGTAAATGTCAGAAATCTTTAGCTAAGTACACGTTTACGTCGAATTGAGGCATTTGTTGCTTGTTCCAATGCCTCTGCATACATACCTATGTTTTTGAAACTAATGAGGTTACATATGTTCCAGCTTCCATTTCCCGTCCAAGACGCAAACTCCGGATCCAGAGGGATGGATGGCGATGGACCAATGGGCAAACTGCCCGAATGGAACCTTGATGATCTTTACACTGGCGAGGATGCGCCAGAGTTGAAACGCGATCTTGAGTGGCTCGAAAACGCATGTGCATCCTTTGCCACTGATTACGAAGGCAACCTTGAAGGTTTGGATGCAACAGGCCTGCTAGATTGCGTGTTGAGAAACGAAAAAATCAACCAAATTGCAGGCCGTATTATGTCCTATGCGGGGCTACGCTATTACCAGCTGACCACAGACGCTGGCCGCGCCAAATTCCTGTCTGACGCCCAAGAGAAAATTACAAATTACACCACGCCACTGGTCTTTTTCACTTTGGAGCTGAACCGTCTAGACGATGATCACATGGAAAAGCTGCTGGCCACCAATGCCGCCCTTGCCCGCTATAAGCCTGTATTTGACCGCATCCGCGCTATGAAAAAATACCAGTTGTCTGATGAACTTGAAAAATTCATGCACGACCTTGGTGTTGTTGGTGACGCATGGGAGCGTATGTTTGACGAAACCATCGCAGGTCTTGAATTTAATGTCGACGGTGAACCACTGAACATCGAAGGCACATTGAACCTTCTGACCGACCCCGATCGCAGTACACGTGAAGCGGCATCGCGCGAGTTGGCGGAGGTTTTTGGTGCAAACATCAAGACCTTCGCGCGGATTCATAACACCCAAGCCAAAGAAAAAGAGATCATTGATCGATGGCGCGGCATGGAAACACCGCAAATGGGCCGCCACTTGTCAAACCACGTTGAACCCGAAGTGGTCGAGGCATTGCGAAACGCCGTGGTCGCCGCCTACCCCAAGCTAAGCCACCGCTATTACGAATTGAAACGCAAATGGCTAGGTCTAGACGTCATGCAAGTCTGGGACCGAAATGCGCCTTTGCCCATGGAACACACACATGTCGTGGATTGGGCCACAGCAGAAGATATGGTGATGAGCGCCTACAACGCATTTGATCCTCGGATGGGCGAAATTGCGGCTCCCTTCTTTTCCGATGGCTGGATCGATGCCGGTGTAAAGCCGGGCAAAGCACCAGGTGCATTCGCGCACCCAACGGTCACAAACGTACACCCCTATGTGATGTTAAATTACTTAGGAAAACCACGCGATGTGATGACGCTGGCACACGAACTCGGACACGGCGTTCACCAAGTTTTGGCAGCCGATCAAGGTGAAATGCTATCGTCAACACCACTGACATTGGCCGAAACTGCATCCGTCTTTGGCGAAATGTTAACGTTCCGCAAAATGCTAGACGGTGCCGAAACCCAAGCCGAACGTAAAATCCTGTTGGCTGGCAAGGTCGAGGATATGATCAACACAGTCGTGCGCCAAATTGCGTTCTACGACTTTGAATGCAAACTGCACGCCGCAAGGGCGCAAGGCGAATTAACCCCCGAAAACATCAATGACATCTGGATGAGCATTCAGGGCGAAAGCCTAGGACCAGCATTTGAATTCATGGACGGTTACGAAACCTTCTGGGCCTACATTCCACACTTCGTACACTCACCATTCTACGTCTACGCCTATGCATTTGGTGATGGCCTCGTGAACGCGCTATACGCCGTCTATGCGGAAGGTGACGAAGGGTTTGAAGATAAATACTTCGACATGCTTAAGGCTGGCGGTTCCAAACACCACAAAGAACTGCTTGCGCCATTTGGGCTTGATGCGTCTGATCCTAAATTCTGGGACAAAGGCTTGACTATGATCTCGGGCTTCATCGACGAACTTGAAGCGATGGAAGACTAAAAGGAAAGGACACGCTCCAAACATCGGCGCGTGTCCTTCCCTTTCGCCTAGAAAACCCTTCCCGAATGGCTGCCCCGACAGGTACCGACCTTCACTTCAGCTGACTGTCTTTGCTGCCGCGCCTATTGATACCACCCCATCTTTGGTGCTGGTTTTCGCGTTCTTGAACGCAATCAATACACAGCTTCACACCTACAACCGCAAGGCGACGTTGTTGCGAAATTGGTTCTTCGCACTCTGCACAGTGCGTCAGGCTTGCGCCCACAGGCACTGCACGTGTTTTCAGCCGGGCCAATTCATCGTTTATCGACGCCTCGATCTGTTCGCTAACAGCACCGTCTTTTGCCCAACCACCTGCCATATGCATCTCCAAAATAGATAAAGGTGCCATGTCACCCTTTGCCTCAAATTCGATCTGAATTAGGCTACAGTCAACGTGAAAAGGAAAGGGAGGCGACAATGCGCACGTTAGGGAAGTGGATCGGACGGTGTCTTGTTCTTGTAGGAATTGCGCTTGCAGTCTTCCTTATCATTGCTCCAGGTTATATCGAAAAATCACGCAACAGCATAGTGGAGCATGATCCTTACCCTGTCTCAGACGTGGCTCAAGCCCTACATGACGCCTTGGTGATCGGCGACTGGCATGCCGACAGCCTATTGTGGCAACGCAATATCGCTACACGCGGCACCCGTGGTCAAGTTGACATCCCGCGCCTGATCGAGGGAAACGTCGCGATCCAAGTCTTTACTGCCGTAACCAAAAGCCCTGCGGGTCAAAGCTATGAAAGCAATTCATCCGAGGCATTTGACAACATCACCCCCTTGCCATCGGGCAGCGTTGGCCGATCCGTACCTGGGGATCAATCCTCGAACGTGCGCTGTATCAGGCGAAAAAACTGCACCACATTGCGGATGAAATCCCTGATCAGCTGACACTCATCAAATCGCGCGCTGATCTTGAGGCCCATCTGCTTGCACGCGCATCAGGGATAACAGCGGTTGGCGCCATTTTGGGGATCGAAGGCGCGCATCCGCTTGAAGGCGACATCGCAAACCTCGACAAGCTCGAGGTCGCAGGCCACCGTATCATCGGCTTGCACCATTTTTTTGACAACGCATTGGGTGGTTCGTTGCACGGCGAAAGCAACCAAGACCTAACCAATTTTGGCCGTATGGTTGTTGCGGACATTGCATCACGTGGCATGGTGCTTGATCTGGCACATTCTTCGCCACAAGTTGCCCGCGACGTGTTGGATATGATCGATATGCCTGTGATTGTCAGCCACACGGGCCTGTACGGGCATTGCCCCACCAAACGCAACTTTAAGGACGATTTGATGCAAGACATTGCAGCAACTGGTGGTGTCTTGGGCATAGGTTTTTGGGCCGAGGTGGCCTGCGGTGACATCTCACCCGATGGTATCGCCAGAATGATCATGGCCGGAGTTGAAGAAGTTGGCGCTGACCACATCTCCCTTGGTTCTGACTTTGATGGATCGGTTGAAACTGCTTTTGACACATCCGAACTGTCCGCCCTGACCCATGCCTTGATCGAGGCTGGATTGAGCGAGGCAAACATTCGCAAAGTCATGGGCGAAAACATGATCCGTGTTCTGCGCGAGCGTTTGAAGTAGCTATTCAGCCATTTGCGCGTCGACCTGTTGTTCCTCGTTAATCATGGCCTGCAGTTGACGGCGAAACCGCAACTGTCCGCCATCGATGGGTAGGTCGATATGAGGCGAGGTCTTGTTGCTCATCCCCTTTTGGACTTCGTTCAACACTGCGCGGTCTTCCTCAAACGCGTGTTGCACGTCCTCGGTCATCATTAGGGACAACGCCGCATCGTCAGGGCGAATATTGCGCAGTTGGAACCAGTAATAACGTGTTTCACCCTCAGTTGTGGGGGTCATAAAGTTGTAGCTGTCCATGATGAACACGTCGTCGTGTTTGCGGCCATCAACGCCCCCCGTTCCCGCAGGGGTGAAAACAGCGCGGATCAGCGCGTGTGACGGATAACGTACCTCGTAGTGCTGTAAGCGATCACAATTGCCCGTAAATCCAATGACTTTTTTGTAAAACGGCGCGGGCTCTACATCCATCATCCAGCGATGTACGATCACCCCTGCCTCGTTCTTGGTCACTCGCAATGGCGCGTCTTTTGTGGCCGCTTGTCCGAAACTACCTGCGTGAACCCATGCCACGTGCGTTGGATCCAACAGATTGTCGCACATCAACAAATAATTGCACTCAAGCTCCATCGCTGCTCCGCGATTGATGCCCCACTCAGGATCATTGTAATGCTCAATCTCGAAAATATCATGGGGGTCCGCAAGTGCTGGATTGCCCATCCAAATCCAAACCAATCCATATTTCTCATGCAATGGGTAAGCGTGGACCTTTGCATTTGACGGTATCCGCCCCGTCCCCGGTGCCCAAACGCATTGCCCAGCGCAATCAAAGGTCAGACCATGATACCCACATTCGACCGTGTCACCCTTGATCCGCCCCTTTGACAGCGGCAGCTTACGATGAGGACATGCATCTTCGAGCCCAACAAACTCGTCTGCTTCCGTTCGAAAAACGCAAATTTTCTCGCCCAGCACCATGATCTGTTGCAAATCACGTGTGATCTCTTCGGCCCATGCAGCCACATACCATGCGTTTTTCAGAAACATTTATCGTTCTCCGTTGGTCGCCTATAACTACACCGTTTTCGCAGGCATTCGTCTACAAAAAAAGGTGCCGGAAGTCCGGCACCTTTTCCTAAATTTGTGGTTTTGCTTCAGCTTAGCGCTTGATCACACCGTTCACAGACATCCGCGTGTGAATGGGTTCCAACGTCTGGAAGGATTTTCCAGCAACGTCCGCATTTTTGACCCGTTGCTTTGGCAAAGATCACTGCGACGCCTTCAACATCCGCATTCACAAAAGCACCGTCGGGTGCCGCGTCTGTTTCCAGTTTCACCTGGCTGGTGATGCACAGATCAGCAAAGGTGTCAGCGTCCGTGATCACTGCCGCCAGTTCGGGCGTTAGATACACTGTTGGACATGCTTCCAGCGAAGAACCAATCACTTTGGCCGTGCGTTGTTCTTCCAATGCACCTGTCACAACACGACGAACTGCGCGCACGATTTCTGACCGCGCAGCCAAAGCATCGTTGCGCCATTCCGCTGGCGTTTGAGGGAAATCGACCAAATGGACCGAGGTTTCCGCACTATTGCGTTCAAGCCAGACCTCTTCCATCGTAAAGGGCAAGATCGGGGCGAGCCATGTGGTCATACGTGAGTACAGATGATCCAGAACTGTCAAAGCCGCGTTCTGGCGGTTTGAAGACCCATCACAATACAGCGCGTCTTTGCGGATATCGAAGTAGAACGACGACAGGTCTTGGGTCGCAAATTCAAACACCGCTCGGTACACACCTTGGAAGTCAAACTTGGCATACCCTGCGCGCACCGTTTCATCCAACACTACCATCTTGTGCATAATCAGCTGCTCAAGCTCTGGCATATCCTTGACATCCACCACTTTGGACGCATCAAAATCAGCCAATGACCCCAACATAAACCGAATAGTGTTCCGCAAGCGCCGATAGCTGTCTGCCACACCTTTCAGAATTTCTGGGCCAATCCGTTGATCCGCAGTGTAATCCGTTTGGGCCACCCAAAGTCGCAAAATATCTGCGCCGTATTGTTTGATAATCGTTTCAGGCACGATGGTATTTCCGATAGATTTGGACATTTTCATGCCCTTCTCATCGAGCGTGAAGCCATGAGTCACAACATTGCGGTAGGGCGCGCGGCCGGTGGTGCCGACGGATTGCAACAAGGACGAATGAAACCAGCCGCGATGTTGGTCGGTGCCTTCCATATAAACGTCCGCGATGCCGTCGCTAGATCCATCTTCACGGTCGCGCAGAACGAAGGCATGGGTTGAGCCAGAGTCGAACCAAACGTCCAAAATATCGAACACTTGATCATAGTCTTCTGGGTTCACGATACCACCAAGGAAACGTTCCTTTGCGCCCTCTTCATACCATGCGTCTGCACCTTCACCTTCAAACGCTGCAACAATCCGTGCATTCACTTCTTCATTGCGCAGAAGAAAATCGTCATCTGTCGGCAGCACACCAACTCGCGTAAAGCAGGTCAACGGCACACCCCATGCGCGTTGACGTGACAAGACCCAATCAGGCCGCTGTTCCATCATCGCATGCAGGCGATTGCGACCCGATTGCGGAGTCCATTTGACGTTATCAATCTCGGTCAGTGCGCGTTCGCGGATCGTGAGGCCGTGCATATCCAGCCCATCACCCACGGTCTTATCGACAGCAGCAAACCATTGCGGCGTGTTGCGATAGATAATCGGTGCCTTAGAGCGCCAAGAGTGCGGATAGCTGTGCTTGATCTTGCCACGCGCCAGCAGCCCGCCCACTTCGACCAGTTTATCGATCACGGCCTTGTTCGCGTCGCCCTCACCGCCTTTGCGGTTCAGGATGTATTTGCCGCCAAAGAACGGCAGATCAGCGCGGAAGCCACCGTCGTCCATCACGTTGTATGTGATGACTTCTTTCAGCATGTTTAGGTCGCGGTAAAGTTCGTATTCCTCCATCCCGTGGGATGGGGCGCAATGGACGAAACCAGTACCTTCGGTGTCGGTGACGAAATCTGCAGCGCGGAAATCGCGTGGTAGATCCCATTCGCCATTGGAACCGTCGGAGCCTGCAAGAGGATGAGAAAGCGTGACACTAGAAAGATCATCAGCAGTCACATCGCGCACACGCGCCCACATATCGTCCTCAAGACGCGCACGTTTCATTACGTCAGCAGCCAAGTTATCGGCCAACAAGAACTTATCGCCAACAGCCGTCCAGCTTTCGTCAGGTGTACTGGTCACTTCATAAAGACCGTAAGCAATGTCTTTGCCATAAACGACAGCTTTGTTGGATGGCATCGTCCAAGGCGTAGTTGTCCAGATCACAACATGCGCGTCGTTCAAATCCGCCGCAGATGCACCTGAAATCTTAAACTTCACCCAAACGGTAAAGCTTTCCTTATCGTGGTACTCAACCTCCGCCTCCGCCAAAGCGGTCTGCTCAACCGGCGACCACATCACAGGTTTGGACCCTTGATACAGCGTCCCGTTCATCAAGAACTTTTGGAATTCTTCCGCAATTACACGCTCCGCATGAAAATCCATTGTCAGATACGGATCAGCCCAGTTACCAGTGATGCCAAGACGTTTGAATTCATCGCGCTGGATGTCCACCCAGCCGGCAGCAAATTTGCGACATTCCGCGCGGAATTCGTTGATCGGAACGGCGTCTTTGTTCTTGCCCTTCTTGCGGTACTGTTCCTCGATCTTCCACTCAATCGGCAGACCGTGGCAATCCCAACCGGGGATGTAACGCGCATCAAAACCCATCATCTGATGCGAGCGTACGATCATGTCCTTAATCGTTTTGTTCAGCGCGTGACCGATGTGCAAATGGCCATTCGCATAGGGCGGACCATCATGCAGCGTAAACGCTGTGCGGCCTGTTTTCTCGCGCAAGCGATCATAGACACCCATCTTTTCCCAACGGGCCAGCCATTCAGGTTCGCGCTTTGGTAGGCCTGCGCGCATCGGGAAATCGGTCTTTGGCAGATTCAATGTGGATTTATATTCTGGGGTCTCGGCGCTCATTTTGTCGCGTCCTTCGGATCAAAAATCTGGAAAATCGGGTGGGGCGGTGCGAGTGGCTCAAACACCTATCTACCGGCGGCTCACTGTTTCAGAGCGCCGGGGTTATAATTCGTATAATGATCTGGTCAATGCAGTTCATACCCGCCTTATAGGCAGGTGAGATAAGGCTAACAAGCCTACTTTACACCCGTTTCTTGAACCTGATCCTGTGCCCAGCGGTTGAGCCATGCCAAACCTGCCAGCGACAGCCCAAGAACCAGCAACGAGAAGACACGCGTTAGCCCCTCAAGCCCCGAGATGTCGATAAAGAACACCTTGGCGACAGCCGTCCCAATCACAAACAAACCTGCTTTACGCATCAGCGCTGACCGCGTTGCCAGCGATTGATAGAATAGCCCGCCCCCAATCAGCAGCAGCGTGATTGTGTAGCTGTAAAGTTCTGGTTGGGTCATGCCATTGTCCAGCGGCATACTATCCGCTCCTTGCCAAAAATGACGCACAACCGCAAAGGCCCACAACGCCAACAACACACCACTTAAACCCTGCATCGCAAGCCGAAGTTGCACAGGGATTGTTGAAACCCGCACCAAACCAACTGTCAGCACCAAGGCAGGTAGCAGATATGCAACGGCCAGCGTATTAAACAACGGCGGGCCGACAACCTTCATGTATTGGTCCATCAACAGCGGAGAATACAAGGTTGCAGCCAGTGCCAGCGCACCTAAGCCAATCACAGCAAAGATCGCGCCCAACACCATACGCACCTGTGTCATCCACGATTGCCCATCAATTTGCAGGCGTTGCACCTGCGCCAATGCCAAAGTGAACCAAATCGCGGAATAGATCCCCATGCTCCAATGCGACGCATCGCCGTCCACACCTGTGTATGCGTCGATCGTCCGGAAGATGATCAACGACACCAGAACACCCCCGATTGACCACGCGGCACTGTCGAGCATGATGTTTGCCGTGGCCCGTTCTTTATTACGCAACATCCAAAGGCTCGCGATCAACGCAGCCAAGACACCTCCGTAGGCCAGCAAAATTTCAAAGTTCGTGGCATCATCCATGGCCCACTCCAGCCCCGGATCGGCGATCAAGCGATAGCCCAATGTCACGACACCAGCCGCGATAAAGAGTGTCATTGGGACTAGGTTATACTGACGGTCGAGCGCTGCCGCAGCCACAACTGTGACGGCCAAGGCAACCGTCAAAGCGGCCGATGAAAGGATCATCACAAGGGCAAAGCTGATAGACGCCAGTGCAGACAGCACAAAGAACGACATGCGTAAACGGTGTTCTGGCCCATCCGCCCGTGCAAAACGCTCTGCCCAGAACACCATAAAGGCGGCCAAGGCGGCCCCGTGTAGCGCCCAAGGATAGGCCCCGATTACGATTGATGGGGACCATATCATCTCCAATACCATGGCAATCAGGGGGGCATAGACTGCGGCAATCAGGGCACAGATCATCGGGTAACTGCCTTTGCTCAGACTTCGCCACGCGGCCAATGCCGACAAGATCAACCCGATGCCAACAAGCGCAGTCGCCGTCATAGGGAAAGCCGTTTCAGACCCTATATCATCCACTGCACTATAGGCCTTACGCACACCGCTCCAAACGGGTTGCCATCCGATGCTTAGAACAAGGCCAAACAGCGGAATCAAAGCCAAATCTTGCAGTGCACGTGCTTTCAGCGACCAAACAACCAGCAAGGCGCTTAACCCAGCCAGCGCAATTGCAGACACCCAAAACTCGGTCTCACCCGAACTGGACATCATCCACAAAACACACGAACTGGTGATCACAGCACCCCATGCCAAAAACACCGGAAATATCGGACGCTCGCCTGCCCTCAATTTTATTGCCCATTCCACAAACATCATGCCTTTGTGGTCGGGCATAATTGACCTTGCAGGGATCACAATCGCCATAAGCGCAATCGCCACACAGTATAGTTGAAATGCCTCGAAAAGCGACTGATCGCCGTCAAACAACAGCGCGCCCATGACATATGCTAGGACACCTGTCAGCCCAGACACCCACGCCCAGCGCCGCAACGTATCCACACCCAAACCAACAGCAGTAATCAAAGCATAATAGCCGAACAACGGCGTTGGGTCAGAATCGCCACCCCCCAAGACCATTGGCGCAGCAAACGCGCCGATCACGCCAATGGCCGACAACAATGGACCATAAAACCAGCCCAAAACCATCGCAACAGCTGCCACAAGGATCATGCCAATCATCGCCGTGTCGGTGCCAATCAAATCATACAACATTTGCGCGGACAAAACGGCCCCAAACAGCGACACAAGCCCTGCCCCTGCAAAAACCGAAGGTAGGTATGCTGTGGCGCTGTCTTCTGCCGCACCAAACCTGCGGCGAATGAATTCGCCCGCAACAATCAGGGCCACGCCAAAAACTAAAGCACTAGCAACCCGCGCAGCTGGTGGCAAAAGGCCGTTTTCCATGCCGTATTGCACAAGAAAAAGCCCAGCCAGCGCCAGCGAGATCGCAGAAATTGCGTAAAACCAATTGTCGCCAAGCCATGCGAACAAGCGCCCAAAAAGGCCATCATTCAGGGTTGGGGTTGCAGGAAATTCGGCGGCCGCAGGGCCCTTAACAAGCTTGTCCGCGTTTCTTTGTGCTGCAGCACGCGCTTCTGCACGGCGCGCCGCAATAATATCGGCCGCTTTGGATGATGTGGTTTTAGGGTCGGGTAAAGGATCGCTGCTATCCATTTTGGGGACAGTTGGTGCGGCAACTGGAGTAGTAGAATTCGCCTCATCAGGCTTTCCGCCGCCCGTTTGAAGCAATCGAACAGTGCGCTGCAGATCAGCGACAGTATTTTTTAAATTCAGATGAGAAACCAGTAAGAATATTAAGGTTAATGGCAGACCGACGACAATCAAACCCGCCAATAAAAAATAGACCATCCATTATATGCACACTCGCTCATATTTACTTAACAACAGAATACTATTCAAAGCCCGTGCAGAAAAGGTCAGTAATTCCAGACCATTATTTCTTTGAGCCAGACGTCTGAAACAACCCACCAAGGGCGCGGCGCACCAACTGCGCGGCCTTAGGGCGCTGAGCTACTTGAAACGGTAATGGTCTACAGACTTCGATCGCTGCAACCCCAACCCGTGCGGTTAATGCGCCGTTCACCAGTCCTTCGCCAAAGCGGCGTGACAGTTTGCCAAGGATCGAGCCACCCAAAATCGGTTCAAGCATATCATCGCCCACTGCCACGGCACCCGTTGCCACCAAATGCGTCATCACCGCACGTGTCAGCCGCCAGTTTCCCAACAAACCCGAACGCCCACCATACACTTCGGCAATACGGCGGATCATGCGCAAATTAGATGTCAAAGCGGCGGCAACATCCGCCAAAGCCAATGGAACCAGCGCTGTCACGGTTGCTACTTGGCGCGCAGCAGCTTCAACCTCGCGCATGGCTTGGGCGTCTAAAGGGTGCAAAATTTCTGTCTCGGCGACGGCCAACAGCCCAACCCCATCCATCTGATCTCCCGCCAAAGCTGCAAACCGATCCCGTCCCCACCGCGTATCTTCGCGGCCTTTATACAGCTTTTCCAATCGCACAGTTACAATCTTGGCCGCGGGTAGGTCGTTGTTTTCCAATGCCTCGGACGCGGCATGGCGCAAGCCATCAATGCGGGCCAAACGACCTAAAGCAGCGATTTCACGCAGGGCCATAATAATCAAAATTATAACAAAAAGCGCCATCAGGCCACTGATCAAAAGGCCCAAGGTTGGCCATCTTGAGATCAAACCTGTCGCAAAGTCCCAAGCGGAAATCGAAATGACCGCCCCCACAAGCGCCAAAGTCACCGACCAGAACAGCCGGCCCAGCACCGATGGCTTTCGTGCCATCATTTTGGCAGCGGATCGCATTGCCCGCCCTTCTGCCAAAGGTGCAATGGGGTCCGGCAAGGGCGGTGCAGTGTTCACATCCACAACTGGCAACGCATCACCGTCAAGTTGGATCAAAACGGGTCCTTTGGCCATTACACCAACTCCTTGTGCCATTCAAAACGAATATCTGGTAGGTTCTCGTCATTCTCGGCGCCGTCAGTGCGTTCGACTTCCCGAAATCCGTGCGCCAAACAAAACGCCTTCGCACTCTCGTTGGCTTGAAACGTCCAAAGCGACAGCTTGGGAGTAACGTCTTGGGCGTGGCGCAACAATGCAGACCCAGCCCCCTGCCGCCATGCACTTCGTGCAATATAAAGCGCCTGAATGTCGTGCCTTTCGCGGGCCAGAAACCCAACCAATTGTTCACCTTGCAGCGCAACGGTGACCCAATCACGCCCAATCATTGAGCCGACAAGACCGATGTCTTCTGCGCGGGTGTGTATCCGTGGCATCCAAGCTGTTTCATCAATGAATTCAGACATGATGGCCCCAGCTTTACCCGCATCCGTGGAGCGTGCAAAACACACTCTTAGATCGCTCATAACTTATCACCAATCAGGAACTGTGCCACGCGGTCCAGCCAAATATGTGGAGGTCCATCACCAGGTTTGAGGGTCAAAGGGGCTGGTGCAAAACGCATCACTTCGTAGTCTTGATCCAACCACTCGGACGCCCCTTCGCGTGCAGGATTAAGCAGATGATTTGGATCTTCTGGTAAATCACCCGGATAAAAGGCTGCTTGTTTACCACTGTCCAACAACGCACCGCGTACAACCTGCAACGGCGCGCCGTCGTGGGTCACGGTATCTTCCGTCGTCGCACGCAATGCGGCAATCGACAGCGCTGCAGTTTGCGCCCCTGCAAAACGCGCGCGATCGCGAGCGTCTCGGGTCAGTGCCTCCATAATCGCAGTCAGGCGCGGGTGCTGCGTGTGATGAATGTGATCCGCTTTAGTGGCAGCAAACAAAATTTTTTCAACCCGTTTACCCATCAGTAATCGGGACAGGAACGCGTTCTTACCGGGCCGGAACGAGGACAGAATTTCGGACATTGCGCCGCGCATGTCTTCAACCGCTTGTGGCCCATTGTGGATCGCACCCAGCGCATCAACCAATACAACTTGGCGATCGATACGGCTGAAATGGTCGAGAAAGAACGGCTTTACAACTTGGGATTTATACGCCTCAAATCGGCGTTCCATCTCTCTTATCAGGGACCTACGCGGGTTCGTGGATGTTTTGGCCAACGGGGCAAAGGTCAAGACAGGGGAACCCACCAAATCGCCCGGCAATAGGAAACGACCCGGCGTGCAGTCATAGTATCCATCATCTCGCGCAGCGTTCAGATAGGCCGCGAATTGCGATGCAAGTGATTGTGCGACAGGTTCATCCAGCTTGGCCTCCGCGTTCGTGGCCTTTGCCAACGCCAGATACGCTGCGGCTTGGGGGCGATCCACAATCCGCGACAAAACCTGTGCGCTCCAGTCATCGTAGCTTAGGTCTAGCAATCCTAAGTCAAGCAACCATTCACCAGGATAATCCACGATATCGATATGAACTGTGCGTGGCCCCTGAAGCCCTGCCAGCAGCCCATTCGGGCGCACCTTAAGAGATATGCGCAATTCGCTGATCGCGCGTGTGCTGTCAGGCCAAGTCGGGGATTTCACAGTCAAAGCACCCAAATGCGCCTCGTAATCGAAACGTGGAACCGTATCATCAGGCTGGGGTTGCAAAAACGCGGCCTCGATACGACCCTCAGCAGCAGCCAACAAATGTGGCATCCGCCCACGATCCAAAAGGTTCGCCACTAAGGATGTGATGAAAACGGTTTTGCCAGAACGGGCCAACCCAGTGACGCCCAAACGAATGACCGGCTCAAAGAATGTCTCGGACACGGTGTCCTGCACGTTTTCGACACTGCGCAACAAGCCGTCCGCAATCGTTGATATTATCACGCCTAAAACCCCATTCGCCTTTTGTTACCCATAACATAGGCACGCACGGGGGATTGCCCAAGTGTAAAAGCCACGCTAGGAAATCCCAATGCCTAGATATGCCCTAAAAGTCGAATACCACGGTCAGCCCTATTCGGGTTGGCAACGTCAGAATGACCGCCCTTCAGTTCAGGGGGCGATCGAGGCGGCATTGCTTAAGCTAGAAAACCGTCCTCACAAGATTGCAGCAGCAGGACGCACCGATGCAGGTGTGCACGGGTTGGGACAAGTCGCGCATTGCGATTTGGAAAAGGACTGGGATCCATTTCGCCTGTCCGAAGCGTTGAATTTCCACCTTAAGCCTGCGCCAGTTTCAATTGTGGACTGCGCATTGGTTCCTGATGACTGGCATGCCCGTTTTTCGGCACTAGAACGTCAGTATTTTTTTCGCCTGCTTGTACGGCGCGCGCCCTGTGGTCATCAGGCAGGCCTTGTTTGGCAGGTCCAAAACCCGATGAATATTGATGCGATGCGTGAAGGGGCAAGTCATCTGATCGGTCAGCATGATTTTACAACGTTTAGGTCCAGCATTTGTCAATCGGCAAGCCCCATTAAGAACCTTGATCGTTTGGATATGGAAGAAGTCGATACCCGTTGGGGCCTCGAAATTCATTTTCATGTCCAAGCGCGGTCTTTCCTGCACAATCAAGTTCGCAGCTTTGTTGGAACCCTTGAACGGGTCGGCGCAGGCACTTGGGCACCGGATCGGGTCAAAGAGGCCTTAGTGGCCCGTAAACGCGATGCCTGTGGCCCCGTTTCCCCACCACGTGGACTGTATTTGGCAAACGTGCGCTATCTTACAGATCCATTTGCCTAATCGTTTGCCTAATCGTTGTCAGTAAGGCCCGCACCAGCGCCACCAAGCCGCGATTGTTCACTTTCAGGAACGAAGGTTCTGGCTGCAAGGGCTTGCCAGCGGGCGAGGTCACCTGATGCTATCTCAAGCCGAACAGGCTTGGGCGTTTTTTCAAAAGTTCCCAAATAGACTGCGCATTCGGTCATTGATCGCCACTCCGTGCGGTAAGGCAGCGCAGACATATAGCCACTCCAAAGTGGATCATCCCCCAAGAATACAACAATACTCCCAACGGGTTGCATCATACCAGATTGGATTTTTGCGGCGTATTCGACAACCACGCCACCCGGCAACGCCGCAAGGGCTGCGTGGATTGTGTCTGTCGCACCACCTGCGCAAAGGCACATCACGGCACCCTGTCCAAAACGCGCCGCTTGGGATGCGTCAGCCCCACATCCACGGGCCGCTTTGGTCAAAAGCGTCTCGACCTCGTTCAATGAACAGCGAATCATGAGCCAAACACGGGAAGCCACCAATCGTCAGCTTCATCATTCAATTCGTCAACCAATGGCGCACCTTGGCAAAGGGTAATTCGCGTCCATCGATCTGATTTAGGATCAAATTTTGAGGCGCCAAAGA
Organism: uncultured Paracoccaceae bacterium; assembly: GCA_905182355.1. Classification (GTDB taxonomy): domain Bacteria; phylum Pseudomonadota; class Alphaproteobacteria; order Rhodobacterales; family Rhodobacteraceae; genus Ascidiaceihabitans. The sequence goes on along the minus strand of CAJJBH010000037.1, from coordinate 4,422 downwards.
ATGACAGTTTGCAGCGCAGCATATCAATAGGCAGGCACCCTGCCCCAATAAGATTGTCCTGAATTTCACCGTAAGGATATCGGGCAGCAAGTTGTGCACGTTCAATCGCTAAGCCGTGTTCAGGCGCATCAATCAAGAACTCCGCGACAGATTTCGATTTGGCAGGCAATGCATGGTAAAGCGCGCCAATCCGACGGGCGATATCAAGCGGGCTTTCAAGGTCTGCCCCATCTTCGGTAAATCGTTCCCCAAGGCGCGGCTCTTGTTTGGCTTCACTGACATACCAAAATTGATGGCATTCTTGAGGGGCCGTGAAATCTGTGTCGATTGCCCATGCGAAATGGCTTTGTAGAATTTTGCGCAAACCGTCCGTGTCAGCCACAAATGATGGTATTCGCCCAATGGGGTTGCCCATACAATGGGCCAACGCGTCAACCAAGTCGCCAAATGGTTCAATTAACAACGAAACCAACAATTCTTGCACGTCTTGTGAGTGATGGCCCGTATTTTTGATTATTTCATCCAAAGGATTGGCCTGTTTCAGCTTTTCAGCCAACATGTCAACGACTTCAACCCAATCCAGACGCAACCGTTCAATACGCGACTGATGTTTTGGATCAGGTACAGACCACTGTGCCAAATGCAGTGTTGCGCGGTCCGCCAAGTCCAACAAACGTTGCTGATCCGTTAGATCTAGCCTCACAATCGCGCGCACACGTGCCAAGGCGGTCTCGCGCACCAACATCCAGTTGTTCAACAATACAGGATGGTTCACCAAAAACGGGGCCATCCCAAGACCTGTAGAATTGCCAACACCCAAGTGCCGTTTCAAATCACGCTCCAATGGGGCACCACCCACATGTTCGGCCAAATCATGTGTAAAGTTACGGATTAACCAAACCGTCAACATCTCTGCAGCAAACGGCCCTTCCAACCCCGGACGATCCTCTATTAGGCTGCGATCTGCGATGCCGAATTTACCATTGCCATAAACAGCCGTTGTGCGCATCAGGTAGCCCACATCACGTATCATTTTGGTGTCAGGTTGCTGACCTGAACGTAGGCATTCAGTCACATGTGCAAACAGGCGCACAGACTTATTGGCGCGGCTTAGGACCAAATCACGTTCCGTATAACGCCCTGCCTCTTGACGCGGTGCATTGGCGGTGATGCGGTCCAGTTCGGCCAAATCAGGAACGCCGTCGTACAAAACATAAGCGCTGTCCCACGCCTCTGCGATCACGCGATCCGTGCGCATTTCAGGTGGTAAATCGGTTGAAATCGCAACAAGGCTATAGGTATGCCCACCAAGGTCCATGCTGTAGACTGCGCGCCCAAATCCATCTTTGCACATGTCCCAAACTGGACGGGTCACCTTAACCTGCTCTTCCGTCAATAGCCTGATAAGGCTACGTAAAAACGAAAGTCGCGTCGGAAACATCGACCCCATTCGTGACAATCGCATCACCTGTGACGGCGGGCGTAAAGGCACTTGATCAGGGGCGACAAAATTCTTCATGTGGCAGGGCCAAAGCTGGTTTCGTAAAACCGCAACCAGTTGTTGCCCATGATGCCATCCACCTCTGACCTGTCCATTCCCACAGCCAGCAAACCATCCGCAACGTTGCCAAAATCGCGGTTGTCATTGAACCATGTTGGCATCGGCGGGAAGCCCGCGTTGCTTGCAGACCCTTCACCGTAATCGATGACTTTGGACCAGCGGCCCACACGCATCCATTCAACAATGCTGTCTGGTTGATCTTGGCACAAGTCCGTTCCGATCCCAAGGTTTTCAGCACCGTAACGCGATGCCGTCTCGGCAATCATCTGGCAGAAACTGTCGCGGGTGCAGTCAGACCCGCCCGCCAGATGGTGCGGATACATCGAGAACCCAAGCATCCCACCCGCACCTGTCAAAGCTGTCAAAACCTCGTCGGTTTTGTTGCGCAATGCAGCGTGCCACCAATGCGGGTTCGCATGTGTGATCGCGATGGGTCGTGTGGAGTGTTCAATAGCTTCTAAAGTTGAACGATCCGCTGAATGGGACATATCGATCACCATGCCGACACGGTTCATTTCTGCGACAACCTGCTTACCCATACGGGTCAGGCCAGTGTCGTCATCCTCGTAACATCCCGTCGCCAAAAGCGATTGATTGTTATAGGTCAACTGCATGAAACGAATGCCAAGCTGATGGCAAATTTCAACCAACCCAATGTCATCTTCAATCGGGCTAGGGTTCTGAAAACCAAAGAAAATCGCGGTACGGTTGGTTTGCTGTGCCAATCGAACGTCCGCCGCCGTGGTCCCTTTAAAAATCATGTCGTCATGTGCCTCGAACCAGCGATTCCACTGTTCGAGGTTCAAGATCATCTCACGAAAACTCTCGTGATATGCAATTGTCACATGGACGGCATCAACGCCGCCCGCCCGCATTTGTTCAAACACTTTGGGCGAAAAATTGGCGTATTGCAGATTGTCGATAAGGACCGGTTTCGCAGACATTAGACTGGCGTCCCTGACGAAATATATGCTGTCTTAACAACGGTGTAGAATTCGGCCGCGTAAGACCCCTGTTCGCGCGGGCCATAGGAACTGTCACCACGTCCACCGAATGGGACGTGATAATCTGTACCTGCAGTGGCAAGGTTCACCATGACGCAACCGGCCTTGGCGTTACGACGAAAGTGTGTCGCGCGGGCCAGACTGTTGGTCATAATCCCTGCCGTAAGGCCGAAATTGGTGTCGTTCAATGTGGTAAGTGCCTCATCGTAACTGCCCACCTTGATAACGGCGGCCAATGGTGCAAACATTTCTTCGCGATTAATGCGCATATCATTTTTTGTGTTGATGAAAACACCCGGGGACATGTAAAAACCAGTAGTAGGCATATCGAGACGTTGACCACCACAGGCCAGTTCTGCACCCTCGGATTTACCCAATTCGACGTATTTCAGGTTCTCATCAAGCTGTTGCTGGCTGACAACTGGGCCGATCTGCGTGCCTGCGTGTTGACCGTGGCCAACTTTCATCGCTTGGGTTGCTTTCAACAATTTCTCAACAAATTCGTCATGAACATTTGCATGTACGATCAAACGAGAGGACGCAGTACATTTCTGCCCCGAACCCCCAAATGCACCTCCAGCGGACATCGCCACGGCCAGATCAATGTCTGCGTCATCCATCACAGCCAATGCGTTTTTCGATCCCATTTCCATCTGTACTTTGGTCAGGTTTTCGATGGCTGCACGGGCAATACCTTTGCCGACAGGCACCGAACCCGTAAAGGAAATACCGTCCACTTTCGGGCTTTCTACAAGGCGTTGACCAATCTCGGAACCTGTGCCCATTACCAATGAAAACAAACCCTTGGGGACGTCTTGCTTCGCAATAATCTCAGTCAAGGCCACTGCAGATGCTGGTGTCGCATTGGCAGGTTTCCACACAACTGCGTTGCCATAACAAAGCGCTGGCGCGATCTTCCATGAGGCGGTGGCCGTCGGGAAGTTCCACGGTGAAATGATGCCCACAACACCCAATGCCTCACGGCGTACGTCGATTTCGATACCGTCACGAACACTGTCAGCGGTGTCGCCCATTTGGCGCAGGGTTTCAGCGGCGTAATAGGTGAAGAATTGACCAGCGCGATAAACTTCGCCTTTGCCTTCAGCGATAGGCTTGCCTTCTTCACGGGACAACAATGTGCCCAATTCCTCGGCGCGGGCCATCATTTCTGTGCCAATGGCCATCAGCACATTGTACTTTTTCTCGATTCCCGTGGCTTCCCATTCGGCCTGTGCGACGCGTGCTTGGTCCAAGGCTTGGTCAAGCTGATCAGCACTGGCTTGTGCGTAAAGTCCAATAATATCAGACACATCCGATGGGTTTCGGTTTTCGATTTCAGACCCACCAGCGACCCATTCACCTGCGATGTAGTTTTGATATGATTGTGTCATGGGCGTAGTCCTGTATTTGAATTTCCCAACCATGTTGCGCCACAATGCGACTTCAATCAATCGCAATTTACTGAATGATAATTCAAATTTCCTGAAGTAACTGCAAAAAGGAATTTACAGCTGGGGTTAGCTTTTCAGCCGGGGCTGTGGCCACATCGACGCGGCGTATCGCTTTGATATCTTTGACCTTTAGGAACACCAAATTACGATACGTCGCAGGCAATGCCCGCTCAGGCAGGAGGGTTATTCCAACACCCTCATTAACCAGTGCCAAAAGGGATATTGTCGTTGGAACCGTCATCAAAGATGCTTGTGAAATTAGAATAAATTGATCGTCTTTGATCATTGAACAAAGACCGTTGGCTATAAAACGATGCGGAACGACATCAGCCCAAGTCAAGTTATCCCAGTCTTTTGCAAGCGGGTTATCATGTCGACACACAACACCAAAGTGATCCCTAAACAA
>CAJJBH010000036.1 GCA_905182355.1 uncultured Paracoccaceae bacterium | reverse complement strand
AGCCACAGCGGTAATCCGAAAATTCGACCAATGTGATGTCGCCATCTGGATTTCCACCAACATATGAATACCCGTCATTAAACAGGGCATCAGCATTGTCGCTGACAAGAGACAGGTCAGCTTGGGCTGCTTGTTGTTCTTGGCGTTCTTCTAATTGATTGACTGCATCCATGATGACTTGGGGTTGATCCATCAGATATGCGCGGACTTCTTCGCGAAAAATCGCACGTTCTTCTGGTGTTATGTTTTGTAGATCTAAGGCTTGCACGGGCAACGCCACAGCGCAGGCTAAGGCTGCAATGGAAAACAGTCGTGAAAAACGCATGGGTTATTTCCTTTTTTTGGTAGCACGTTCAGCAGCAATCAACACATCTTGTGCGCGTTGCCAAGGGCCGGAACCACGCGCCAGCAGGCCCGACGCACGTTTTGAGTGGATTTTTGCATCCGCCATTCGTCCGGCAAGGGCATACCGCTCTGCTGTTACAAGGGCGGCCATACCTGGTTGTTTCGATTTGGCATACGCAACGGCAAGGTCGCGCAGCATGCTACCGTCGCGAAAATCAATGGCGCGAGATTTTTCCAGAACAGTTCGTGCTTTTGAGACGTTGCCAGAGGCAAGAAGGGCGCGGCCGTATCCCGCCAATAGCAATGAATTGCGCGGGGCGAGATTGACAGCACGTGCATAGGCATTTGTTGCTGCGGCGAAGTTTCGTGTCTCAATCAGTATTTGCCCACGTTGATCGTGAAAGAACGGGTCTTTGGGCCGTAGCGCAATGGCACCGTCAATTGCTTTTAAGGCCTTCTTCGTTTGTGAATTTCGATGTTGGGCCACTGCTTCACGTAACAGTTCCACGTCTTTATAACCGCTTTCACCAACGCGGCGTAGAGTCCATTTTGGTGCACGTGTGAAGGCACTGATCTTACCTTTAACCCGCGCAAACCAATAGTCAGCGTCACTTTTTACAGGACCTTTGTCCGATGCCGTGTACCCTTGCAGGTTTCGGATGCGGTCACGTGATAAAGGGTGGCTGCGCAAATATGGGTCTTGGCGGGTTTCGGCCAACAGTTCTTGGCCGCGAAATATCTCAAGCACATCTAACATACCTTTTGTGCTGATATTTGCGGACCGTAGGTAGCGTACGCCAGATTGGTCTGCGGATGCTTCCTCGGATCGTGTATGTTTGAAAAAAGCACGTTGCGCCGCGCTTTGGGTGCCAAGTGCTATACCAATAGCACCGTCGCCCGCACCAGCCGCTGCTGCTGCGACTGCCAGTGCCAGACCAAGCCCCGCAATTGTACGCGACGAATCCATATTGGTCAGGCGGCGTGTGATATGTCCGTTGGTGATATGCGCAGCTTCGTGTGCAATGATCCCTTGCAGCATATCAGAACGTGTCGTTTTATTGATCAGCCCGTAGTTGATGAAGATTGCATCGTTGCCAACGACAAAGGCGTTAAGGGCGCTGTCATTCACAATCAGGATTTTGACCCGTGTCGGGCTAAGGCCTGCAGCTTTCAAAACGGGCGCGGCAATCTGTTGCAGCGCATATTCCGCATCCGCATCACGCAACAATCCAAGCGCGCAAACGGGGCCAGCTGTCAACACTATAAGCAGTGCCATAAATACGGCAACTATTGACGAGCGCGGCAAGACACGTTGAAAGGTCATTTAAACATAAGGATAGGTTTTTCATGCGAACTTCAACCCGCTCTGACGTTGATCCCTTTATTGTGATGGATGTAATGGAGGCCGCACGCCGCGCCGAGGAGGCGGGACGACACATTATCCACATGGAAGTTGGCCAACCTGGAACTGGTGCGCCGCGTGTCTCCACAGATGCATTGGCACGCGCGATGGAGCAGGGACCACTGGGCTATACCGTCGCATTGGGGTTGCCTGCGCTGCGGGCGCGGATCGCGCAGATGTATGGTGAGTGGTACAATGTTGATCTGAACCCAGAACGTGTCGTGATCACCCCGGGATCATCGGGTGGATTTCTTTTGGCGTTTACCGCATTGTTTGACAGCGGTGACCGTGTTGGCATTGGTGCACCTGGGTATCCAAGTTATCGCCAGATTTTGCACGCGCTTGGCTTGCAACCTGTTGATTTGAAAACTGATCCTGCCAATCGATTACAACCTGTTGGTGCTGATTTTGAAGGTATGGATTTGGCGGGCTTGATGGTCGCATCCCCTGCAAACCCCACAGGCACGATGTTAGACCACCGTGCAATGGGCGCATTAATTGATGCCGCAGCCGCCCAAAACGCGTCCTTTATCAGTGACGAGATTTATCATGGGATCGAGTATGAGGCGAAGGCCGTAACCGCGCTGGAGTTGACGGACGAATGTTATGTCATCAATTCGTTCTCCAAGTATTTCAGCATGACAGGTTGGCGTGTTGGCTGGATGGTTGTGCCTGAAGATCATGTGCGTGTTGTGGAACGGATTGCGCAAAATATGTTCATATGTGCACCCCATGCCAGTCAGGTTACCGCGCTTGCAGCGATGGACGCGGGGGAAGAGTTGCAAGCCAATTTGGCCGTCTACACGCGCAATCGCCTTTTGATGTTGGAAGGGCTGCCCCAAGCAGGGTTTGACCGCATAGCGCCGCCAGATGGTGCGTTTTACGTTTACGCCGACGTCTCTGAAATCACCAACGACAGTCGCGCGTTGGCTGCTGCGATACTAGAGGGGGCAGGCGTGGCTGTGACACCGGGCCTTGATTTTGATCCGATCCGTGGTCACCAAACGCTGCGCTTTTCCTATGCGCGCAGTACTGCAGATATCGAAGAGGGTTTGGCCCGGTTGAAGAAGTTTATGGATCAAAGGGTTTAATATCTTGGCGAAGCAGGATTCACTTCTTGGACTGCTTCAGATAGGCTGAACAAAAGAGCCAACAAAGGGCTGGGCAGTATGCGACGGATTTTTCTAGCAGCAACGGTGGTTTTGGCCTTTGCCAATGTGGCAACAGCGCAAGATTTTGGTTCGATTGCGCGGGTTGATCCAGTCGCAAGCCAAATCAAAGATGGCTGGTTTGGTAAATCCACAGTTGCGCTGCATCTAAGCCAAGGGGTGCCGTTTTGCGTGTTCCACCTTGATGATCCTGCGCGATTGGTCGTCGATTTCAAAGAAGCCGACTGGACTGGCGTTTCTGCGGGGGATGTTTTGGAAGCCGATGGTCGCATCAGTGCGGTGCGGTTTGGCAGTTTTCAGGCGGGTTGGTCGCGGATGGTTTTGGATCTAAGTGAACCAATGTTGCCAGTCGAAATTGGGATGCCTGTTGACAAGACATCTGGCCAAGCAGTTCTTCGGATCAAACTAAAGACGGCGTCTGCGGAAGAATTTTCAAAAAATGCGGGCACCCCCGCCAATGTAAATTGGGCACCAGAACAGGCTAAGCAACCTGCCGCGAAGGCAAACGACGACGGGTTTTTGGTGATGATTGATCCGGGGCATGGTGGTATTGATCCTGGGGCCGTGCGCGACGGCGTTAATGAAAAGGATTTGATGCTGACATTGTCACGTGGCTTGGCCGAAGCGCTGGTGCGCACAGGCGAGGTGCAGGCTTTGTTAACCCGTAATGAAGACGTCTTTGTCTCATTGCCTGCGCGCGTTTCAATGGCGCATCAAGCTGGAGCAGATTTGTTCATTTCGCTCCATGCGGACGCATTGTCGAACGGGCAGGCGCAAGGGGCGACCATATATACGCTTTCGGATGAAGCCAGCGATGCGGCGTCTGAACAGTTGGAATCACAACACAATCGCGCAGATATTATTGCCGGCGTGGATTTAACGGGATCCGATGATCAGGTGGCTAAAATTTTGATAGACTTAGCCCGACAAGAAACCGCACCACGCCATGAAGCATTGGTAAGTGTGTTGATCGAGATGATTGAAGCTTCGGGCGCTCCGCTTAGCAAAAAGCGCCAAAAGCAGGCAGGGTTTTCGGTCCTTAAAAGCGCGGATATCCCATCTGTCCTGATCGAGGTTGGATTTTTGTCCAACCCGCGTGATCGTGCAAATCTACGCGATCCAGAGTGGCGGGAATTAATGATCTCGGCCCTTGTTGATGCGATTTTGGCTTGGCGGGCGGATGATTTGGCCACGCAGCCGTTGGTTCGGCAGTAACATTGCGCAGTTTTCAGCCCATTGGGCACTAAGTCGTGTTTTGACCCTAGCGACCCCATGTCATATAGTTATTCCAAAGACAGAACATCCTGAAAGGGTGCGGGCGGTATGTTTCGATTTATCTTGTCGTTTCTTGGCGGCATTTTCACAACGATAACAATGGGTTTGGGCATGATTGTCCTAACTATTGGTGCGGTTTTTTGGATGTATGGGCGTGATTTGCCTAGCCACGAATCCTTGGCTGAATATACACCGCCAACGATCAGCCGGATTTATTCGGGTCAAGGGCGCATTATCGATGAATTTGCGAAAGAGCGCCGCCTGTTTGTCCCAGCAGATGCAATTCCTGATCTGATCAAACAAGCGTTTGTCAGCGCCGAAGATAAGAACTTCTACCAACACGACGGTTATGATCTGCGCGGTATAGCAGCTGCAGCGATTGACGCTGTACGCTCCGGCGGGCGTGATGTGCGTGGGGCTTCTACGATAACCCAACAGGTTATGAAAAACTTTTTGTTAGGTGGGGAACGTCGCGCCGAACGTAAAATTCAAGAGATTATCCTTGCGTCACGGATCGAAGAGACTCTTAGCAAAGAGGGTATTCTTGAACTGTACTTGAATGAAATTTTTCTAGGTCAGAACAGTTACGGTGTGGCTGCAGCCAGCCAGACCTATTTCAATAAGACATTGAACCAACTGGCCCCTCACGAGGCGGCGATGTTGGCCAGCCTGCCAAAGGCACCTTCAGATTATCATCCTGTGCGCCGCAAGGATCGCTTGTTGTCGCGCCGGAACTTTGTTTTGAAAGAGATGAAGGAAAATGGGTACATCACCGAAGCGACCTATGACGTTGAACGTGAGGCTCCGCTAAAATCTGTCCAAAACGGTGACTTCGAGAGCTTTAGAAAAGAGCTGCCGTCGCGGGATTACTTTACGGATGAAATTCGCCGACAGTTAAGTCAAGACTTTGGCGAAGGCGAATTTTTCACAGGCGGCTTAAGTGTACGCGCAACAATCGACACAGATATGCAACCTATCGCGGCTGAGGCCCTACAACGTCAGCTGGAAAGTTTTGATCGCTCGCAGGGGATTTGGCGCGGGACTGGCGAAACAATTGCTGTTGATCAACTTGGTGACGAAACGCTGTGGCGCGCAGCATTGGCTGACATTCGGATCGCCCGCGATATCCGCCTTGAAAATGAATGGTATCCTGCGGTGGTATTGGAAGTTGGTGCGAACGAGGCGCGACTGGGAATTGAAAATGTTGATGAGGACGCCGATGGTCATTGGGTCCCTGCGAAAGATGTCCAATGGGCCCGCAAACGCCGTAAAGACGGATCATTGGCCAATAAGGCGCAAGTTACTGGTGATTTGGTTGCGGTAGGTGATGTAGTGCACGTGCGCCGTATGACCGCTGATTCAGATGGCGCATTTGTCAGCTGGACGCTGCGCCAAGTGCCTGAAGTGCAAGGTGGATTTGTAGCAATGGACGTGGACACAGGCCGCGTTATCGCGATGCAAGGTGGTTTCAGTTATCAGGCATCGGTCTTTAACCGCGCAACCCAAGCCAAACGCCAGCCGGGTTCCAGCTTTAAGCCATTCGTGTATGCAGCGGCCCTTGATAGCGGCTACACGCCTGCCACAATTGTTGTGGATGCGCCGATCGAAATTAACACGCCACAAGGATTATGGCGTCCGCGCAACTCGTCCAACAAATTCTATGGACCAACGCCTTTGCGCACCGGAATTGAACAGTCACGTAATTTGATGACCATCCGTCTGGCGGAAGAGGTCGGGATGGATACTGTCGCTAATTATGCGGAACGATTTGGTGTTTATAGCAACATGGGCCGTTTTTTGGCGAACTCATTGGGGTCAGAGGAAACCACATTGTATCAAATGGTTGCGGCCTACGCGATGTTTGCCAATGGTGGTGAACGTGTACAACCCACTTTGGTAGACAGAGTGCAGGACCGCTATGGCAAGACCATTTACCGCCATGACCAACGTGGATGTGATGACTGTAAAACGGCCAGTCTTGCCCCGGGTTTTGCACCGCGCATCCTTTCTGATAGGGAACGGGTGATGGATCCAATTACTGCCTATCAGTTGACGTCCATGATGCGGGGTGTTGTTGAACGCGGCACAGCACGTAAGACGGTTAATCTGTCGGTGCCCACTGCGGGTAAAACAGGGACAACCAATGAGGCCAAAGACGTTTGGTTTGTGGGGTTCACCAGCAATATTGCTGCAGGTTGTTTTATTGGCTTTGACACCCCTCGGTCGATGGCCAGGGGGGCGTCGGGTGGTGGTATGTGTGGCCCAGTGTTCAATGCCTTTATGAAGGAAGCCACAAATAAATATGGCGGCGGTCCCTTCGAGGTGCCACCGGGCGGGACATTTATCAATATCGACCGTTTTACTGGTGCGCGTCTGGGTGATGGAGCGTCGGGTGATAACGTGGTGGCAGAGTATTTCCGTGATGGTGAAGAACCAATCTTTGGCTTTGCCTTTGACGGTGGTTTTGCGATGGGCGCGGATTTACCATTGTTTAGTGAAGCTGGTACATCACAAGCCCAACAGGTCACTACCTCTACGGGCAAAAAGGCGGTTGTTGGACCAAAGGCAAGCTCTGGTACACTTAGTACAGGTGGGCTATATTAGGGATATCAACGTTGGCGGGCACTTGGTCCGTCTTACGCGCTTGCTGTGATCACGGCCCTGCTTTAACAAGTCCTTTCAATTCCTTTCCCAACGCAGGTGTATAATGCGCGCAGAAATCCAAAACATCGTCACAGAGATCGAAAAATCGTTGGAGTTGCTTGGGCAACGCTTGGACGTCGAAACTGCGGCTTATAGGTTGGAAGAATTCAACGCGCGTGTTGAGGACCCAAACTTGTGGGATGATGCGGACGCGGCCCAAAAGTTAATGCGCGAACGTCAAAATTTGGTTGATTCGATTGGTGTTTATGAAGGCATTAAACGTGACTTAAACGACAACGTCGAGCTGATTGAATTGGGCGAGATGGAAGAGGATCAAGACGTCGTTGACGAGGCTGAAAATGCCTTGAAGACCTTGGCTGTGAAGGCGGCCCAAAAAGAATTAGAAGCGTTGCTGGACGGCGAGGCCGATGCCAACGACACGTTCCTTGAGATTAACTCGGGCGCTGGTGGCACTGAAAGCTGTGATTGGGCGTCGATGTTGGCGCGGATGTATGTCCGTTGGGCCGAAAAGAAGGGTTACAAGGTCGAGTTGCAATCCGAGAGCGCTGGCGAAGAGGTTGGCATCAAGTCTGCAACCTATAAAATTAGCGGACTGAATGCATATGGCTGGATGAAGTCCGAATCTGGCGTGCACCGTTTGGTGCGTATTTCGCCATTTGATTCTGCTGCCAAACGCCATACTTCGTTTACATCTGTTGGGGTTTACCCCGTCGTTGATGATAACGTCGAAATCGAAGTGAACCCATCTGATATTCGTATCGATACCTACCGTTCGTCTGGTGCCGGTGGTCAGCACGTGAACACCACGGATTCCGCAGTGCGTATCACCCACGCGCCAACAGGGATTGTTGTGACGTCATCGGAAAAATCGCAACACCAGAACCGTGATATTGCGATGAAGGCGTTAAAGTCACGCCTGTATCAGATGGAAATGGACCGCCGTAATGCAGCGGTAAATGAAATGCACGAAAACAAGGGGGATGCGGGTTGGGGCAACCAGATCCGGTCTTATGTTTTACAGCCCTATCAAATGGTTAAAGACTTGCGCACCAACTATGAAACCTCTGACACCAAAGGTGTTTTGGATGGTGATTTGGATGGGTTGATGGGCGCGACCTTGGCTATGGACGTTGCAGGCAAAAGCCGCGCAGAGGCCCAAGGAGCCTAATAGGGTTGGTTTTGCAGCACACGCATTTTGCTTGAGCCTCTGCCTCAAGCTTTGGAGTGTTCTTAGTCAACAGAAGACGGTGCAGGGCAGTCTTTCCAAGCACCCAAGGCAAGGTCGTCTAATTTCCAATCCCCGATCTGCGCACGGATCAACCTTAAGGTTGGGTGACCAACTGCGGCTGTCATACGTCGCACTTGCCTATTGCGCCCTTCATGAATTGTGATGCTGATCCAAGTGTCTTCAACAGTTTTGCGAAACCTGACCGGGGGATCACGTGGCCATAGGTTATCGGGTTCATCGATTTGCTGAACTTTTGCTGGCGCGGTTTTCCCGTCGTTAAGCAGGACACCATTGTTGAGGTTTGCCAAACTTTGACCACTCGGCGTCCCCTCAACCTGTACCCAATAGGTTTTGGCCATTTTGTTTTTTGGATTTGCGATCTTGGCTTGTAGTTGGCCGCTGTCTGTCAGCACCATTAAGCCTTCGCTGTCGCGGTCTAATCGGCCAGCGGCATAAACCTTTGGCACGTTTATGTACTTTGACAATGTCGGACGCGCGGACCCGTCGCTGCCCTTGTCGGTAAACTGGGATAGGACCCCAAAAGGTTTGTTGAATAGAATTACACGTGCCATATTAGTTTTCCGGATTGAGTGTTGTGATCCCGACTGCGGCACCCCGCGCAAGGTCAGTGTCTAGTGACATCAAAATGTATTCCCCACGTCGCCAAAGCTGGGCCAGATCGTCGTAATGTCGTGACAAGAAGTGCCCTGACTGCCCCGTAGATGTCACAAATACAGAACTGTCTGGATCGGCGAAATCATAGACACCACGATACCCAGCGCCATGCACATTCTGGAACGGGTTAGGGCCTGTCCCAGATGTGAGACCACGGTTAAGCGTATTGTCCCCACCAGATGTCGATTGGCGGATGTTTGCGAAGTACCGCAGCAAAGGCACGTGGCCTAAGGTCGGGTGGTCTTGTGTGGCCTGATGCGCGTCACCCCACCGCAGGCTTTCAAGCGCGGTGCCCCAGTTTTCCGCAATTATCAGCAACGCGTCATCCAGGGCAAGGCGGGCCATGTCTGCACAGGTTTCTATGGGGGCGCTTTGCAAGATGTTGCACCAAACGCTTGCTCCGTTGATGTCGCGAAAGACCCGTTCGATGAACAGGGGTTCAACATGGGTGATTTCATCCGCCATCGGACCAAGCTCGTCTTTGATCAATCGCGCCTGCAAGGCACGTATCCAGGTTGCGTAAATCAACGGCTCTGGCATGTGCTCGTTCATTTCACCGTTCCAGCCGGCCAAAAGGGAGAGGGCGCGTTGGCGTTCACGTTCGGTTGTGCCTTCGGGCGCTGCTTCGCCAGTGAACCAAAGTTCTGAGCCGATCAAGGGCAGCAAGGACCGCGCTGTAACGCTGACGGTGTCCAATTGTGCCTCGACGAAACTGTCGCGCGTGTGCACTTGGCGCACCTGCATGAGGCGTTGCCAGCGCTGAACACGTTGGGTGTCGCCCCAATTGAACGACATGTGGTTTGGAAATGGCCGCTCAACTGTTTTGTTGTTGGTGTTCCCAAGGATACCACCGATGGGTTCGATAAATTCAGGGTTGGAGGCGTATGGCATCGTGCCAGACCAGCGATTGCGCAGTTCACTGCCAAGGCTGGGCAATCGCCCTTGGCTTTGATGATCGGCGTCGCGACGTGGGATCAAACCGATGGTCTTCATCGCAATTGTTTGCGCATCTACCAGCATGATGTTTTGCGCTGGGGCCATGTGAAGCGCACCTGCCAACAGGCCATCTGCCACAGTGCTGGATTGCATCAGACGAATGGTAGCGCTGAGCGTTGTGTCACGTGGGCTTAGGGCCGTTGAAGACAGGGCGGCCACATGACCTTTGGGCGTTACATGGCGCAGGTTTTGAAAGCTGCCTGGTAAGATTGGACCATTGTCGGACCAGCGCAGTGTAATTGTGATTGGTGTTTCGTCTTTGATGTTGATGATCGATGCGCGGGTGACAAACTTTTTAAATCCTGTGGGGGTTTTGTACTCTTCTGAATTTTCGGGGTTCAGCTCTTCAATTAATACGTCTTGATCATCGACATAAGCGGTTGTGACGCCCCAGCCCAGCTTAGCACTGCGACCAGACCAAATAGCGGGAAGACCTGGGACCGTGGCCCCAATGACAGCGCCCAATTGCAGGTTTATCCGCGCAAGATACCAGATAGATGGGGCGGTAAACTCCATGTGCGGATCATTGGCAAGAAGGGTGCCGCCTGTTGCAGAACGATTGGAGGAGGCAGCCCAAACATTCGATGCACCGCTAAAACCACGTGATTTGATTGGCGAAAGCGGATGTTGTGGTTCGCGTGGGGCAGTTGCGAATTTCGGAAGGGTTGGCATCAGGCTGGCGTATTCTGGTAGGCTTGCCACTCCCATACCTGGCGCATCGGGCAGGATATCTTTCAAGCGCTCATTGTCGGGAAGCGCGAGAGACATGCGGGCGCGCAAGACTTCATCGCCAAGCTGACCTGAAGATTGCAGTGCCATCAATTTCAAAATAGCTAGTGAATCCGCAGGCCGCCACGGTGCAAATGGGGTATTAAAAACAAACAATTCGGGCGCGCCACGTCCTGAAGCCCCCTGATTGATCTGTTCAAATTGCGCATTTACACCTTGTGAATAGGCATCAAGCGCCGATTTGGTTTGGGCGTCTTGGACGTCTACCGATGCTAAGGCGAGGCGATAAATATCAAGGCGACGCATAAATGTGTCAGTTTCGAGAGTGGAACGACCAAAAACTTCGGACAGCCTCCCTTGTGCTGTTCGGCGCAGCACAATCATCTGCCACAAACGATCCTGTGCATGGGCGAAACCCAAAGCATAATAGGCGTCATGGTCAGTTTTGGCGAGGATGTGGGGGACATTCGCATTGTCGCGCACAATCTCGACAGGTGCGTTCAGGCCGGGCACATCCAGCGTCGCATTGTAATCAGGCAGGGACTGAGAGGCCAAATAATAGACCAAAAACGCCGCAACCACTGCAAGCCCAATCAAAGCCGCAGCAAGCCGTATCAGCCATTGAAACACCAGCGCCATTGCGCCCCTCTCGTGTTGACCCTTTGGGAATGACTGTTAGGTATGGATCCAGTTGAAAGCAACACCACATCAAGGAGAATACTATGGCCAAGCAGGCATTTTTGGGACCCGGCGTCATGGGCGCACCTATGGCGGGAAATTTGCAAGGCGCAGGCCACGATGTGACCGTATTTAACCGGACTGAAAGCAAAGCGCAGGCTTGGGCGATGAAATACAGTGGATCGTCGGCATCCACACCGCGTGAGGCTGCGGTGGGCGCTGATTTTGTAATGTCGTGCGTTGGTAATGACGATGATCTGCGGTCTGTGTGCCTTGGGCCAGATGGGGCATTTGCGGGTATGGCCAAAGACTCTGTGTTTGTGGACCACACAACTGTTTCGGCGAAAGTTACGGGTGAGTTGTATGGCGCTGCAGCAAAAGCTGGTATTTCATTTGTAGACGCGCCAATCTCTGGTGGTCAGGCGGGTGCTGAAAATGCAGCACTGTCGATAATGTGCGGGGGGGACGAGGCCGCGTTCGACAGCGCATTGCCAGTTTTGACAGTCTATTCCAAAATTTGCCGTCGCATCGGTGAAACAGGTGCAGGCCAAATGACCAAGATGTGCAATCAGATTGCAATCGCAGGTTTGGTTCAAGGGCTTTCAGAGGCGCTGCATTTTGCACAAAAAGCAGGCCTTGATGGCCGCGCGGTCGTTGAAGTAATCAGCCAAGGGGCAGCTGGCAGATGGCGAACCGAAACGAGACGATGTTAGATGATCACTTTGATCACGGTTTTGCGGTGGATTGGATGCGCAAAGATTTGGGTATTTGCCTTAGCACTGCGGATGAAATCGATGCGTCGTTGCCCGTGACCGCCCTTGTGGACCAATTTTATAAAGACATTCAGAAAATGGGCGGTGGGCGTTGGGACACGTCGAGCTTGATCAAGCGATTGTCGTAAGGGACCAAACCGATTGCCTTCCAGATTTTATCAGTCTTTTTCCATATGTAGAAATACCCTGAGGCAAAGAATGCCTCGGGGATCAACGCAAGGCAGATCCCTAAACCAACGTTGCCGCGTAATAAATCAAATCATCCAAGTATAAATAGTCCGCTCATGCTAAGGGCAATTGCAAAGCTGCTGCTGCGGCGGGTTTGGAAGTCTGTTGTGGGACGGGTCAGCAAGATGACAGCGCTAAGCCCCAAAAACAGCATCGCGGCATGGCGTGACATCGCACTTGTGGCGTTTTCGATTTGAAAAAGCCAGTAGCTTATTCTAGGCGAAGTCAGCAATGTCACAAAAAAGGCCAGCGGCAACCCAACCGGCCAATAGGCTCAGCTGGGTATAACTTTGGCAGCAACACTTTAACATGTTCATACCCTTTGGGATTAATCAAAGAGTAACGTCGTCAATAAGTCAAAACATCACCTAGATTTACGGAATGATCCGCGAGTATTTGGTGCCTTCAAGTGTGGCCCCAATACGTAAGCCAGCGCGTCCAAATACGGCTGCCAAAACTGGGGATAACGCGGTTGTTGTGTCCGCGTTTAGGCTGTCGCCTCTGTCTGAAATCACATATTCCAGATCTGCACCTGCAGCCCAACCTGGGGAGCGGCGGAAATCTGTAAGAGCTTGTTCTGTCATGAAAAACAGAACGTGTGCATATTGTTGGGCCCCAATCTGGAACCCACCAGAGGCTTTAGTCACGGAATAGTAGTCAACTGTAGTGTTGCCAACCAACAGTGCACCACGTCCGTAAGCACCGCCAATGCCAAACCCAGCTTCAGTGACGAGCGGCATCACAAGCATACCATTTGCTTTTCTCGCCAGGTCAGCAGTGTTGGGATAGCTGCGATACATTTCCTGAAGGGTTGCTTGAACTCGTGCATCAATGAGTGCGGAACCACGTCCACCCACACCGTTGCCACACGCCGCAACAGCTGTTGTTGTCGCCAAAGCGCCAAGCGCGAATGCGCGGCGCGAAAAGTTTGAATTGGTCATATTACCGCCTGTAATTTAAATGCTGCTCGTCGGATTTTCCGATCTTAATAGCATATATATTCCGATTGTGACGCATTGTCACGTCGCAAGCATCTTTCATGCAATTTTTGCGCTAATTACCGCTGCGCTGCTAAAACGCGGGCTGCTGCAGGGGCAAAGTAAGTCAGGATGCCGTCACAACCCGCCCGCTTAAAAGCCATCAAGCTTTCCATCATGACACGTTCTTCATCAATCCAACCATTCTGTCCTGCCGCTTTTATCATGCTGTATTCACCGCTGACCTGATAGGCATAGGTCGGCGCACCAAAGGTGTCTTTGACCCGGCGACATATATCCAGATAGGGCAGGCCGGGTTTAACCATAACCATGTCCGCGCCCTCTGACAGATCACGTTCGACCAGGCGCAAGGCCTCATCTGAATTGGCGGGGTCCATTTGGTATGTTTTTTTATCGCCAACAAGCGCGCCTGACGCGCCAACGGCATCACGAAACGGGCCATAAAAGGCTGAGGCATATTTTGCGGCATAACTAAGGATCATTACATTCTGATGACCAGCGGCCTCGAGGGCGGTGCGCATTGCACCAATTCGCCCGTCCATCATGTCTGATGGACCTATGATGTCCGCACCTGCTTCGGCTTGGGCAAGGGTCATCTTTACCAATGCCACGATCGTGCGATCATTGACGATCTCACCGTCTTCAACAAATCCGTCATGGCCGTTGATGTTATATGTGTCTAAGGCCACATCGGTCATCACAGCGATTTCTGGAACCGCAGCCTTGATCGCGCGTATTGCGCGATTGGCATGGTTTTGAGGATCCCACGCACCAGCGCAATCTTCTGTCCGTTCTTCAATCCCAGTGTAGGGGAATATGCAGATCGCCGGAATGCCAAGGTCTGCGGCTTCACGCGCGGCATCAACCACCTTATCGACCGAGCGGCGAAAAACACCGGGCATTGATGCGATTGGTTCTTCAATGCCTTCACCGCTGCGCACAAATATGGGCCAAATTAAGTCATCGACACTTAAGGCGTTCTGCCGTGTTAGGGCACGAATGGCAGGCGTTTGACGGGCACGGCGCATGCGTGCGGCGGGAAATTGTGCGATTGTGGGACGCATTGATGATCACCTTTTAGATATGATACGTTGCTGACATGGATTATTGCACCCTGCAAGGGTAGGAATTGTCGCAAAGCATCGTTAGAACATGCAAAATCCTTTCCGTTTGTCCGGGAAACCCAAAAAAGGCTGCCGCGTTGAACCTTACGCAAACTCTCTTTGAAATCATCGACATGCGCTCTTTCTCGAACCTTTGGTTTTGGATTGGATTGGCTGTTATTTGGTCATCTGCCAGCCACTGGGTTTTGGGTGTGCCAAATGATATGATACAGCGCGCGCGTCGCAATGGTGGCGAGGCAGAGATTGATTTGGAAGATTTGGTTAGGATCAACTGCAATCGTTTGGTTTATATCAGCAATATCTCTGGCCTATGGCTTTTGGCATTTATTTGTTTTTTGCTGACAGGCCTTGGGATACTGGGGTTTTACTATTGGATTGAATTTGCCCAAGCGGTGTTTTTGCTAGGCTTTCCAATGACGCTGGTGGGGATGTTAAACGTGTCTACCGCGCAGCTATACCAGATCGAACAGTCCACAGGTGCAGCACTTTATAAACTGCTTAATCGTCACCGTATTTCCACCCAAGTTATTGGGATGTTTGCGATTTTCGTAACGGCCCTGTGGGGGATGTTCTGGAACATGCGTGATTTGATTTTGTTGCAATAACCCGAAACTGTTGACAGACGCGCTGAACGATACAAGTCATCACCCAAATAAGACGCAAGGCCGTAAGATGAGCACGCAATCTAAAATTACAATTTCTGGCGCACCAGAAGGCTTTGACGCACAGCTGATTCTGCAGGAGTTGGGCAAAAGCAATACGCCCGTCTGTCATATCGCACGTGATGATAAGCGTCTTGTCGCTATGCAGGAAGCGTTGCGCTTCTTTGCGCCCGATTTGCCAGTCATCGTATTTCCTGGATGGGATTGCCTACCTTATGACCGCGTGTCACCCAACGCCGATATTTCGGCGCAACGCATGGCAACGCTTGCGGCCCTCGTGCACGGAATGCCGAAGCAGTTTGTTCTGCTCACAACTTTAAATGCGGCCACGCAACGTGTCCCTGCGCGCAGTTTGCTTAAAGAGGCGGCGTTTTCGGCCAGCGTTGGTAGTCGTGTCGATGAAAAAGGGCTGCGTAACTTCTTGGTCCGTATGGGGTTTGTGCAAAGCCCGACGGTGATGGAACCTGGCGATTATGCTGTGCGTGGGGGGATCATTGATATTTATCCACCCGGTGATCTTGGACCGATACGGCTAGACTTGTTTGGTGATGTTTTGGACGGTGCCCGCCGCTTTGATCCTGCCACGCAGCGCACAACTGAAAAGTTGGATATAATAGAATTGGCACCTGTGTCCGAAGTGATTTTGGATGATCCTGCCGTAACACGATTTCGTCAGAACTATCGACTGGAGTTTGGGGCTGCTGGAACCGATGATCCACTTTACGAGGCGGTCAGCGCAGGGCGCAAACACCAAGGCGCGGAGCATTGGTTGCCCCTGTTTCATGCAGAATTGGAGACACTTTTCCAGTATATTCCTAAGGCGACAATAACGCTGGATGAACAGATGACAGGGGCGCGACTGGCGCGTTGGGACGGGATTGCTGATCAATACGAAACCCGTCGCCTCGCGATGGAAAATCGATCCAAAAATGACAGCGTCTACAAACCTTGCGCACCACAAGGACTGTATTTGGATAATGCTGCTTGGGAAGCCGCAATTTTAGATCGTCGTGTGATCCAATTTGGGGCGTTGTCGCAGGCGACGGGGCCGAATGTGACGGATGCTGGCGGTCGCATTGGTCGCAACTTTGCGCCGGAACGCCAACAGGAAAGTATAAGCCTTTTCGGGTCCTTAGCTTCGCATATTAAAGCAAAACTTCAAGATACTCCTGTTGTGATCGCGAGCTATTCTGAAGGCGCGCGTGAACGTCTGACGGGCTTGATTGAAGAAGAAGGCTTGTCCGAAGTGGTGCCAATTACCAACGCCAAACGCATCGGTAAACGTGGCCTGCATTTGGTTGTTTGGGCATTGGAGCATGGGTTTGAAACGCCTGATCTGACTGTGATCTCGGAGCAGGATGTTTTGGGCGATCGTTTGGTCCGCTCAGCAAAAAAACGGAAACGTGCTGCGAATTTCTTGACTGAAACACAATCCCTCAGCCCAGGTGATTTGATCGTTCACGTGGATCACGGTGTTGGTCGGTATACTGGGATGGAAGTCATCACGGCTGCGGGCGCTGCGCACGAATGTCTTCTGCTGGAGTACGCGGAGCAGACCAAGCTATACATGCCCGTCGAAAACATCGAATTGCTGTCCAAATATGGTCATGATGAAGGGCTTTTGGACCGGCTTGGTGGTGGTGCTTGGCAGGCCAAAAAATCCCGACTTAAAGAACGCATCCGCGAGATGGCGGAGAAGCTTATTCGCGTTGCAGCGGAACGTGCCTTGCGCCGCGCCCCCGTGATGGAACCGCCCGCTGGCATGTGGGATGCCTTCAGCGCCCGCTTTCCGTATTCTGAAACCGATGATCAGCTAACGGCGATTGACGATATTGTTGATGACCTGACCAGTGGTAATCCAATGGACCGTCTGATCTGTGGTGATGTTGGCTTTGGCAAAACCGAAGTGGCCATGCGGGCCGCATTTGTGTCTGCAATGTCGGGCGGTCAGGTCGCAATTGTTGCCCCGACAACCTTGTTGGCCCGTCAGCACTTTAAATCCTTTTCCGAACGGTTCCGTGGCTTCCCTGTCGAAGTGCGCCAGCTTAGTCGGTTTGTGAGTAAAAAGGACGCCGACGCGACCCGTGATGGCATGTCGCGGGGCACCGTTGATATTGTGATCGGCACCCATGCGCTTTTGGCAAAGGGTATTCGGTTTAAGAACCTTGGGCTTTTGGTCATCGATGAAGAGCAGCATTTCGGCGTGACGCACAAAGAACGTCTGAAACAGATGCGCACCGACATTCACGTGCTAACTTTAACGGCCACACCTATCCCACGGACGCTTCAGCTTTCATTGACTGGGGTTCGCGATCTGTCAATCATTGGCACGCCACCCGTGGACCGTTTGGCGATCCGCACTTATGTCAGCGAGTTTGATAAAATCACGATCCGCGAAGGGTTGTTGCGCGAGCATTATCGCGGTGGGCAGTCGTTTTACGTTGTTCCGCGTATTTCGGACCTGCCCGAGATCGAAGCATTTTTGCAAGAACACGTGCCAGAGGTGTCATATCTTGTCGCCCACGGTCAAATGGCTGCGGGCGAATTGGATGACCGTATGAACGCGTTTTACGACGGGAAATACGATGTATTGCTGGCGACCACGATTGTTGAATCTGGTCTGGATATTCCCACTGCCAACACAATGGTTGTGCACCGCGCCGATATGTTTGGGCTTGCCCAGCTGTACCAAATTCGTGGACGGGTTGGGCGTTCAAAAACGCGTGCCTATGCGTACCTTACAACCAAACCAAGGGCCAAACTGACTGCGACCGCTGAAAAGCGCCTGCGCGTGTTGGGGTCACTTGATACGCTTGGCGCAGGCTTTACCTTGGCCTCGCAGGACTTGGATATTCGCGGGGCAGGGAACTTGCTTGGCGAAGAACAGTCCGGCCAGATGCGCGATGTTGGGTTCGAACTTTACCAATCTATGTTAGAAGAGGCGATTGCCAAGATTAAGTCCGGTCAACTTGAAGGCCTGTCAGAAGCAGATGATCAATGGGCACCACAGATCAATCTAGGCGTTCCTGTATTGATACCCGAAAATTATGTCACTGATTTGGATGTGCGTTTAGGGCTTTATCGTCGCTTAAGTGGCCTAAGCACCAAGGTCGAACTGGAAGGGTTTGCCGCGGAGTTAATTGACCGGTTCGGCACCCTTCCACGCGAAGTGAATACATTAATGTTGGTCGTGCGCATCAAGAGTATGTGCAAAAAGGCGGGTATTGCCAAGTTGGATGGTGGTCCTAAGGGGGCAACAATTCAATTTCACAATGACAAGTTTGCGTCGCCTATGGGGCTTGTTGATTTCATTCAGAACGAAAATGGCACGGCCAAGGTCAAAGACAACAAGATTGTCGTGTTGCGTGATTGGCAAAAGGATTCCGATAAGATCAAAGGGGCCTATGCTATTGCCCGTGATCTGGCCGAAAAAGTCATTGCTGAGAAGAAACGCAAGAAGGCTTAAGACGCGCCTTTAAGCTGGTTCATGCGACGCATCAACAAAACGGCGCATATGCCCAAGATTAGTACGATTGCGATCAACGGGCGGGGTGTGTCGGTCATCAATAGGCTTGTCGGTGACGCGATTAGGGCGGCTCCAATCGTCGAAATAGCGCCGATGACCGAGGCGGCCATACCTGCAATGTGGCCCATCGGCTCCATCGCAATCGCGTTCAGGTTTCCAATCGTCAGCCCAGCTTGGGCGAACAAGCAAAATTGCCAAAACACGAACAAATAAAAGCCATCACTGGGAATTGTCGACATTGTGGTCAGAATAATTGCGCCAATGGCCACTTGGATTGTGATGCTCCATGTGATGACTTTGTGCATGCCAAAACGGGTCACAATAAACGCGTTTAGCAGGCTGGATGCCCCTGAAAACAGCGCAACAGTACCAAACCAGAAAGGAAAGCTGTCAGGGCGGTTATATATCTGGTCGTAAATAGGTTGGATCATCGTGAGGGTCGTGAACAGCATTGCCAACATGATTGTCTGCATGAGGATCGAAATGCGCACCGTTTTGTGGGTTAGCATTTCTTTCAAGGCGCTGATCATCAGCGAAACACGTATAGGACGGCGATCAGTGGTGGCCAAAGGCTCGTTCAGGCGCACGCCGACCCACAGCACGGAGATAAGGGAAAACACGATAAAGGCTGCAAAAATTGCACGCCAGCCATATGAGTTGATGATAAGTGCACCCATTGCGGGGGCAATCGCGGGGACAAGTATGAAGATTGTCATCGCAATAGACATAATGCGCGCCATCTCGCGCCCGCTGAACAGGTCACGTACGATTGCAATTGAAACAACGCGCGGCCCTGATGCGCCCAGTCCTTGGACAAATCGTGCAATCAAAATCCACTCAAGGGATGAGGTGGCCCAAGCCGCCGCAGCCGCAGCGATGTAGACTGAAGCACCCGCATAGACGATTGGTTTGCGTCCAAAGGCATCTGACAATGGACCCGAGAAAAACGTACCTAACCCCATGCCCGCAACGAAAGAAGTTAAAACCCATGCAGCATGTGCCGTGTTGCCATCTGCAATGTCTTCGGCAATTTGTGGGATCGCGGGTAGCATAGCGTCGATAGAGAAAGCGATTGTTGCAAACATCATTGCCATCAAGGCAATGAATTCGCTGCGACTCATGAACTGATTCGGCGCTATTGGCATTGATCCATTCCATTAAGACGCTAATGCGCGTCAAACTGTTATGTTCCAATTACTTATGATTGAAAATAGTTAATTTTCGGGCATAAATTTTATCGCACATTAAGTGTGCGTTATTGATCAGGACGCTTCGGTTTGAGCCGCTAAATCAGCAATCACTTGTGCCCACAATTCTGGTGGTTGTGCACCTGGGACCGCATGTTGATTGGCAATTATAAAGGTGGGAACAGAATTGATCCCCATCTTGCGGCTGTGTGCATCACGATCACGAACAGCAGCCAAATCTTCGTCGGTTCCCAGTAGACGTGTCACAACGGCAGCGTCCATTTCGATGCTGTCTGCAATATCTGCAAGCACCTCAACGTCGCCTATATCACGCGCATCAGTAAAATAGGCTTTAAACAGGGCCGAAACAGCTGCTGTTTGCCGCCCTTCAATGCCAGCCCAATGGATGAAGCGGTGTGCGTTTATTGTGTTTGGTGTGCGCTTCATTCCTTCAAAATCTATCGCAACGCCCGCGGTTTTGGCGCTTTCTACAACTGGGGCATAGGCACGCACCGCGGCGTCTTTACCGCCAAATTTTCCTTCAAGGTATTCACGACGACCCATACCGCCTGCTGGCATGTCTGGGTTTAATTGGAATGGGTGCCATTCAATCTGAAATTGGTGGTTCGGGTGGTCTGCCAGTGCCTTGTCCAAATACGCCTTCCCAATAAAGCACCAAGGGCAAATCGGGTCTGACATGATATCAAGTTTGATTGGTTGGACAGTCATTTTGGCCTCATTTGGTCGGGAAATTTGCGTTACACGGTCCCCATAACTTAAAATACTATGAGGTGCGAGGGATCAGTTTGGTATTGGTGCAAAGCCGTCGCGCAACGCCTTTCTAAGGATCTTGCCATTAGCCCCCATCGGCAACGCGTCAACGTGAATATACAGTCTGGGTTGTTTGTACCGCGCTAAGTTTTTAGCCGCGTGGGCCTTTAGTACAATTTCACCGATTGGGGTTGGGGCTGTGTAAAAGGCAGCGATCACAAATGTGTCTGTTTTTACCTCAACCTCGGTGGCCGCCAATGCTGTGATTCCAAGCGCACCGGCAAAGCTTTGTTCTACCTCGATCGGCGAAACGCGGTACCCACCTGCATTCATCATATCATCATTACGACCAAGGTAGCTGATTTGGTCATCCTCAAACATGATCCCTTGATCACCGGTTAAAAACCATTCGCCCTGCATCTTTGCGGCAGTTTCATCAGGGGCGTTCAAGTATCCAAGCATAAGACCCTGATCGCTCTTATGAATCGCAATTGTGCCTTCCTTTCCGCGGGCAACCGGTCCGTCAGGGGCAAGGATCGCCAGACGTCTACCATTTTGGGGGTGACCCAACCGACCAGCCTGCGCAGGTTTTAATGGACTGCCAGACAGGAAAGTTGAACATTCTGACATGCCGTAGGCTTCGAAAATTGGTGTGCCTGTTGCGGTTGTCCATGCTTGTTGGGTTCCTGCGGGCAATTTCTCACCCGCGCTTAGCCCATGCCGTAGATCTGGCAAATTTAGCGGCTGTGACCCTTTCAACACTTGGCGGTAAATGCCGGGAGCTGCTGCAAAAATAGTGGCACCGTTTGCGGCCAACAATGACGGAAGCGTATCAGACATGGTGCCAGCTGCGGGGATCATCGCTGTGGCCCCAATAGTCCAAGGGTCCATAAGACCAGTGCCCATTGTATAGGTCCAATTGAAAGCGCCAGCATGTAACATCCGGTCATCTTGGCGTAAGCCATACCAGCCCTCAAACATCATTTGGCGCGCCCAAATGGCGCGGTGTGCGTGGGCCACAGGACGGGGTTTTCCAGAGGTGCCAGACGTATATACGATATACCCCAACCGTTCAGGATTACCCATCTGATAGGGTGCGGCGGGCAAACCACGCATTGCGTGCAATTGTGACACTTCGATTTGGTTATCGGTTGCGGGGCAGGAAACATCAGGATCACGTACAATCAATCGTGGTGAAAGTTCGCCAATGATGCGTGTTACTTCGGGCAGTGTTAGGGCGGCAGATGTTGGGACTGGTACCAATCCTGCGGCCAATGCCCCTAGATATGTCAGCGGATAATCAACCGTATTGCCAAGCCGCATCAGGACCAGATCGCCAGCTTCGGCACCCTGATCCAAAAGGCCAGTCGCAATGCCACGTACTGCATTTTCAAGATCGCGGTACGTCCAGTTTTCGCTGTGATTGGGGTGCAGTACCTGCAGTGCAATCTTATCAGGTGTCTTGGCGCTGTGACGCATAACATGTGCAGCCATATTGAACGGCGTCGGGCAGGGCGCGTGTGGCCCGTTATCAAAAATGGACATCATATTTTGTTGCTAACGCCTGTTTTCACGCCACGCAAGGACTGCTGTAACAGGGCACGTTGCAAGGGAGGGGGGCGGCATCTATAGACGGGGTATGACAGAGAGAGACCCAAAATCCCTTATTCAAATTGCCCGTGAAAATGGTGCGAACGAAACAGGCGAACCACTTGATTTGGGCGCACGTGTACGCGAATTGCGCAAAGCGCGTGATTGGACCTTAGAACAAGCTGCAAGGCAGGCTGGTTTAGCCCGTTCTACTTTGTCAAAAATTGAAAATGGCCAGATGTCACCGACCTATGATGCCTTGAAAAAGCTGGCCGTGGGTCTGGAAATCTCTGTTCCACAATTGTTTACACCACCTGCAAAAGGGCAAGTTGGTGGACGTATGTCCGTCACAAAAAATGGCAAAGGTACGCAAACTGCAACAGTGACTTATGAACACGAACTGTTGGCAGATGCGCTGACGCAAAAGAAGATGCTTCCATATCGCGCACGCGTGCGCGCCCGATCAATGGATGAATTCGACGGATGGGTGCGCCATGAAGGCGAGGAGTTTTTATATGTTCTGACGGGCGTCATACGTCTGTTTACAGAGTTTTATGAACCTGTTGAGATGCGACGCGGCGACAACGCATATTACGACGCAACTATGGGACACAACGTAGTTTCTGTTAGCGACGAGGATGCGTCGATCCTGTGGGTCACTTCGATTCACTGATCATCTGAAAACAAAGCCGTCAAAGGTTTGTGCGCAAGGAACACGACAACAATCTGAACAACGATAAAGACCACTATATGACCAGGGTATATGCCGGCGAAAGTATCGCTGAACCCTCGCGCGATTGTCACAGCAGGGTTTGCAAAACTAGTTGATGAGGTAAACCAGTAGGCCCCCGTGATGTACAACGCTACAAGAGTTGGTACTGCCTCGGGCCGTGATTTCAACCCACCAAAGATCACAAACAACAACCCGAATGTCGCGATCCCCTCGGACCACCACTGCGAGATGCCTGTGCGGTGCAGTGTTGTTGAGGTTTGCAGTATGGGTAGATCAAACATCAGATGGGTCGCCCATAAACCCAATATTCCACAAATAATCTGGGTCGTGATGTATGCCAATACGGTGCGGTGGCCCAATTCGCCGCGCAAGTAAAAGGCTAGGGTCACTGCGGGATTGAAGTGCGCGCCAGAGATTGGCCCCAGAACAGTGATGATCACATAAAGCATACAGCCCGTTGCAATGGCGTTGGCCAGCAGGGCGATGGCGGCGTTTCCGTCCGCAAGCGTTTCACCCATGATCCCAGACCCAACCACGCCAATTAACAAAAGCGCAGTGCCCAATCCTTCGGCAGCAAGTTTACGTATCATTAGGATGGTCCTGTTATTTTGAACGGCAAACGCCAGAGGCGTTAAAACCCCTAGCGCTGTGATGTGAAGCTTTAATGACAAATTCGTGGTGGCGGTAGTTTATTCCTGCCACCACCACACTTCCGGCATATAATTTGGTCCATCACCATAAATCGGTAAAGTTTCAGGACGCTTCATCTGTTTCACATGGGCGATGCGGCCAGTTGTGAACTGCCAGAATGGGATTACGTAACGGCCTGTCATCAATGCACGATCAAGAGCGCGAATGGCGGCTTGAAAATCTTCCTGAGATCCAGCGCCCAACATCGCGTCGACCATCGTGTCGACTGTCGAACTTTGGACACCCATCAGGTTGCGACTGCCCTCAAGCGTTGCGGATTCACTGCCCCAGTAGAATTGTTGTTCATTGCCGGGGGACAGGGAAAGTGATCGGCGAAAATAGGTGAGATCGAAGTCAAACTTACTTGTGCGTTGAACATATTGCGCGTTATCGACCGTTTCCACATCCGCCACGATGCCAAGGCGTTTAAGCGCGCCAAGATACAAATCAGCAATGGCTTTGTGTTCGGAATTACCTTGCGATAGTAGAACCGTCAGTTCAAGTTGTTTGCCGTCGGCATTTTGCATGATCCCGTCCACCGGTGACCACCCTGCATCGTTCAGCAAACCCATAGCTTTGCGCAAACCTTTACGGTTTCGTGCAGAACCATCCGATACAGGCAGTTCGTAGCCTTCCAACAATCCGGGTGGCATATCATCGGCAAAGGGGGCCAACAGTTCAGCCGTTCGCCCAACAGCTGCACCTTGCTTCATCGCCAATGAAGAGTTTGAGAAATAAGAAGTGATGCGCGGTTGTTCTCCGCCTGTTAGGGCTCCATTGATAAACCTAAAATTAAAAACTTGTATTAACGCTTCGCGGACACGCCAATCATCGAAAGGCGCACGTCGGGTGTTCATGACAAAGCCAGTCATACCTGACGGTTTTTGGTGTGGGATTTCAGTCTTTACTACGTCACCAGACGTTGCGCGCGGGAAATCATAACGGCTGTTCCAGCGTTCGACGTTGAATTCGCGTGCGGCTGATACATAACCAGCCTTAAACGCTTCAAGTTCGGCGGTGGAATCCCCATAAAAGTCTAAGGTAATTTGATCAAAATTACTGGTGCCTTTGCGCAGGGGCAAATCTGCCCCCCAGTAATCTGGATTGCGTGTCAGCTTTACAGAACGGCCAGCGTCATATCCGGAAACGACATAAGGGCCAGATCCAATTGGGACTTGATCAATTGTTGCGCCTGCAAAATCCTTGCCCTCCCATTGGCTGGCTTGCAGAATTGGCCGCATTCCAACCAACAAAGCCAATTCCCGGTTTTCCTCGGCAAAGGTAAAACGAACGCTGTTAGGGGCAGTTTCTTCGACACTCGCAATTTTGGACCACAATCCACGGTAGCGGGGGTGACCTTCGGTGCCTAGCTTTTTAAAACTCCAGATCACGTCTTTAACCGTGATCGGCGATCCATCAGAGAATCGGGCTGTTGGGCGCAGGGTGAATTCGACCCAAGTTCGGGCTTCATCTGTCTCAATCGATTCGGCAATTAGGCCATAAAGGGTGAATGGTTCGTCCTGAGAACGGCCCATTAACGATTCATGTGTAAAAAATCTAAGCTGCCAAGGGACGGTTCCTTTGGCGACATAGGAGTTCAACGAGTCGAAACCGCCGGTGTTACCCAAGGTGATTGCACCACCTTTGGGTGCGTTTGGGTTTGCGTAGGGTAGGGACACAAAATCCTGCGGTAGGGCAGGTGCGCCATACATAGCTATGCCATGAGCCGATTCTGCATGCGCCGCAGAATCTATAAGAATCGCTGCAGTTGTGAGTAAAGAAGCTGCGGAAACCCCTCTAATTTTTTGGAATAATACTGTTCTCATTTGTGCAACAACCCTTGTTTACCCTTGTTTTGTTAACCTTTTGCGTATCGCCACACACTTGCAAGCTGAAAGTTTAAGCTTGGCCAAGTGCTGCCAAACAGTTATACAGAACTCACTGCTCGATAGGTTTCTTGCCTGTATGAAACCTGCCTCAATAACTATACGCCAGCCTTGTGCTGGCGTTTTTTTTTGCTCTTTCGATATTTATCATGGAAAAAAACGTGATCGGTTTCACGTTTATTTCGCATGTGCAGCATGACATGGTGAACAAAAGCAATATTTGGCAAACAATTTCAGACAGGGGTACATCAAATGGCTTTCGAAATTTCACTGGCAGGCAGGACCGCGGTTATCACAGGATCAAATTCAGGCATCGGTCTGGGTATGGCTTGGGAAATTGCACGCGCAGGTGCCGATGTTGTCCTGAACTCGTTTTCAGATCGCGATGAAGATCACGCGATTGCTGAAGAAATTGCCAAAGCAACGGGCACCAACACACGCTATATTCAGGCTGACATGTCTAAAGGTGATCAATGCCGTCGTTTGATTTCGGATGCTGGAAAATGCGATATCCTGATTAACAATGCGGGAATCCAGCACGTTGCACCGATCCCTGAATTTCCTGTTGATAAATGGGACGCGATTATAGCGATCAATATGTCGTCGGCCTTTCACACCACTGCGATTGCATTGCCGATGATGCGTGAGGCGGGTTGGGGCCGCATAATCAATGTTTCCTCTGCACATGGTTTGACAGCATCTCCGTTCAAAGCGGCCTATGTTGCTGCGAAGCACGGCGTTGTTGGTTTGACTAAAACAACGGCATTGGAAACAGCACAAGAACCGATCACCGCCAATGCGATCTGCCCGGGCTACGTCCTGACTCCAATTGTGGAAAAACAAATCCCCGACACGATGAGGGAATACAACATGACCCGCGAAGAGGTGATCCAGAACGTGATGTTAAAACGCCAACCATCCAAAGAATTCGCGACCACGGAACAATTGGGCGGTACGGCAGTGTTCCTTTGTTCGGATGCAGCGGCCCAAATCACAGGCACAACAATCAGTGTTGATGGCGGCTGGACAGCGCTTTGACCGTCAAGAAGATCAATCTGGCCCTACAAGGTGGCGGCGCGCATGGTGCGTTCACTTGGGGTGTGTTGGATCAAATGTTGCAAGATCCTCGGATCGAGATCGCAGCTTTGTCTGGCACGTCTGCTGGTGCTTTAAACGCAGCGGCGTTGAAGGTGCCCGCGAGAAGCTGGAGTGGCTGTGGACCACAATTGCAGGCTCGAACGGTGACAGCATGGAACAGTGGTAGTCACCTTATGGCCCGGCTGGTGTAAGTCGCGCCATCGAAGCTTCGTTGCTCTACGCCATGGGGGAGGCGATGTTACGCGCGGTTTCACCTTATGGATACGGTCCGCTCTATAAAAACCCGATGACTGATATTCTTGATCAACTGGACTTTGACAGCGTTTGTAGCAACGAAGGGCCCGCGTTGTTTGTAAACGCAACACGCGTGCGCAATGGGAAATTGCGGGTATTTTCGGGGGACGAGATTAACGCGCAAGTCATTATGGCTTCTGCTTGCCTGCCGACGTTGTTTAAAGCTGTTGAAATGTTTGACACTGAAACGGGACGGGACGAGGCATTTTGGGATGGCGGGTACACTGGAAATCCAGCGTTGTTCCCGTTCTTTGACAGCGCATTGCCCCGCGATATTGTTGTGATCAATATTAACCCGCTAGAACGAGAAGAATTGCCTACGACACCACAGCAGATCCAAAACCGTTTGAACGAGATCAGCTTCAATACCTCGTTGTTACGCGAATTGCGGGCCATCGATTTTGTCCAACGCTTATTGGAAAATGGAACCTTGCCGTCTGACAGTATGGCGCATGTTTATACGCACATGATTGCGGATGATGCGTTGATGAATGAATTGTCTGTGGCGACCAAATCGGTGCCAAACGCGTATATTATCAAGACGTTGAAAGAGGTGGGACAGGCTGCGGCTGTCCAATTCTTGGATGCACATTTTGACGATCTAAATGTACAATCCAGCCTGGACCTGCGTGAGATGTTTGCCTAGGCGCGAAAGCTTAATTTTCTTCTGGCGTTGAAGGGTCTTTGGTATTTGGATAAACAAGACCGGCAGAGATTACCAACTTTGCGGCGTCTTCAACTGACATGTCCAATTCCATCACGTCTTCTGCAGGTAAGAATAGCAAGAAGCCCGAAGTCGGGTTTGGCGTGGTTGGCAGAAAGATCGACAGCATGTCGCCAGTGTCGCTTGCGCGGGCGGTGATTTCACCTTTTGCGGTGGTCGAGACGAAACCAATCGCCCAGATTCCTTTGCGTGGATATTGGATCAAACACGCCTTTTCGAATGACCGTTCAGTTTGGGCAAACACGGTTTCCGAAATCTGCTTAATACCGGAATAAATTGAGCGAACAACGGGTGTGCGTTCAACCAGGCTTTCGGCAAAACGGATCAGGGACCTTCCCATCAGTCCCTTGGCCATCCATCCCACAATGATGGTGAACACCAAGAAGATGATCACGCCAATACCGCGCACGTTGATCTGCACATCACGGTTAAGTCCAAGAAAGTCTTGGATCATTTTGTCAGGTTGATAGGATTTTGGCACCCAAGGAAGGACGGCTCCATCAATCCAGCCCACAACGCTCCAGATAAGCCAAACTGTCAGCCAGACTGGTGCGATAACCACTAAACCCGTCAGGAATGAGGACCGCAAGCGCGAGAAAAGACTGGCGCGACGTGGCTTTTGTGGGTCGAATGGAGTGTTCATAATACGTCCGATTGTGGGTGTACGGTTAGGTAGGCGTTTTATGGCTACTCTACAATGGCTCGGGATAAGTTAGACTTATTTGGCGGCATGCCCGACCAAATGTTGGGCTATTCCCGCAGCCAGACGTGCATTGTTGCGCACCAGCGCAATATTCGCAGTCAACGACTTCCCGTCTGTCAGCTCAAAAATACGTTGTAACAGATAGGGCGTGACCCCCTTACCTGTGATGCCGTGGGTCTGGGCATCGGCCTGCGCCCTGGCGATAATCGGGGCAAGGGTTGCTGCATCAATTTCGGCGTCTTGTGGGATAGGATTCCCAATCAACTGTCCACCGGGGATGCCCATCTCGCCGCGCAGACGATGTGATGCCGCGATTTGTGCCGCGGTGTCCATACGCAAAGGCGCAGAAATGCCGCTTTCGCGCGACCAAAAGGCTGGCATATCGTCTTGACCATATGCGATTACTGGCACGCCTTGGGTTTCAAGTACCTCAAGCGTTTTGGGGATATCAAGGATTGCTTTGGCTCCCGCGGCCACAACGGTAACGGGTGTTTGCGCTAGTTCCATCAAGTCGGCGGAAATATCAAAGCTAAGTTCAGCGCCCTTGTGAACGCCGCCGATGCCACCTGTTGCGAAGACGTGAACGCCAGCCAATCGCGCAGCAATCATGGTTGCGGCAACAGTTGTCGCTCCAGTGCCACCCATCGCGATGCAAGCAGCTATATCCGCGCGGGACAATTTTGCGACGCCTTTTGCTTTGGCCAATGCCTCAAGCTCTGCGTCATCCAGACCTGCCCTAAGGGTTCCGTTCAGAACGGCCATCGTTGCTGGAACTGCGCCAGCCGCGCGCACGTCTGCTTCTACCTGCCGCGCAACCTCAAGATTTTGGGGGTAGGGCATTCCGTGCGTGATGATGGTGCTTTCAAGAGCAACAATTGGCGCGCCTTCGGACAACGCCTTGGCAACTTCGGCAGATGGGGTAATCAGGGTCATTAAACAGGTTCTCCAGAAACATAAGTAGCGGCTGATTTTAAGGCATCGTTTAGGGCTGGAACGCGGTCAGCTCCACCAGCTTCGGCTGAGATGTGAGCTGCCATAAATGTATCGCCCGCCCCTGTGATGCGCGTCACTAAAACTTGGGGTGGGGTTTGGCTGATGATGTGCGTGCCTGTGCCTTCACTGGCATCGGATCCGCCATCAGTTACCAAAACGCGGGCCGCGCCTTTGTCTAGCAAGGCTGCGGCCGCGTCACGTGATGTTTGAAATGTAGTTTGGCACAAAATGCCGGCTTCCTCTAGGTTCACATACAAGGTGCCGCGCCCAGCTTTCAGGAACGGCAACAACCGTTCTGCTTTACCGGGAGATGCAGGGGCAACCCGCAGATCGGCTTTTGCCAAAGCGGGGTTGTTTGCAATTTCTGACAGTAATTCGACGGTTAGATTGCCATCAAGGGCAATCAACCCTTCGAACGGATGATCCACATCAGCCAAAGTCCCGTCGGTTAGGGGGCGTAAAATTTTGGCCCCAGCAGCTTCGAGTGAGTGGGCGTCTGCGATGGCTGCGATCAACCCGTTTGCGCCCTCAATAGCCATATAGCTGTCGGTTGGCAGGTCATCAGAGCGGTAAATTGTGTCAGTGATCATCCCACGCGCCTTGCAGGCGGCCATCAACTCGTCCCCCTCGGCGTCCCGTCCAAGGGCTGTGAGTAGGGCGGGTGTCATGCCAAAACGTGCGAGTGTCATAGCGATGTTCATCGCCACGCCGCCAGGCAATCGTATAATACGGCCTGGAACATCAGAGCCTTGGCGCATCGCGCGAGAAGATCGGCCAACCACGTCCCAAAGGACGCTGCCGATGCATAAAATGTCAGCTTGCTTGTTCATAGATTGGTTTTGGACCGCAGGCGCGGCAGGTGCAAGGCGATCTGTCTATTTTGCCACTTGAAAGGTCAGTGCAGCCCACAGAGTTTGCCAAACAGATTTGTCGTCAGCTGTGTGGGGTTGCAAAACAACTGCATCAAATAGGTAGGTGTGTGCAGGTTTTACTGGAATGGACGCGATGCCTTCGTCATTTGTACGGTATAATGTGATCGCCACGGTTTCATCAGGTGCACGTTCAAACACCTCGACTTGTGCGTCAGCACGAGGGGTGTCTTTAAAAAATACTTGAACCCGCATGGTTCCATCAAAATCATCAGAGTATGGATTGGTGAGAGCAACAAATTCCGTCTCCATGCCATATTTTTGGTCTGCTCCTTCCCCTGTCCCAACGGACATCAATGCCTTAACGTGGCGTGTATAACTTTCGCGGAAATCTTCACGAGGCCACCCAGCTGCTGTATGATCGGCTTCGGCATTTGGAAAATCTTTATGGGCTGCAAATTTCGCGAATTTGGCCCACTCTGTGTACTTTAATCTACTTGGTGTGCTTTCATGCAAAATGACCAGTAAACCGTCTTGCGGTGCGGTGGCCTTTAACGCGGGTCTGTCCCCAGTGCGCCCCTCTGCCGGTATTAAGGTGTCGCCTTGCGCCAATTCAAAGCGCGTGAACTGGTTTTGAAAATATGACAATCGCGTGCCAACGAAATTTTGACCATTTTTTAGATCAATCGCCATGTCTTCGCCGCTTTCGACTTGAAATCTCTGGGGTTCAATCCAAAACTCATGTGCAGATGATGCAGCCGCTGGAATGCTAAGAGCAGCAGCAAGAATGAAGCGAGAGAAATACATGTTACGGACTTTCTATTGGTTGTTACTTAAGCTGCGCCTTGTTGTGTTGATGTCAAGTATCTTGATCACATGTACCAGCTTTGTGAGCGCCCACGAAACCTTGCCGACTATTGCAGATTTGGAAGTGGTAGACGGCAAAATGGTCTTTTCCATGCGTGCCAACGTCGAGGCATTCTTGGCAGGTATCAATCTTGACGAAGTGACGGATACGGATGAGGCAGACGAGGCAGATAGCTATGATGCTTTGCGCGCACTTAGCCCCGACGAGATCAGCGTCAAATTGCCTGCACTGATTGCCAGCTTTAATGCTGCACCCTTGATTGAAGTTGATGGCAGGTCGGTTGCTTTGGCTGTGTCGGGTTTTGACATGGAAGTTATGAGTGACTTGGAGCAACCCCGCATTTCAACACTGGCGTTAAGTGCTGCGATGCCTTCTGGCGCGAGGAATATTATTGTAAATTGGCCTGCGGGTCGTGGCGCGCTGGTTTTAAGGCAGCAAGGGGTGGAAGCGCCTTTTACTGGTTTTGTTAATCCTGGAACAGCCAGTCCTGTGATTGCGCTTGAGGGTGGCGGTGAGACGACGGCATGGCAGACCTTCAAATCCTACATTCCAGTGGGGTTTGATCATATTTTGCCCAAAGGGCTGGATCACATTCTATTTGTTTTGGGTTTGTTTTTCCTTAGCACTTATTTGCGCCCCTTGGTTTGGCAAATCAGCGCCTTCACACTCGCCCACACTGTCACACTCGCGTTGGGTGCGATGGGATGGGTCAATGTGCCTGGAAGCATTGTTGAGCCGTTGATCGCTGCATCGATTGTCTATGTCGCAGTAGAAAACATTTTTATGAAAGGGTTAAGCCCGTGGCGCCCGTTCGTGATTTTTGGGTTCGGATTGCTGCACGGGCTTGGCTTTGCGTCCGTCTTGGGTGAGTTTGGATTGCCTGAGGGGCAGTTTATCCCAGCACTTATCGCCTTCAACATTGGTGTTGAATTCGGCCAACTGACGGTTATCGCGCTGGCCTTCATTGCGGTCGGGGCGATGTGGCGCAAGGCATGGTACAGGGCGCGCATCGCGATCCCTGCATCCTGCGTTATTGCGGCTGTTGGTGCTTATTGGTGTGTCGAGCGGGTGTTCTTTTAAGCCTTAAGACATCGCGCCTGTAAGTGTCGCTAACGCGGCGACTGGATCATCACTGGCCCAGATTTCGTCACCAAATGCAAAGAAGTCTGTCATTGGGGTAAGAATTTTAATCATCTCGATGTTCAAAAGCCCTTCGGCAACAACGGGCACTTCGATCACTTCGGACCACCACTTAAACAGTTCGGTTTCCGCAAAGCTGCCGTCGCCTAATGTATTTTCACGCACAGGACCAAAGGAAACGTAATCTGCACCAGCTTCGCCCGCGCCCATGCCGTCATGGCGCGATGTGGCACTGTGTACGCCGACAATTGCATCTGCGCCTAATTCTTTGCGTGCGTAACGCACCTGATGTGCTCCGTCACTAAGGTGCACGCCGTCCAAGCCTAGGCGTTCGACCATCGGGATGTGATCGGCAATAACCAAAGCGACATCACGGGCATGGGTGACTTCACGCAAAGCGTCTGCAGCTTTCGAGAGCCGTTGTTCGTCTTGTGTCGCCAATGCCATGCGGACACAGGCAATTGGCTGAGCGTCCAAGACGCGGGCCAAAAGGTCTGGAAACACGTCCAACTCAAATTCAGCAGGGGTGATGATATACAGCTGTGGTTGTTCGATTTGTGGTGCTTTGGCGGCCATTGGCGTGGTCCTTTTGTCTAAACTTGTCGCAGCACTAGCGGATGTGTTTGGAAAAGGAAACTTTTTTGCGTCCGGTTTTGTCAGAGGTGATTGTGTGTCGCGCAGCCGCTAGATATGGAAAGCGCATGGTTGATATTCCTTTCTTTGTGCTTGTGCGTCCTCAAATGGGCGAAAACATCGGGTCTGCTGCGCGGGCGATGTATAATTTTGGCCTTGATCGCATGCGTATTGTCGCCCCGCGTGACGGGTGGCCCAATCAGGCTGCTGTTGCATTGGCCAGTGGTGCTGGCCGCTTGTTGGATGACGCACAATTGTCGGATGATTTGGCGGACAGTTTGGCCGATTGTACTTACGTATTTGCCACAACGGCGCGGTCGCGTGATTTGACCAAACCTGTGTATTCGCCCGAGGCTGCGATGAAGATCGCGGCAGAAAAGATCGCGGCTGGCGGCAAGGTTGCCGTGTTGTTCGGGCCAGAGCGGGCAGGGCTAGAGAATGAAGATATCGCGCAAGCTAATGCTATCATCTCGGTTCCTGTTAATCCGAGTTTTGCGTCCTTAAACCTAGCGCAGTGTGTTTTGCTGGTGGGCTACGAATGGATGCGCCAACAGGGCAACGTGGAACATGACGTTGTCGAAATGGCGGGCACCAATTGGGCAACCGGCCAAGAGGTCGAGCATCTGGCCCGTCATTATGAAGATCGTCTGGAAGAGGCGAACTTTTTCTATCCTGACCATAAAGCGACCAGCATGAAGCTGAACCTGCGCAATATGTGGAGCCGGATGCCGCTGACGCGCGCTGACATACAGATGTTCCACGGTGTCCTGCGGCAGATGGTCCGTTGGAAAGAACGTGGCGACTGATCTGCTGGACGATTGCTGCGTCGCGCTCTACTTTAGCTAAAACCGTGGCATGAGGGTCAAGATGAGCACCAAACGCAGTATTTTTGAAGAAGTTGGCAGTGTTGAGAAATCGCCTGTCGCGCAAGCCGGTTTGATTGATAAGGGCAGGGGCGGTGCCCGTGGTGCTATTCGCATTTGGTTGATGATCCTGTTTGCATTGGTGGTGTTGATGATTGCCGTGGGTGGCTTGACCCGTTTGACCGACAGCGGGCTTAGCATCACGGAATGGCGTCCCTTTACGGGGGCTATTCCGCCGCTCAATGCCG
This sequence comes from uncultured Paracoccaceae bacterium, assembly GCA_905182355.1. Classification (GTDB taxonomy): domain Bacteria; phylum Pseudomonadota; class Alphaproteobacteria; order Rhodobacterales; family Rhodobacteraceae; genus Ascidiaceihabitans. The sequence continues at coordinate 25,950 of CAJJBH010000036.1, read as the reverse complement.
CTGATTGGCAGTCAGAGTTCGCCAAATATCAGGGGATTGACGAATTTCGCATTCAAAACCAATGGATGCAGCTGTCTGATTTTAAAGTAATATATTGGTGGGAATGGGGCCACCGTCAACTTGGCCGCGTTGTTGGTCTAGTTTGGGCTGTTGGGTTCTTCTGGTTCCTACTGCGTCGTCAAATCCCAACAGGTTGGACGCCAAGATTGGTGTTCATCGGCGCACTTGGTGGCATGCAGGGCGCGATTGGCTGGTGGATGGTGTCTTCTGGCGTGACCGCGGGTGAAAGCATGACAGATGTGGCGAGCTATCGATTGGCGACGCATCTGGGGTTGGCGTTTATAATACTTGGGTTCATCGCGTGGTATATGATGATGCTTTCGCGGCCCGAACGTGATTTAATGCAGGCACGGCGCGGGAAGGAAGCCAAGTTGTTTGGCCTGTCCACAGGACTGTTGCATTTTGCCTTCCTGCAAATCCTGCTGGGTGCGCTGGTGGCTGGTATTGACGCTGGGCGCAGTTATACCGATTGGCCGTTGATGGGGGGACAGTTGTTCCCCGCCTCTGCATTTTTGTTGGAACCGTGGTGGCGCAACCTGTTTGAAAGCCCTGGCTTGGTGCAGTTCATACACCGGGTTGTAGGCTATGCGCTGCTGGCTTTTGCCATCTTTGTTTGGCTTAAGGGTCGGAAATCTGCACATCCCAAAACGCAATCTGCCTTTAACATTGCCTTTGGTGTATTGTGCGCCCAAATCGTTTTGGGGATTGTTACGGTGTTATACGCGGCACCTGTGCAGATCGCCATTGTACATCAATTGCTGGCAGTGTTCTTGTGGGTCTTGATCCTAAGGGCGCGTTTCCTATCAGCGTATCCCGTCACAACATCCATCCGAGGAACTTGATCCAATGACAGCTTATGATGACCTGATGGCGTTCACTCGCGAAACAACAGCCCTTGGCCAAATCGCGGGCCGTTTGGGCTGGGATCAAGAGACAATGATGCCAAAGGATGCGGCACCTCAGCGCGGTGAAGAAATGGCCGCAATTGAGGGTGTCTTGCATGCGCGCCATACAGATCCACGCGTTGGGGACTGGTTGGCAAAGATCGAGACGGCTGGTTTGGATGAAGTTGGCCGCGCACAGGTGCGCCACATTCAACGCAGCTTTGATCGCACCAGCAAAGTGCCTGCTGATTTGGCTGCAACACTTGCGCGTGTGACGTCGATGTCACAAGGCAAATGGGCTGAGGCGCGTGAAGACGATGATGTAGCGGCGTTTGCCTCTACGTTTGAGGAAGTGATTAACCTTAAGCGTCAAGAGGGGGAAGCACTGGCTGCAGGTGGCGACGTATATGATGCAATGCTGGCTGACTATGAACCGGGGACAACTGCCGCAGATTTGGAAGCGATGTTTGGGGCCTTGCGTCCTGAATTGTCAGCTTTGCGTGCCGCTATCCGCGACGCGGAAGCGCCAGCCGCTTTGTCAGGTATGTTTGACACCGGAAAGCAGATGAAATTGACGCGACATTTGGCCAAAACTTTTGGCTATGACATGAGCAAGGGCCGCGTTGATAAAGCGGTGCATCCGTTCAGTTCTGGCAGTGGCTTGGACGTTCGGATCACAACCCGAACTAACGAGGCTGATCCATTCAATTGCTTCTATTCAACCATCCACGAAGTTGGACACGCCTGTTATGAACAAGGAATTGATTCTGATTATCTGCTGACGCCCTTGGGTCAAGGTGTGTCGATGGGCGTGCATGAAAGCCAAAGTCGGATTTATGAAAACCAAATGGGGCGCAGTCGTGCCTTTACGGGTTGGTTGTTTAAAGAAATGCGTGAAGCGTTTGGCGAATTTGGTGTGCCAGATGCCGAGGCATTCTATGGCGCTGTGAACCGTGTAAACGATGGCTTTATTCGGACCGAAGCGGATGAGGTGCAGTATAACCTGCACGTTTTGCTGCGCTTTGATCTGGAACGTGCATTGATGGCAGGTGATCTGCAAGTTGGTGATCTTGAGGGCGCATGGAATGATCGGTTTGAAGCTGACTTTGGCTTTAAGGTCGACAAGGCCAGCAATGGTGTTCTGCAAGATGTGCATTGGCCCGTTGGCCTGTTTGGATACTTCCCAACCTATTCGCTTGGCAACGTGTATGCGGGTTGCTTGAATGAAGCGATGCGGGACGCGATCCCTGAATTAGATGATCAGTTGGCGCAAGGTGATACCGCGCGTGCAACTGGCTGGCTGCAAAACAATGTTCAACAACACGGTGGCCTGTATGAACCACGTGAGGTGATTGAACGGGCCAGCGGTATGGCCCCAACAGAACAGCCGTTGATCGCATATTTGAAGGCCAAATTTAGCGACATTTATAAGCTGTGATTTAACGGAGCAGGGCCGGTGGCCTGCGCGATAGATTGATTTGGCGCATTTTTTGGTGTGCCGTGTCATTGGAAATGAAACCGCCGGAGGCTCTGATTGGAGCCTCCGGCGGAAGTTTTTTTAGCAAGATGAATGAAGGCGTTATTCTTCGGTATCGCCGCCTTCGTCATCTTCGTCACCTTGATCTGCAATCCATGCAACGCTGACCACAACTTCGTTCTTACCCGTGTTGAAGACTTTGACGCCCCCCGCACTGCGTGAACGAAAGCTGATGCCTTCAACTGGCACACGGATCGATTGCCCCTTGGATGTGGCAAGCATGATCTGGTCGTCCATTTCCACTGGGAACGACGCGACGATTTCGCCGCCGCGCATCGCTTTGTCCATCGCCGTAACCCCCATACCACCACGTCCACGGACAGGATAATCATGGCTGGATGACAGTTTACCTGATCCTTGTGACGAAATTGTAAGGATTAGGTTTTCGGCCGCTGACATTTCCACATACCGCTCGTTCGAGAAGTTTGGATCTGCGAGTGCTTCTTCCTCGTCCGTTTCCGTATCATCTGCAATGCCTGCCATCGCGCGGCGCATTTTAAGGTATGCGGTACGTTCTTCGGAAGTCGCATCGAAGTGACGGATAATCGACATGGAAACAACAGTATCATCGCCGTTCAATCTGATCCCACGAACACCAACCGAGGCGCGGCTGTTGAAGACGCGAACATCTGTAGCAGGGAAGCGAATGGCACGACCCGAATTGGTGATCAGCATTACATCGTCATCATGAGACGCGATACGCGCGTTAATCATGGTGGTTTCTGCGTGATCGTCCTCGAACTTCATCGCAATCTTGCCGTTGGATTTCACGTTGGTGAAATCGGACAGTTTGTTGCGTCGAACTGTGCCTGCCGAGGTGGCAAAGACCACTTGCAGGTCACCCCACTCCTCCTCGTCCCGATCAACCGGCATAATCGCCGCGATTGAGACGCCGGGTGGAATTGGCAAAATGTTGACGATCGCCTTGCCTTTGGACGTGCGACCACCTTGGGGCAGGCGCCACGTTTTAAGCTTGTAAGCCATGCCGTCAGTTGTGAAGAACAACAGTTGCGTGTGTGTGTTGGCGACGAAGAGGGTCGTAATCACGTCTTCTTCTTTGGTCTGCATCCCAGCAACACCTTTACCGCCACGCTTTTGGGCGCGGAAATCGACCAAAGGCGTACGTTTGATGTAGCCACCAGAGGTGACAGTCACAACCATGTCTTCTTTTTCGATCAGGTCTTCGTCTTCCATGTCACCAGACCAGTCAACAATCTGCGTACGACGTGGAACAGCGAATTGGTCACGAATTTCGATCAACTCGTCTGAAATGATGCCCATGATACGGTCACGGCTGCCAAGAATTTCTAGGTATTCCTTGATCTTAGCGGCCAGTTCTTCCAGCTCATCGGTGACTTCTTTAACACCAATCTGGGTCAGGCGCTGTAGACGCAGTTCTAAAATGGCGCGGGCTTGGACTTCGGATAGGTTATACGTACCATCGTCATTTGCCGTGTGGGTTGGATCATCAATCAGCGCGATATAGGGTAGGATGTCTTCGGCAGGCCAGCGACGGGTCATCAGCTTTTGACGCGCTTCGGATGCATCTGCAGAAGATCGGATTGAGGCGACGATTTCATCTATGTTGGTAACAGCAACGGCTAAACCACATAACACATGGCTGCGTTCGCGGGCCTTGCGCAGGTTAAAAGCAGTGCGGCGCGCTACAACATCTTCGCGGAAATCAATGAAGGATGTGAGGAAGCGGCGCAGGGTCAACTGTTCAGGGCGACCACCATTCAGCGCCAGCATGTTACAGCTGAAATAGGTTTGCATTGGCGTGAAACGGAAGAGCTGGTTCATCACCACTTCAGCGGTCGCGTCGCGCTTAAGTTCAACGACAACACGTACACCGTTGCGATCAGACTCGTCTTGGACGTGCGCTATACCTTCGATCTTCTTGTCACGGGCCGCTTCCGCGATCCGTTCGATCATCGTGGCCTTGTTCACTTGATAGGGAATTTCATCAAGAATAATCGCGTAGCGGTCTTTTCTGATTTCTTCGACACGGGTTTTGGCACGTACAATCACGCTGCCACGCCCCTCAAGGTAAGCTTTGCGCGCGCCAGTCCGGCCTAGCATTATGCCACCTGTTGGGAAGTCGGGGCCCGGAACATATTCAATCAGCTGTTCAGACGACAAGTCAGGCTCTTCGATAAGGGCTAAGGTTGCTTCGATCACTTCGCCCAAATTGTGCGGTGGAATGTTGGTTGCCATGCCGACAGCGATACCGCCCGCGCCATTGACCAGCATGTTGGGAAAGCGGGCAGGTAGAACTGTTGGTTCGCGGTCTTTACCATCATAATTGTCTTGGAAATCAACGGTGTCTTTGTCAATGTCTTGCAACAAATAAGCTGCAGGTTTGTCCATGCGCACTTCGGTGTAACGCATCGCGGCGGCGTTATCGCCGTCCATAGAACCAAAGTTGCCTTGACCATCCAAAAGGGGAAGCGACATTGAGAAATCTTGGGCCATACGCACAAGCGCGTCGTAAATTGCAGAGTCACCATGCGGGTGGTATTTACCCATGACTTCACCGACCGCACGGGCCGATTTGCGGTAGGATTTATCGTGCGTGTTATTGGTCTCGTGCATCGCATAAAGAATGCGGCGGTGGACCGGTTTTAACCCGTCGCGTAGGTCCGGAATTGCACGGCTAACGATGACAGACATCGCATAGTCCAAATAGGACGTGCGCATTTCCTGCTCGATCGATATCGAGGGGCCATCATACACAGGACGTGTAGGTAGGTTTTCATAATCATTTTCAGGGGGTTGTGGCGTGTCGTTCACGTGGCGGCCCGTTCTGTTTTAGGGTTCTATATGATGCGTCTATACCTATCAGAAATAGCATATGCTGTGCAATGCTTATAGCGGGTTTTACGCCTTCGGACGGATGTTCATAGTTCCGTAAATTTCGGCAACGCTAACAATATTTTTGTTTGGCGTAACGAAACCTTAACCGTCGCGGCGTAAAATATGGATCAACATAGGATCAGATGAAGAGGTAATGTTTGGCATGGAAAATCGCTTTATCGTTTGTGGCGGTCTGTTTGCAGCCCTTTTTGTGGCTTTGTCTGTTGGCACCGCAAGCTTAGCCGAACAGGAGGGCAACAAGCACGGCCAATTGCTGAAATTTCCACAGATCGTGACCACATCAATACAAAATGACATCAGTGAGAGCGAGTAATCAGCTTTTAGTCAGCTGTTGATTAGGCCGAGCAGGACGCACCACCTAAAACGCAAAACTTGGCGCAATGTGGATGATTAAGCGCCACGTCTTTCTCTGCTTCTTTTAAGGTATGACCCAATTCAAACTCAGCGTCATAGGGCAACAATGTGCAGGCAAGTACTGAGGCTTTTTTGGCACCTTTGCGTTTCACAACCATGCGGGAGGATGCACACATGACTGCGTCTGGTGACTTGTTTAATATGCTCCAGCAAGATGTTGTAATTTCTGGAACTTCTACGGCTTCGTCCATTTCGGGAAACAAAACGGTCATGCCTGAGTTGTAAGGGTCAATGTCAAACCCGTGTTCGGCATAAAATGCACCATACCCAGCGCGGCTATCAGCTTCTGAGTGGCCAAAAATGCTGCGACCAGCGACAGCCATACGAAATCCGTTGTCACGCAACCAACCCATGCCAACAACAGTCTTTTCGAAAGCACCTGCACCACGTTCCGCATCGTGTTGGGCAGGATCGTAATGATCAACCGAAATACGCAATGTCAACTTTTCAGGGAAGGTGGCCTTTAATTCTAACAATCCGTCTTGCATCGATTTACGCATCATCGGGCGCATCGCGTTGGTTAAGATCAGCACGTCATAACCTGCTTCTAGCGCAGCACGCGTGATGTCGATCATTTGTGGATTCATAAAAGGTTCGCCGCCAGTAAATGCGATCTCTTTGATCGGCCATTTGCGTTCCACGATCTGATCCAAATAGTCCTGCACTTCGGCGGTCGTGATATAGACAAGGCTGTCATTGGTCGGGCTAGACGCGATGTAACAATTCACACATTCGATATTACACAGCGTACCAGTGTTGAACCACAGCGTTTCAGGGTTTGTCAGCGCAACAGTGGCGCGATCTTCACCTTTCGCGGTCAATGCTGGGTCAACAAATTTGCCAACGTTTGCTTGTGCCAAATCTTTCATATCGTACTTGCACCTTGTTCTTTGCTAAGTGGTTATTTGTGCTACGATGGCTAAGATTGCAAGAAAAGACCATTTTTAGGTCGTGACATACTTGTGATCGCGCGGAAATGGCTTCATGTTTGCGCTAACATAAATTTTGGTGGAGCAACCAGATGGTCTCTCGCGTAATTCCGGTCGATGCATTCGATCTTGTCATTTTTGGTGGAACGGGCGACCTGGCTCGTCGCAAAATCCTACCTGGGCTATTTCGGCGCTATTGTGCTGGCCAAATGCCTTCCAATTCACGAATTGTTGGTGCCGCGCGATCTAAGCTAGATGGCGATGGATACCGGGCATTTGTGACCGAAGCGATCCACGAGTTCGGGGGAGGGCGATCCTGCGAGGATGGAACATTAGAGTCGTTTCTGAAGCAGTTGGATTACGTTTCGATTGATGCACGTGGCGAGGCAGGTTGGGACGAGCTTGCGGATAAGATCAAAGATAGCAAATTGGTGCGGGCGTACTATTTCTCAGTTGGTCCAAGCCTTTTTGGTGATTTGGCAGAGCGATTGCACCTTCATGGCCTCGCTGATGAAGACAGCCGCATTGTGGTCGAAAAACCGTTTGGTCGTGATTTGGAAACGGCAAAAGCGTTGAATGCGTCATTGGCTGAGCACTTTGATGAAAACCAAATTTACCGCATTGATCATTATCTGGGTAAAGAAACCGTCCAGAACCTGATGGCCGTGCGTTTCGGCAATATGCTTTTTGAACCGCTTTGGAATGCCCAGTATGTGGATCATATCCAGATTACAGTCGCCGAAACCGTCGGCGTTGGTGGGCGCGGTGAATATTATGATAAATCTGGTGCGATGCGCGATATGGTCCAAAATCATTTGATGCAATTGCTTTGCCTAATTGCAATGGAACCACCTGCAAAGTTTGATCCAAGCGCTGTGCGCGACGAGAAGCTAAAGGTCATACGTGCGCTTGATCCGGTCGAGCCCCATCAAATTGTGCGCGGGCAGTATGTAACCCATGACGACAGTCCCAGTTATCGCAAAGCCGTGAATGATCCACGTTCAACGACGGAAAGCTTTGTGGCGTTGAAGGTTGGTATTTCCAACTGGCGTTGGGCAGGCATCCCGTTTTATTTACGTACGGGCAAAATGCTGGCCAAACGGGCCAGCGAAATTACGGTTGTGTTTAAGCAGCGCAATCACTCGATCTTTGAAGAGGATGAGCTGGAACACCGCAATATCTTATCCATCCGCTTGCAGCCTGATGAGGGGATCACGCTTGGTGTGACCATCAAAGAACCGGGACCGGGTGGGATGCGTCTTATCGATGTGCCGCTGGACATGAGCTTTGCCGAGGCCTTGGGCGAAGATGGCGGTGATCCACCGGATGCCTATGAACGCCTGATCATGGATGTGATCCGTGGAAACCAAACCCTGTTTATGCGCGGCGACGAGGTCGAGGCGGCATGGGCATGGACGGATCCCATTATCGATGGCTGGACCCAACGCGGTGAAGTGCCCAAACCCTACGATGCAGGCAGCGATGGTCCGGGCGATGCAGAACAAATGTTGGCCCGTGATGGCCGATCATGGAGACCAATTTCGTCATGAATATTTTAGAATACGCAGATCGTGAGATGCTGGTGATAGAGGTTGCGAACGCATTGGTTGGCGACTTAAAGACAGCGCTTTTTAACCACAATCAGGTATCATTTGTAGTTCCGGGTGGCACAACGCCGGGGCCAATCTTTGACATCTTATGTGCGGCAGATATCGAATGGGAACGCATTCACATAATGTTAAGTGACGAACGCTGGGTGCCCGATGACCACCCTCGGTCAAACGCAAAACTACTGCGCGAACGGCTTTTGGTGGATCGTGCAAAGGCTGCCCGCTTTACCCCGTTTTATGTGCCTGATGTTGACGTCGCGCAGGCTTGTACAGATGTTTCAAAAAAACTATCCACGGAATTGCCAATCTCGGTTTCGATGCTGGGGATGGGCGCTGATATGCACACTGCGTCGTTGTTTCCGAACGCACATGGGTTGGCCAAGGCGCTAAGTACAGGTGCGCCGGCCCTTTGCCCAATACAGGCGGAAGGCCAAGAACAGCGTGTAACCATAAGTGCGCAGACTTTGAACAATGCTATCGCCAAACACATTGTTATTTTTGGGGATGACAAACGAGTAGCGTTGAACGTTGCAAAGGGATCATCACCAGAAACGGCACCAGTTTCTGCCATTCTGAATGGCACAACAATACATTGGGCGGCATAATGACAAATAAGATGAACGCTGCATGGGCCGCTTTGGAAACTTTGCATTTGGAAGTCAAAGACCGCCAAATACTAAGCCTATTTGACGACGACACCGCGAGGGCGGATAGTTTTCAATGTAACACCGGCGATATGTTACTAGATTACTCCAAAACAAATATAGATGAAGCGACAAAGGCGGCCCTTTTGCACCTTGCTGAGGTTGCGCAGGTCAGTGACCGACGTGACGCGATGTTTGAGGGTGCAGTAATTAACGAAACCGAAGGTCGTGCCGTGTTACATACCGCCTTGCGCAATCTTGATGGCGACGCCGTATTTGTTGATGGCGTGGATGTGATTCCCGAAGTCCGTGCCACGCTTGATCGTATGAGCGAATATGCCGAAACCGTGCGTTCCAGCGAAATTACAGACGTTATCAACATTGGTATAGGTGGTTCTGACCTTGGTCCTGCGATGGCAGTTCAGGCGCTTAGTCCATATCATGATGGGCCAAGGGTACACTTTGTATCGAACGTGGATGGTGCCGATGTGTCGGATACCCTGCGGGGGCTGGATGCTAAAACGACTTTGGTTGTTGTTGCTTCCAAGACTTTTGGTACCATTGAAACCATGACCAATGCCCGTAGTGCACGGGCGTGGATGGTCGAGAATGGTGGCGACCCGTCCAAGCAATTTGCGGCTCTTAGTACATCCGAGGAACGCACCACCCAATTCGGCATCCCATCGGAGCGTGTGTTTGGTTTTGAAGATTGGGTTGGCGGGCGGTATTCTTTGTGGGGTCCAATCGGACTTAGCCTGATGATTGGCATCGGTAGCCGCGCATTCTATTCATTTTTGCGCGGTGCGCAGGCGATGGATACTCACTTTTGCGCAGCAGAAGGCGCAGAAAATATGCCGTTGGTGCATGCGCTGGTAGGTATTTGGCACAACCAAATTTGCGGTTATACCACGCGTGCGGTACTCCCATATGATCAACGCCTTGGCCTATTGCCCGCATATTTTCAGCAACTTGAAATGGAGAGTAACGGCAAAAGCGTTGCGATGGACGGCACCAAATTGCCGCGCCACAGTGGCCCTGTTGTGTGGGGTGAACCTGGCACAAATGGGCAGCATGCGTTTTACCAACTGATCCATCAGGGGACCCGTATAGTGCCTTGTGAATTTATGCTGGCGGCGCAAGGTCACGAACCGGACTTGAAGCACCATCATCAGCTTTTGGCGGCCAACTGTTTAGCCCAATCAGAAGCATTGATGCGCGGCCGTTCAATGGACGAAGCACGGGCAATCATGGCTGCAAAGGGTCTGTTAGGTGACGAACTGGAACGCCAAGCCGCACATCGTGTGTTTGAAGGCAATCGCCCATCAGTTACGTTGGTTTATCCTAAACTTGATCCTTTCGTCTTAGGCCAAATCGTTGCGCTTTATGAACATCGCGTGTTTGTGGAGGGGGTTCTTTTGGGATTAAATTCATTTGATCAATGGGGCGTCGAGTTGGGCAAAGAATTGGCGACGGCTCTTGAACCCGTGATTGCTGGAACCCAGTCTGCTGCGAGCAAAGATGGTTCAACCCGTGGTTTGGTTGACTACGTCCAGCGGCACCAAGGTTAACCAAGCATTTACCGAAATTGGGCACTTTGACATAACGTCATGAAAATGGCAGCGGATGCAGGGCTTGCAAGACGAAGCTGTGCTTGGCAGTGTCCTTTGTAAGGGAGGGCACATTTGTCAAAGTGCGCCCCAATTTATTTTTGGAGGTGCCGATGCTTGGCCAAATGATGACATCCGCTTTGACGATCCAATCGCTTGTGGATCATGCCGCCCGCTATCACGCGGAAACCGAAGTTTATTCGGTCAATACCGGTGGTGGCGTTGAAGAAACAACATGGGGGCAGGTGGGTGCAAATTCGCATCGCTTAGGCCATGCACTGACCAAACTGGGCTTAGAGCCACAAGCCCGTTGTGGCACGATTGCTTGGAACAACCGTCGCCACTTGGAAATCTACTTTGGTGTTTCGGGCGCAGGTTTGGTGTGCCACACAATTAACCCACGTTTGTTCCCCGAACAGCTGATTTACATTATCAATCACGCTGATGACAAAGTTCTGTTTATCGACGCTACATTTGTACCATTGGTTGCTGCGATCCGTGACAAGCTGCCCAATCTAAAGCATATTGTTTTGATGGAAGGGCGGGATGAAAAAGCGGCTGCCGCGATTGAAGAATTGGTCTTTTACGATGAATTGATAGCAGAGTGCGACGCATCTTTTGAATGGCCTGACTTTGATGAAAATACGGCATCCAGCCTTTGTTATACCTCTGGCACAACTGGCAATCCCAAAGGTGTCTTGTATTCGCACAGATCAACCGTTTTGCATGCTTTGGCGTCAAACCTGACCGACTGCATCGGATATTCTGCGCTGGACGTTGTGCTTCCTGTTGTGCCGATGTTTCACGTAAACGCATGGGGCACGCCTTATGCCTGCGCCATGACCGGTGCGCGGATGGTGATGCCTGGGCCTGGGCTAGATGGTGCGTCCCTGGTTGCCTTGATCGATACTTATAAGGTGACAACGGCTCTTGGTGTTCCGACAATTTGGTTAGGTCTGTTGGGCGAGGCTGAAAAAGCTGAGTCAAAACTGGCATCACTGACACGGACTGTTATTGGTGGGTCTGCTTGCCCACCCTCCATGATCACAGCATTTCGCGAAAAGTATAATGTCGATACGATTCACGCATGGGGCATGACGGAAATGTCGCCTTTGGGGTCGTCCAATCAACCGCTTGCCAAACACCTTGACCTGCCGATTGAAGAACAACACAAGTTGCGCGAAAACCAAGGGCGTCCGCCTTGGGGTGTTGAACTGAAAGTTGTCGACGAAGACGGCGCTGACTTGCCCAATGATGCAGAGGCGCAAGGGGATTTGATGGTCCGTGGTCACTGGATCTTGGACAGCTATTTCCTGAAAACACGCGATGAGACATTGGACAATGGATGGTTCCATACGGGGGACGTGGCGACGCTTGACCCCGATGGGTATCTCAGCATCAAGGACCGTTCAAAGGACATCATCAAGTCTGGCGGTGAATGGATTTCGTCTGTTGATTTAGAGAACATCGCCATCGGTCATCCACAGTTGGCAGATGCTGCTGTGATTGGCGCGACACATGAAAAGTGGGATGAGCGCCCAATCTTGATCGCCGTCGCCGCTGATGGGTATTCGCCATCCGAGACGGATGTATTGGCCATCTTTGAGGGTAAGATTGCCAAATGGCAAATCCCTGATTGCGTTGTCTTTACGGACGTCTTGCCACGCAATGCGACAGGCAAAGTGTTGAAACGTAACCTGCGCGAAGAATTTGGCAATGTCTTGATGGGCTGATTGTTCCCAACAAAATAAAAAGGGCGCGTTCAGAAATGGGTGCGCCTTTTTTGATTTCTGACAAATCGGTGTGGAGCGGGTAACGAGAATCGAACTCGTAACTAAAGCTTGGGAAGCTGCCGTGATACCTTTTCACCATACCCGCTAATAGGGTGGGGGATAGGCGATTGATAAAGGCGGGTCAAGCTTGTGTAACCCCAAAGCTGGGTCAGCTGGCTTGTGCCGTAAACAGATGGATGGATGCAGGAATGTACAAACCTACCTGTGTTTCAAAGGGTTTAAATAGCTCAGCTATTCTAGCTGCTATGGCCTGACGGTCTTCTGCAGTTCCATTGAAGTATTGCAAGGCAGCACTGGCAGATCCGATTTCACAGCAAAGTTGCGCGGCGGAGTCCAAGCCGTTTGGTGCGGTTAAACCAAGTGCGTGATTGGTGGTTTTAATATTTGAAAACCCAGCCTCAGCAAGCATTTCAACAACCTTGCCTTGGTTTTCAAAAGCAAATGGGCCCGGTAGGCTGCGATCCGTTTTGGGCATCTGTCCCAATTGGGCTTTTGCAGCTTGGGCCGGCAGCATGAACCAAGGATTTTCTGGGGCTGGGCCCCATGCGGCCATCACAATGCGCCCCTGTGGTTTCAATGTCGATCTGATGTTGGCGAACGCCGCAACTGTGTCCGAAAAGAACATAACCCCAAATCGCGAAATCATGACGTCATAGGTGTTTGATTGGAATTGATGGGTTTGTGCGTCTGCCAAAAGCCAAGCGACATTGGGACGGTCCAATTCACGCTTAGCATGATGCAGCAAAGTATCCGCAATATCCAAACCTTTGCAGTGACCTGTATCGCCAACCAATTGTGCGGCTTGAGCAGTACTTGTTCCTGCACCACATCCAATATCCAACACGGTTTCGCCAGCCTGCAGATCAGCGTGATCAAGCACCAGCTGCAAAACGGGTGCGAGCAATGCGTCCATCTCACGTTGGTTGCTTATCCATTTCTCACCAGCTTTGGCTGACCAAAAATCCTGTTGCTCTTGGTTGTCGCTCATTTTGGTTTACCCCCGACGTTTTCTACGTCGTCCTCCACCGTCTTTGTTCCCACCACCCGTGTTAAAGTTCACATCAGGGATGGTCACAATTGAATTAAGGATTGGGAACGGCTCTACCGAGTTGGGAATGGCAGAGGCATTTACAAAGTGTTCTTGAAAACGCGGTTCGAGTGCGGTTTCGATCTTGTGGATGGCGCGCACAGTTGCTTCGATCTCGGCGCGCGTTTCGCGGTTTAGCAAGGCGATCCGTGCGCCTGTGCCAGCGGCGTTGCCTGCTGATGTAACCTTGTCCAAGGGGGCGTCGGGGATCATTCCCAGCACCATCGCGTGTTTGGGTGAGATGTGTGCGCCAAAGGCACCTGCCAACACGACACGATCGACCTTATCGACGTCAAATTTGTCCATCAGAAGCCTTGCACCTGAATAAAGCGCGGCTTTTGCCATTTGAATTTCACGAATGTCGCGGTTGGTTACCGTGATTTTGGGACCACCGTTTTCCGTGGCATCATAGACTAAGAAAGAATATGTGCGACCGTCCAAGAAGCAGCGGTCCGATCCTGTTTGTTCGGGTGACCCGATCAGGCCCGGTCCGTCGACGATGCCAGCAAGCCGCATCTCTGCAACCATTTCGATGATGCCTGAACCACAGATGCCAGTGACGCCAGAGCCCGCGATTACCTCGTCAAATCCATCTTCGTCGGACCAAATATCTGAACCGATGACACGGAACCGCGGCACTTTGGTGACGGGATCAATTTCAACGCGTTCGATTGCACCGGGGGCGGCACGTTGGCCAGAACTGATTTGTGCGCCCTCAAATGCCGGACCTGTAGGGGAGGAACAGGCGAGGACTTTTTCTTTATTCCCGAGCAAAATTTCAGCGTTGGTACCCACGTCGACGATCAAGACAAGATCGTCGGACTTGTTCGGTGCCTCTGACAATGCTACGGCCGCTGCATCAGCACCAACGTGCCCTGCAATGCAGGGCAGGATATAGACACGTGCTGACGGATGGATGTTTAGGTCTAAATCGTCTGCCCGTAAGCGTAGGGAGTCTGAGGTGGTGAGGGCGAAAGGGGCTTGGCCAAGTTCGAAAGGGTCAATGCCAAGGAACAGGTGGTGCATCACGGGATTGCAGACAAATACCGCGTCCACGATCAAGGCCTTGTCAATTTCGGCTTCTGTACTGACTTGGGTGAATAGCGCGTTCATGCCTTCGCGCACGGCGGTGGTCATTTCAGCGGCGCCATTTGCATTCATCATAGAATAGCTGACGCGGCTCATCAAATCTTCGCCAAAGCGAATTTGGGGGTTCATGATGCCCGAAGATGCAACAACTTCGCCAGTTTGCAGATCGCACATGTGTGCCGCGATGGTGGTGGATCCCAGATCGACAGCAAGTCCGTAAACTGTACCCTCATAAAAGCCAGGCCAGATGTGCATGATGCGTGGTGCGTTTTCGTCGTCACCAAGGTGCACAGCGCAGGTGACTTTCCAATCGCCCTTGCGCAAGACTGGCTGCATTTTTTGCAAGATGTGTAAATCAGCGTGGACGTTTTCAAGCTGCCATTGTTCGTTCAATGCTTGGCGAAGACGTTCTAGATCGCCCGACGGGTCGTGCATATCAGGTTCTTGAACTTCGACGTAAAACAATTTGGTTGAGGGGTTCATCGTAATGTCACGTGCTTCTGCCCGTTTGCGCACCACTTGTTTGTGCACTTGGCTTTCTGGTGGCACGTCGATGACGATGTTACCCTGTACAGTGGCTTGGCATCCCAAACGGCGGCCCGTTATCAATCCACGTTTGTCTTGGTAGCGTTGTTCAACGCTGTTCCATTCACTTAGGGCGTCGTCTTTAACGGTAACACCGTGTTTGGAAAATTCACCATAGCTGGGTGTAATTTGGCATTTTGAACAGATGCCGCGGCCGCCGCAGACTGAGTCCAGATCAACACCCAACTGGCGGGCAGCGGTTAAAATAGGGGTGCCAACGGCGAAATGTCCGCGTTTGCCAGATGGGGTAAAGACGACAAGAGGATCGGTGCTCATTTAGGTGCCCTTTTCAGCAGTTGTTCAGAGCATAGGGGCACGTTTTCAAAGAGAAAGCCAAAGAACGGCAAAATCTGTCAGGTGTGCGTCATTATTTGTGTTTGAAGTGGATTTGGAGGGCCGTTGCCTTTGGCCGGAGTTTTAAAGGCAAAATGAACAAGCGGTTTGAGCGATCATCCCTTTCCTTTTGTTAGAAACCATGAGAAAGGAAACGGCCAAATGAACCTATCCCTATGAGGTACGATATGGAGATTCGTGAGGCTTTCACCTTTGATGATGTTTTGCTGGTTCCGGGGGCGTCCGATGTGTTGCCGTCGACGGCCGATACGCGGACATTTGTGACCAAATCAATTGCGATGAATATCCCTTTGCTAAGTTCAGCAATGGACACGGTGACCGAAGGGCGCATGGCGATTGCCATGGCCCAAGCTGGTGGCATTGGTGTTGTGCATCGAAATTTGTCGATTGAAGAACAAGCCCGTGAAATTCGCCGCGTGAAACGGTTTGAAAGTGGAATTGTTTATAATCCGATCACACTGCGTGCCAACCAGACTTTGGCTGACGCAAAAGCATTGCAAGAACGCTACCGGGTAACTGGTTTCCCTGTTGTGGACGAAAAAGACCGTGTTGTGGGTATCGTGACCAACCGTGACATGCGTTTTGCAACAGATGACGCAACGCCTGTGTCTGTGATGATGAGCACGGAAAACTTGGCAGTTCTGCATGAGCCTGCGGATCGCGAAGAAGCCATCAGTCTAATGAAGGCCCGCCGTATAGAAAAATTGTTGATCACGGATGGCACTGGTGTTTTGACAGGTCTTTTGACACTTAAAGACACTGAACAAGCTGTGCTGAACCCTACAGCCTGTAAGGACGAACTGGGGCGCTTGCGCGTTGCTGCGGCGTCCACCGTAGGTGATGCAGGTTTCGAACGTACGTTGGCCTTGGTTGAAGCCGGTGTGGATATGGTTGTGATTGATACTGCACACGGGCATTCAGCAGGCGTTGCTGAGGCTGTTCGGCGGGCAAAGACCATTTCGAATGACATTCAGATTGTCGTTGGAAATGTGGTGACAGGTGAAGCAACCCGTGCGTTGATTGATGCTGGTGCAGACTCGATCAAGGTCGGTGTTGGACCAGGATCAATTTGTACCACGCGTATGGTTGCGGGTGTTGGTGTACCACAATTGACTGCAATTATGGATTGCGCTGCTGCGGCTGGCGATATTCCTGTAATTGCAGATGGTGGGATCAAGTTCTCGGGTGATTTTGCAAAGGCTATTGCGGCAGGCGCGTCCTGTGCGATGGTTGGATCGATGATTGCGGGTACGGACGAGTCCCCCGGTGATGTGATCTTGTATCAAGGCCGCAGCTTTAAAAGCTACCGCGGAATGGGATCTATAGCCGCAATGGCGCGTGGATCTGCGGATCGATATTTTCAGAAAGACGCGGCCAGTGACAAGTTGGTCCCTGAAGGCATCGAGGGTCAGGTGCCCTACAAAGGCAGTGCTGGCGCGGTTATTCACCAATTGGTCGGCGGTTTGCGGGCCTCAATGGGCTATACTGGCAATGCAACGATCGCAGACATGCGCAAAGGCTGTCAGTTTGTGAAAATCACAGGTGCTGGTCTAAGCGAAAGCCACGTACATGATGTTCGCATCACCCGCGAAAGCCCAAATTACCGGATCGGTTGATCTTATCCACTTTGCCACATTTGGCCCAGAATTAGGAATATTACCATGACACCAGGTGCACGTGTGGCAGCCGCTATCGAGATTTTGGATATGATCGAAGATGGGCAGGCCGTTGAAAAGGCTTTAACCGCTTGGGCACGGCGCAGTCGTTTTGCCGGGTCAAAAGACCGTGCGGCAGTGCGTGATTACGTCTTTGATACTGTGCGCAACTGGCGTGGCGATGCGATCCGTGGTGGCAATGGAACAGGGCGTGCACGCATCATCGGTAGGCTACGTGAGATGGATGCGGATATTGAAGGATTGTTCAATGCCGTGGGCCACGCGCCAGAGCCATTGACGGACGAGGAAAAAGAGCGGGGGCACGCACCAACCGATCAAGCAGATGTTTGGAATATGCCTGAATGGATGCTGCCTGAATTTGAGGCGTCTTTAGGTGACAAGGCTGAAGGCACTGCACAGCTCTTGCAGTCTCGTGCCCCGATTACTGTTCGGGTGAACCTTTCAAAATGCAATGTGTCACAGGCTGCCGCAGATTTGGCAGAAATTGGTATAGAAACGCATGCCAATTCCGTTTGTGCAACGGCCCTTACAATCACATCTGGTGAACGCAAACTTCGCAACAGCCCAGCATACCTTGAAGGGTGGGTAGAACTGCAAGACGCCTCAAGCCAAGCGGTTGTGACAGACCTTCCAAAGGCCGACATCGTGTTGGATTATTGCGCTGGTGGCGGCGGTAAAGCACTCGCGTTGGCGGCCCAAGGGCGTCCAGTGATCGCACATGACATCAACTTTGATCGAATGTCTGACCTGCCAGCGCGGGCGGAACGGGCTGGCGCAAACATTAAGCTGTTGGCAACCGACATGATCGCAGCTGAAGCGCCTTTTGATTTGGTGCTGGTTGACGCACCGTGTTCAGGGAGCGGTGCATGGCGTCGTAGCCCGGAAGCCAAGTGGGCCTTGAGCGAAGAAAGGTTGAGCGAGTTGTGCAATCTTCAAGATCAAATTTTGGACGAGACAGTTCAATATGTTTCAGCTTCAGGCACTTTGGTTTTCGCGACCTGCTCTATTTTCCGACGCGAAAATGAAGATCGGGTCGCTGATTTTTTAGCACGTCATACCGATTGGAAATGCACCAAAGAAACTAGACTGGACGTCAGCGATATGGCCGATGGATTTTTTGCAGTACACTTTTCGCGAAAGTGAATCTGATCGACAACAGCTCCAAGTAGAAAATCGTTGGTAATCCGTAGTATCAGTTAAGACGTGATTAACTGATACTGCGCGATAACCGTCGGAGAGATTCGATTTCTGATTGGGGATATCCTTGGGAGTAGGTGTACTTACAACTGATAACGTAAGTCAGTTTGCAGAAACTGGAAATGCGAAGGTGACCGGTATTGTAGCAGCTGCCACTTCGCTGGGCGCATTAGCCGTCTTCGCACCTGCAGGACCAAAATCAATTTGATTTTGGTGACGTCGTCGGTCACGCTAGGTGTTTTGGGCATTGTCGTGTTCTGCTTGGCACGCCGCCGCAGTCGCGCACGCCGCGTTGCATTGACCGTTATTTCCGAATTCATTGAAAAAGACGTAATTCCCAGTTTTGTGGTTACAAATGAAGGGGAAGTGACATCGTCTAATCTTGCGGCGCGTACAATTTTTGGCGACGCGGAAGGTAAAACACTGCCAAGTGTTTTGCGCCATACATTTGCCAACCCCGGTGGGATTTTGTTTCGCCTTAAAGATAGTGCCAAAAATAACGGCGCGGCCCGTGAGGATATAATTACCCGTAAGGGACATGTGCGCATAACAGTTCACCAAATGGGAACTGATGCCTTGCTTTGGCGGCTAGAGGATATTCCAGAAGCAAAAGCTGGGCGAAGTGAAGGTCCTGCTTTACCAATGATGATCGCAGGACGACGTGGCGCTGTTTTTTTGCATGAACGAAGCAGCGCGTGCGTTGGTCGGCCAACGTCTAAAGACCATTTACGAAATTTGTCCCGAGGCCGATCTTAAAAACGACCACCTGGTAACACTCTCGGGTGAAAATGGTGGATTTATGACCAGATTAGCTGTTGTGGATGCGGGTGTTGGACGTCAAGCAATCTACCTTTTGCCAACGGATGAAATTGAGGTGGATAGTCGTGGCAGCGACCTTAGATCATCGTTCGAAAAATTACCCGTTCCACTGTTGCGTGTTGTTATAGATGGATCAATTCTTTCGTTTAACCTCTCTGCCGCGGAATTCGTAGGGGGAGACGTTAAAGAATGGCACGCAACTCTCTGATTTGATGGAAGGTTTAGGTCGTCCGCTGGTTGATTGGTTGTCAGAAGCCGCATCGGGCCGTGCTGTCCAACATTCAGAATTTTTGCGCCTCAAACGGCCAGATAAAGAGATGTTTGTTCAGGTAGCACTTAGCCGGGTGTCTGAACAGGATAGGTCTTCATTGATTGCGGTGCTTTCTGACGCAACCGAACTGAAGACGCTTGAGGCGCAATTTGTTCAAAGCCAAAAGATGCAGGCCATTGGGCAACTTGCCGGTGGGATCGAACATGATTTCAACAACCTTTTGACAACAATATCAGGGTATTGCGATCTTTTGTTACTGCGACATGATCAAGTTGATGCAGACTACAGCGATCTTATTCAGATCAATCAAAATTCAAACCGTGCAGCTGCTTTGGTTGGGCAACTTCTTGCGTTTTCGCGCAAGCAGACCTTGCGGCCCGAAATACTGGATATGCGAGATACGTTGTCCGATCTTACCCATTTATTAAATAGGCTGGTTGGGGAAAAAGTTAGTTTGATCCTAAGCCATGATCCGGTTTTGAAATCTATCCGTGCGGACAAACGCCAGTTGGAACAAGTCCTTATGAACCTTGTTGTTAATGCCCGTGATGCAATGAAGGACGGTGGCGAAATTCGTATCGAGACTGAAAGCCGGACCCTTAAAACGCCGATGAACCGGGAACGAGTGACGGTCCTTGCCGGTGAATATGTGACGGTGCGGGTTGTAAATCAAGGAACTGGCATAAGTGCGGATAAGTTACAAAAAATATTCGAGCCATTTTTTACAACAAAACGAACAGGCGAAGGAACGGGATTAGGCCTTTCGACAGCTTACGGAATTGTGAAGCAGTCTGGCGGCTTCATCTTTGTGGACAGTAAGCTGGATGAAGGCACATGTTTTACACTGCTATTTCCGGTTATAGAGACAGCGTACAAAAAACCAATAGCACGCAAAGTCGTTGAAAAAACTACGGTCCCAAACCACGGGGATGCCGTTATTTTATTGGTCGAAGACGAAGCACCTGTTCGGGCGTTTGCCAGCCGTGCATTGCGGTTGCGTGGGTATACTGTACTAGAAGCAGACTCAGCCGAAGCAGCCTTGAAAACATTAGAAGACGAAACTTTGAACATCGATCTATTCGTCACAGATGTCGTGATGCCGGGAAAAGATGGGCCAAGTTGGGTTAAAGAAGCCATGCTGGTCCGCCCAGATGTGAGGGTTGTTTTTGTTTCGGGCTACGCTGAAGATAAACTGAGTGACACTCAAGCAAAAATTCCAAACTTGGTGTTTTTACCGAAACCGTTTTTGTTGAATGACTTGACTGAGACAGTGCATCGGCAACTTCACTAAGATGCAGTGCCTTATTTAATACTGTCGTAAATCTCGAATTCGTCGGCACATTTACGTCTAAACCGTTCTTCAATTTCAGGCGACAGTGTTTGAGAGATCTGTGGAGACACATTTTCCTGTTTCAAATCAAAGGAAACATTTAGCCGCTGGGAAAGAAAATCCTGTAATTTGTGTTGTTCTTCATATTTAAAAAGGTGCGTAATTCCCGTTCCATTTGGCTGGGTTTCCAGAAACTTTGATTGCGCACCGACATCTGCAAACCCAGGTTTTTTTCCTTTAAGATAGGCCAGAACAAAATCGTCAAATGAGATGCCATGGGTTGCATTTGGTTTTCCCTTCATGAAGGGGGCGTTGACGATACCGCCACCAGCTGCCCAACCAACTGATTGGTTCGCGCATGACAGCCAGTAACTCAAGTTCAACATCGCAGACATTGAAAAACATTGGGCGCAGAAAACGATTGTAACGATAGACAGGCGCATGTTTCAGCATTGCAGGTTCTGAAATAACCATATCTGCGCGGTCACGCAGTGCTGTTTCATATGCTGTTGTACCCGTTTTAGGAACAGATAAAAAAGCTAGGCGCTCTTTGTAGAAAATAAGCATTGGCGTGACCGAATTTGTTATTGGTTTGTGTCAAACAGCTTGCGCAGGGCCGTCAACGCAATGCAACACATGTGACGTCAACAATGCCAATCAAACCTGTCAGAAACGGCAAACGCCCGCACTAAGATGCGGACGTTTCAGTATCATTGGTTTCGGTTGATCAACTTGCAACCGCTGTCATAAAGCGATCGCGGATCACCACAGGATCTTTGGTGATCACTGGAAGTTTGATGTTGCCACTGTCACATTTGCAGACAATTACAGTCATTTGTTTGCTGTCGATGGCTGCTTGTAGAACTTTTCCAGTATCAACATCCTGACATTCAACAACATTTTCGCAACCACAGGCTTTTGCCACAGCTGTAAGTGAAGTTTTCTTGCCCGCATATGTTGGCTGGTCACCAGTAGACCCATAAGATCCGTTGTCGATGATCAACAAAATGTAATTGTCAGCCACGTTATTGGCAATTGTTGGCAAAGTGCCCAAGTTGGTTAACACAGAGCCATCACCATCAATGGAGATGACAGTTTTGGGTTGGGACAAAGCAAGGCCAAGACCGATGGATGATGACAAACCCATCGTACCCAACATGTAAAAATTTGTCGGTTGATCGTCGATCATATGCAACTCTTGGCTTGGAAGGCCGATGTTACAAACAACCAATTGGTCACGAAGGATTGGCGCGATCTCGCGCAGGATTTCTGAACGTATCATTGGTCGCCATAACCTCCCCAGAATGACGCATCGGTTAGGATCGCGACAGGTTTGTTGCACATGAATGTATATTTTAGGATCGCATCCAGCTCGTCCGCATCAGATTCCCTGTGGAAGTGATAGGTAGGGATGTTTAGCTGGTTCAACAACGCCTTGGTGTGCACGGCCATTTCGACCTGACATGCCACAGGTTCACGCAATTCACCGCGATACGAAATCAACATCGGCAATGGCATGCGGTAATATTGGGTCAATGTCGCCAATGTGTTGATTGTGACACCAATTGCGGTGTTTTGCATGATGATTGCAGGGCGCTTGCCGCCCATAAATGCACCAGCGCAAAGCCCCATACCTTCGTCTTCTTTGTTGGATGGGATGTGGTAAATTTCGTCACGCGCTTCGACCTCTTCGATAACGCCTGCCAATTGTTTGCAGGGGACTGTGGTGACAAATTCGATGCCATTGGCAACGAAGTCATCCACTATTTTTGAGCTGATGGACACGTTTGGTTACTCCTCGTGTTCAGGGATGAGAATAATCTTTGGTGAGGCGACGCAACCTGCGCGAATGTCTAAAAATGCTGATTGGCCTTGCGATAGCGGTCGGCATTCCGTCCAGTCGAGCACGCCAAGTTCGCCTCGGAACATCGCGGTGGCCGTGTCGATAAAGTCACGGGCTGTGTATGTATAGGTTCCAATAAATTGGATTTCTTGCAGTGTCATACGTCGAATATCCAAACCGCCCGTCGCTTCGGCCAGGCCAATATGTACGATAACACCGCCTGGTTTTGCAAAACGGCAAGCATCTGCGCGGGTTGCTGCGTATCCTACGGCGTCGATTACAATGTCGACGGTTCCATTATTTGGCACTTCGCTGTCATCAGGATGCAATGCTGCAAAGCCTTGAATGTTTAGCAACGTTTCGCGCCGCAGTGCGTTTGGTTCTATCAGTGCAATGTTGCGCGCGCCAAACGCAAACAAGGCAAGCGCGGCACCAAGACCAATAGCGCCACCGCCGATGACAAGGCATTGTTTGTTCGTCAATGGGCCGCCAATTGCCTGGTGGGCCAAGCGCACGCCATGCCATCCACACGCCAAAGGTTCGGCAAGAGCTGCAGTGGTAAATGCAACGTCGTCGGGAATGGTGACCAAGTTTTTGCGTGGGATTGTTAGGTACTCAGCAAACGCCCCTTCGCGTGGCGGCATCGATATGATTTGGCGGTCAGCGCACAGGTTTGTTCGCCCTGATTTACAGGCTTCGCATTTTCCGCATGTCACCAGCGGATTGATCGTAACACGGCGTCCGTCTTCTGGACCGCCAACAACAATGCCTGCTGCTTCATGCCCAAGTGTGAGCGGGGCAGGGCGCCGTTCATCCTGCCCCAAAAATGCATGCATATCTGATCCGCAGATACCGGACGCCATAACTTTAATCAGAACGTTGTCACCATCGGGTGGTGGCATTGGCATATCTTGGTAGGTCAAGGTTTCAAGGTCGGTGTAGACTAAGGCTTTCATTTCGCAGTATACCCTCCGTCTACAAACAGGGTTTGGCCTGTCACATAATTTGACGCGCCCGAACAAAAGAACAGCAATGGTCCATCAAGATCGCTTGGTTCACCATTGCGCCCCACACAGGTATTGTCAGCATGCTTTTTGGCCAAAGTGTCGTCCGCAAATACGGGACCGGTCAGTTCTGTACGAAAAAATCTGGGGGCAACCGCGTTTGCATTGATGCCATAATCAGACCACGCTTCGGCCATCGCGCGGGTCATTTGCATGACACCACCCTTAGATGCGCCATAGCTGATCCCGTTTGCGAAGGCCCTTTGGGATTGCAGGGATGCGAAACTGATGATCCGTCCCCATCCTTTGGTTTTTATCGCAGGCACCATTGCCTGGGCTAAGAAAAACGGTGCGGAAAGGTTCAGATTAAGCGTCGTATCCCACCCTTCGGCTGTAACATCATCGGCATTTTGGCGGGTGTTGATCCCAGCGGCGTTTATCAGTATGTCCGGTGGACCAAAGGGCAGGGCAGCTTGACGTGCCGTGTCGCCGAGCACCGCACGGTCAGACAAATCTGCGACCACAACGGAAGTTTCGCCCTGCGCCTTGTTCTGCCATTCGGCTAGTGCATTTTCACGCCGCGCAATACCGACAACTTTGACACCCGCAGCTGCGAGCATATTTGCTGCAGCACGGCCCAATCCACTGCTTGCTCCTGTAACACAGGCAACTTTTCCGTTGATGTCAAAAAGTGCAGCAGACATGGATTTATTCCATACCCTTTAGATCAAACTCTTCGTCGGGAAAGTATTTGTGTAGGCGTGCATCGGCGGCACGTGCGTGGCCTTCCATCCCTTCAAGGCGGGAAATCCGTGCGGTTGCTTCTGCCACACGTTTTGATCCGTCACGGGTAGAGCGCTGCCATGTGACAATTTTCATGTACTTATGCACAGACAAGCCACCAGTGTATTTGGCAGAACGCGATGTTGGTAAAACGTGGTTTGTTCCAGATGCTTTATCACCAAAGGAAACTGTGGTTTCTTCGCCCAAGAACAGGGACCCATAACATTGTAGGTTGTCCAACCACCAATCCAGATCTTCGGCCTGAACGGTCAGGTGTTCTGGGGCATATTCATCAGATGTTGCGGCCATTTCGTCGCGATTTTCACAAACGATAACTTCTGCATAATCTCGCCAAGCAGCTTCTGCGTTTTGACGGTTCAATTCCGGCAGTGCAGCGATAAGGTCTGGAACTTGCTTCATGACTTCTTTTGCAAGGTCATGACTGTCAGTCACCAACCAAACAGGTGAGTTATATCCATGTTCTGCTTGTGACACCAAATCGGTAGCAACCATAAAGGGGTCTGCAGTGGCGTCAGCTAAGACCAAGCTGTCGGTTGGGCCTGCGATCATGTCGATGCCGACGCGGCCAAACAAGATGCGTTTTGCTTCAGCTACGAATTGGTTGCCCGGACCAACAAGGATATCGGCTTTAGGGAGGCCAAACAGACCGAAGGTCATTGCGGCAACGCCTTGCACACCACCCATCGCTAAAATTTTGTCCGCGCCACATAAATGCGCTGCGTAAATGATCGCCGGTGCGACACCTTCACCCGCACGGGGGGGCGAACATGCAACGATGTGTTCACAGCCTGCTACTTTTGCGGTGGTCACTGTCATAATCGCGCTGGCGATGTGGCTATAGCGCCCACCAGGAACATAACAGCCTGCTGCCTTTACTGGAATGGCGCGTTGGCCAGCGATCAGGCCAGGAACGATTTTCAATTCAACGTCCTTCATCGTGCTTTTTTGCACCTCTGCAAAACGGCGGACATTGTCATGCGCAAACGCTATATCGTCTTTAAGTTTTTGTGGAACCAAAGCAGATGCAGCTTCAATTTCGTCGGCTGTTAGGAGAACGTTGCCTTCGTATTGGTCGAACTTGGCTGTATATTTCAAAGCTGCGGCGTCACCACCCGCTTCGATGTCGGATAGAATATTCTGTACAGTTTCACGCACGTCACCAGCATCGGTCATTGCGGTCTTTGTTGCTTTTTTCAAATAGTCACGGGCCATGCATCGGGTCCTTGATGTTGTGTGCTGAAGAATGACAGATCTTTGGAGTTGATTGCCTTAGCTTGTAAATTATAGCCTATATCTCTGTACGAAGCGCATCATTATCGCGCAAGTCATAGGTGCAATATTGCTGTTCGGGCTAGGTGTTTTAATCTTAGTATTCAAAAATACAAATTGATGAAAAGTGATACTTTGGTTTGAACTGCGGTTTGTCCAGCTCTATTTGTTAAATGATAACCAATTTTTCAGACTGAAAGCTGGTTTTTCATCATGGATTTAGGCATCCTTGGTCCAAATGAAATGCGCTGGCACTTTGCCATGCTA
>CAJJBH010000035.1 GCA_905182355.1 uncultured Paracoccaceae bacterium | reverse complement strand
TAGTGAGCAGTCACTTGATCAAATCACTGAGTGGATTCAGATTGCAGCGGAAAAATGAACCCAGCTGCGTGGTAATAAACCCAAAGCGGACATCCAAGAAAAGGGACGGAAAGGTCGCTTTGTCCGCGTCTCGACTGTTGAGGCAAGCCGCAGCGAAGGGTCAGTTTGGATTTCACCCGTTTTTGCCCAAACCAATGGCCGGTCTGGGGAATATCGCCGCGCCGCAGAGAATTGTGTGCAGTGCGCGCGAGCGGTTTCTGCACTTGCATTCGCTGCGAGGGAAAAAGGCCGGTTTGTCCGCTGAGCGGACCTCTATGCAAAGCGCTGCGAACTTCCGGTTCCCGCCCTTCATGTCGAAATGTGCATAGTGCCGCATCTGTCACTATCGCCCTAAGCAGTACCCGCCAATGCTGACTGGTTATAGCTCCCTAATCCACAGGGACTTCTGGCTCAACTCAAACCCGTCACCGTACCTTGCTGCCCACACCGGCCGTGCTCCACCCTCCCAGTGCGTCTATGATGTCTGCAGGGCATCGAGCCGCTCGCAAGCGATCCAGGAAGCTGTGACTGAGCATTGTACAACGCAGCCATCTGGCAGGTGTCCATGGTTCTGCGGTCTGACGGTCGAGGACTAGGCGCAGTCACCCCGGACCGTGGTGCGCTGCGCGGGTGTCGTGCAGCGGGATGGTCGATCCATGACATAGGCCTCCGAACAAAATTACCCCCGAATGAATTTACAAGGCTAATACTAAAGGGCCGTGGTCCGAGGGGCGGGCCCTAAGATAGGGGGGGGCCACTCGCGCCGATTGCAGCTAAGCTGTACAGGTTGGGTACAGCAACCCCCAGACACTACGGCAGCCTGCAACAAAGAAATCCTAAACAGCCCATGGCGCTTTGATCTGAGACTGCCTGCCAGTTCCAGCTGTCAGATCGTGAACCGCGATCCGGGGGCCTCAGTTGCAGAGCTTTGGCATCAGAATAAATAGTTTAGATCACTATAAAGCTATTGCATCAACGCAACGGTGAAACCTAAGTGAAACCTTTTATGGCAATACTGCGCCCTACATACGATCAAAAAACGGCTAAGCCGTTGAAAAAAGTGGTGAGCCCGTCCGGGCTCGAACCGGAGACCTACTGATTAAAAGTCAGTTGCTCTACCAACTGAGCTACAGGCCCACTACGCGGGTTACTAGAAAGAGTCGGCGGTAGGGTCAAGCCCTTATTCTCAACTTTATGAGCTACTTACTGGATTCACCTGACAACGAAGGTTATATGAGCAAAATGCAGATGAAAAATGAACCTCTTTTTCCGTTTATGAAGATGCACGGACTTGGCAACGACTTCGTTGTGCTCGATGCGCGGGCGCAGCCGTTAGTCATTACCGTATCGATGGCCCACGCTTTGGGTGATCGGCACCGTGGTGTGGGCTTTGATCAGCTCGCCGTTATCTCGAACGGCAACGCTGACAGTACCGCAGACGCGCATCTCACATTTTATAACGCTGACGGATCAACTTCAGCGGCCTGCGGAAATGCGACGCGATGTATAGCGCGGTATCTAATGGACGGTAACAGTGATCAATCACTGTCACTTACCACTGACCATGGCACGCTTTTTGCGCAGGATATGGGCAACGGCGTGACCTCGATCAATATGGGTCAACCGCAATTGGACTGGAACGATATTCCGCTAGCCTATGATGAGGATACATTGAAGCTTCCAATCGACGGTGAACCTACTGCTACTGGCATGGGAAACCCCCATTGCACATTCTTTGTTGATGATGTGGCCAGTGTTGATCTTGAGACCCAAGGGGCCGTTTTAGAACATCACCCACTTTATCCGCAACGGACCAATGTGCAGTTTGCCCAGATCATTGGACTAGATCACATCCGCATGCGCGTTTGGGAACGTGGCGTGGGCGTTACGCTTGCCTCCGGATCGTCGTCCTGCGCCACAGCCGTTGCAGCGGCTCGCCGTGGCCTTACGGGGCGCAATGTGCGAATTGATCTAGATGGGGGCACGTTACAAATTGATTGGCGCGATGATGGCGTGTGGATGACAGGTCCCACCATGCACGTCTTTTCAGGAGCCTTCACCCAAGCCTTCTTGGATAGTATACAATGACCGCACCAAAATTTTCAAATCACGGGTGTCGATTGAACGCCTATGAAACTGAAGCGATGAAAGAACTGGCGCAGGACGCCGGGTTGCAGAACGCTATTGTTGTGAACACCTGCGCCGTAACGGCTGAGGCCGTGCGCAAGGCACGCCAAGACATCCGTAAGCTGCGCCGCGAAAATCCTGACGCGCGTTTGATCGTAACCGGATGTGCAGCGCAAACCGAACCCGCGACGTTTACTGCGATGGATGAGGTTGACGTTGTTATCGGCAACACCGAAAAAATGCTTGGGGCAACTTGGCAGGGATTGGCCGCTGATTTCATCGGTGAAACAGAAGCCGTTCAGGTCAATGATATCATGTCGGTGACTGAAACTGCAGGTCATCTGATTGATGGCTTCGGTACACGTAGCCGTGCATATGTTCAGGTTCAAAACGGCTGTGATCACCGCTGTACGTTTTGCATTATACCATACGGTCGAGGCAATTCACGCTCCGTCCCTGCGGGCGTTGTTGTCGACCAGATCAAACGTTTGGTCGACAAAGGATTCAACGAGGTCGTACTAACTGGCGTCGATCTAACCAGTTGGGGCGCTGATCTGCCTGCTGAACCTAAATTAGGCGATCTTGTCATGCGTATCTTACGCTTGGTGCCTGACTTGCCCCGCCTGCGGATTAGTTCGATTGACAGTATCGAGGTCGACGAAAACCTGATGCAGGCCATCGCCACCGAACAGCGCCTGATGCCCCATCTTCACCTGTCCTTGCAGAACGGTGACGATATGATCCTTAAACGGATGAAACGCCGTCATCTGCGCGATGATGCAATCCAATTTGCCCAAGACGCTAAAAAATTACGTCCCGACATGACTTTTGGCGCTGACATTATCGCAGGCTTCCCGACAGAAACGGACGCTATGTTTGCGAATTCCCTCGCGCTCATTACGGAATGTGATCTGACTTGGCTGCATGTGTTCCCTTACTCTGCGCGAGAGGGAACGCCTGCCGCACGGATGCCTGCTGTGAATGGCAAGATTATCAAGCAACGTGCGGCGACACTTCGCGCGGCGGGTGATGCGCAGGTCCAGCAACATTTGCAGGCACAGGTTGGCAAGACCCATCAAGTGTTGATGGAAAACCCCAAAATGGGGCGCACAGAACAATTTACCGAGGTTTCATTTGAGACACCGCAACCAGAAGGGCAGATCGTTGCAACGCAAATTATTGGAGTGCGGAAAAACCAACTTGTGGCTTAACAACTTTAACAACTAAACACAAAAAGCCCCGCGCTGTTTCCAGAGCGGGGCTTTTTTATGAAGTGAAGCAATTAGACTAGTGCTTCTTTTTCTTGTGTGGTGCCCAAAGGCGCTTGTTGGTCAGGTAAAGTAGAACTGACAACAATGTCAGGATCAACACACCGACAAAACCGGCCTGCTTGCGGGCCATCATCTTAGGCTCAGCTGTCCACATCAGAAATGCCGAAACATCTTCTGCTTCGTGGTGCAGTTCATTGCTGTGTCCATCTGCAAATTCTACGTCTTCGCCATAAAGGGGCGGGGCCATTGCGATCCAGCCACCAGGGAACGCTGTATTCTCATAGAACGTTGTACCAGCTTGCACTTTTTCTTCGCCAGTATAACCGGTCAAAACCGCAGTGATGTATTCAGCGCCACCAATCCCTTTGACGAATTGGTTGATGCCCAATCCATATGGACCGTGGAAACCAGCCCGACCTTTCGCCATAAGGCTAAGATCCGGCGCATTTTCCAAAGACGAGTTTGGGAAAAAGTCGGATGGCTTACGTGGCACATCCTCGTCCAATGCGGCATCGTAGATGTCGAATTGTGACGCGTATGCACGCACTTGATCTGCCGGAAGGTGCGGACCACCTTCATCCACTAGTGTGCGGAGTGGAACGAACTTCAAGCCGTGACAAGCCGAACAAACCTCGGTGTAGACTTGTAAACCACGTTGCAGTTGGTTCTGATCGAACGCACCAAATGGGCCCTCGAAAGAAAAGTCTACGTCGTGGATCTTGTGACCGGTGTCGCCAGCGGCCATTGCACCAGTGGCCAGCGTAAACGCTGCCACGGCACTGATTGCGAGTTGCTTAAACATACGCATCTTCCTCTTATTCCGCAGGTTTTTCTGCGTCGCCACCATAGTGGGCGGCAAAATCTTCTTCGATGGTCGCAGGCGGCGTATCCGGTTTCTCGATCACACCCAGAAGTGGGAGGATAACCAAGAAGTAGCCAAACCAATAAGCCGAAGCGATCAATGAGAAGCTGGCATAAGGTTCTTCCGCAGGCATCGCACCCAGCCACATCAAGGCAAAGAGATCGATGACCAGCAGCGCAAACCACCACTTGAACATTGGACGGAAACGGCCCGAACGTACGCTGGATGTATCCAACCATGGCACAAGCGCCATAACCGCGATCGCACCAAACATCGCCAGCACACCAAAAAACTTGGCGTCGACGATACCACCGGTCACGAAGGACGCGATTTGTACAACCCATACTTCAGAAGTGAAGGCACGTAGGATCGCGTAGAATGGCAAGAAGTACCATTCAGGAACGATATGTGCGGGCGTCGCAAGCGCATTTGCTTCGATGTAGTTGTCTGGATGACCCAGATAGTTTGGCATGAAGCCAACAACCGCAAAGAAGATTGCCAAGATGACAGCCAGTGCGAACAGGTCTTTGATCACGAAGTATGGCCAGAATGGCAGCGTATCTTTTTCAGCTTCTTCTTTCGAACCGCGACGCACTTCAACACCCGTTGGGTTGTTGTTACCTGTCGTATGGAACGCCCAGATGTGAAGGATCACAAGACCCGCGATCACAAATGGCAGCAAGTAGTGCAAGCTGAAGAACCGGTTAAGCGTTGCATTATCAACGGCAGGACCGCCCAACAGCAAAGTTTGGATACTTTCACCGATGAACGGGATCGCGCCAAACAAGCCTGTGATAACGGTTGCACCCCAAAAAGACATCTGACCCCAAGGTAAAACATAGCCCATAAAGGCGGTCGCCATCATAAGAAGATAGATCAACATACCAATGATCCACGTGACTTCGCGTGGTGATTTGTAAGACCCGTAATACAGACTACGGAAAATGTGGGCATATACAGCGACAAAGAACAAAGACGCGCCATTGGCGTGCATGTAGCGCAGCATATAGCCGCCATTCACGTCACGCATAATGTGTTCAACCGACGCAAACGCATTGTCGACGTGCGGTGTGTAGTGCATCGCCAAAACAATACCTGTTGCAATTTGCAGCACCAGACAGAACGTCAGGACGATGCCCCAAATCCACATCCAGTTCAGGTTCTTCGGCGTTGGTGCCGTCAATGTTGTGTATAGCAAACCAACGATAGGCAAACGGCTATCCAGCCACTTTTCGCCTTTGGTCTTTGGTTCGTAATGGTCGTGAGGAATTCCACCCATTGCGTCTCTCCCTTAACCGAGTTTGATCGTGGCATCGTCCACGAAGACGGCCGGCGGAACCGGCAAATTTGTTGGCGCAGGGCCTTTACGAATACGGCCAGCCGTATCGTAGTGCGAACCGTGGCATGGGCAGAACCAACCACCAAAATCACCCGCGTCGCCCAAAGGCACACAACCAAGGTGCGTACAAACGCCCATCATGACCAGCCATTCACCATCTTCCGACAGCGCGCGGTTGGCATCTGACGCGTCAACATCACCAAGATTTTCGTTACGTGCATGGTCATCTGGCAAATCTGTCAAAACAACAGCTTTTGATTCAGCAATCTCTTCGTCCGTACGGCGACGAATGAACACAGGCTTGCCCAACCATTTAACGGTCAGCTGCGTGCCGGGCTCAATATCCCCGACGGGAACAAAGATCGACGCAAGCGCACGCACGTCTGCGGAGGGGTTCATCTGATTGACCAGCGGCCAAACGGCTGCACCTGCGGCGACTGCACCTGTGCCAGCTGTGGCATAGTACAAGAAGTCCCGGCGGGTGCCTTCGTGTTCATCTGAGTGTGACACGTGGGTTTCTCCAAATTATTCGAGGCCAAAATTGAGGCCAATAGATACATTGGACGCGTCCAAGACACACCATTGCTGTCCGCTATGTAACGGGCCAGTTGAGGTGCGTCTAGATACATCGGTGACGCATCTGGTCGCAGGCACCCATTCTGATGCAGAAATCACCAAAAAAACAGCGTGCCTTACTAACACTTTAGTAAGTTCAGCTACCCAAATGATAATTTCAAGCACGTTACCCGAATCAAATTCCAAGGCTATCCGGCAGGTGGCGCAGAAGCTTTCATTGAATCACGGTCTTTGAATACCTCATACCATGCAGCAAGCGCGTCGTTGCCTTTGCGCCAACCGCGTGCATCGTGACGGAAATCTAAATACGCCAACGCACAGGCTACAGAAATTTGCCCCATATCCAATGGACCGTTCAAATGGCTCATCCAACGGGTGTTCAAAGCTGCGCAAGCGCCCACGATCTTGGACCACTGTGCATCGGTCCAACCATCCCATTGCTTTTCCTCGGGACGCACACGCCCCTCATAGGTGATAGACACGGCCGCATCCAAAATACCATCTGCCGTTGCCTCAAGGGTTAGGGCCTCCCATTTCCTTGCACCGCTTGGATAAAGTTTATTCCCCGCTCGCGCATCTAAAAAGGCGCAAATCACACGGCTGTCATATAATGTCGGCCCCTCGTTGCGCTCCAATGCAGGAATTTTCGACAACGGGTTCTTCGCAGATAGACCGTCCATTGGGTTAACGGGCGTTGTCGTAACAGGCACGACTTCTACATCATCCAATTGACCTGTTTCTTGCAACAAAACCATTACCTTACGGACGTAGGGTGACATCGAGCTGTGATAAAGCTTCATGGAAAATTCCTTCAACGTTGATTTCGATCACTATTCACCCACACGCATCGACAAGCAATCCCAACGCTATTTCACGCCCCGCATTAGGGCCGCCATAACTGCCAAATCAGTGCCAATACCAAATGCAGCAACCCCATCGGCCGCACGCAAACGCACCGGATCAGGTTTGTTTTGGCTTAACTTCCATGTGCCATCTACATCTGTGACCCTCATGCGGCACGGCACGATCTGACGCATCATCTTTTCCAAGACGTCTGGCGTCATCTTACCAGCCGTCCAAGGTGTCTTCGGAGCAAGTTGATTTTCGAAAAACGCTGACTGTCTGTCCAAAAACTCGCGCAATTCATCCTGTGGTCTTAATTCCAATTCACCGGTCAAATGCACGGCAACGTAATTCCATGTCGGCACCTGATCCTCGACCTCGTACCAATCAGGCGAAATATAACTGTCCCCACCAGAGACAGCGATTTTGGCATTTAGAGGAGTTTTCAAATTTCGGGCAATTGGGTTGGACCTTACAAGATGCAGATCAACAACATCCCCTTTTTCTGACAGCACGAACGGCACATGCGCAAGTAACGGCCCCTCCGTCCCATTCACAGCCAAGACGCCAAATGCTGTTTCGCGCGCGAAACAAATATTTCGCTGGGCATCAGCATCGTGGAAAATTTGATTGGGGTGCATGACTTGATCCTAAACCTAACGCTTTTGATATTGCAGAGGCGCACAAAAATTGACAACAGTACAGATATTCTCAGGGCGGGGCGCAATTCCCCACCGGCGGTATGTGGACTTAGGTCCACGAGCCCGCGAGCGCTCCGCATCATGCGGAGGTCAGCAGATCAGGTGAGATGCCTGAGCCGACGGTCATAGTCCGGATGAAAGAGAATGTGCATGTGAAACCTCATCTTTGGGGTGATGCAATGCATGTAATCGCCTTGGGTGCTGTGTTGAACCATAAGGAGATTACGATGACACAAGCCCCAACCCGATACGCCTTTGTTAAAGCACAATGGCATGCTGATATTGTCGACCGCGCACTGGACGGTTTTTCTAAGATTATCCCAATGGAACAGATCGATGTAATCGACGTGCCCGGCGCGTTTGAAATGCCACTTATGGCACGCGATCTCGCAAAGACCGGCAAATATGCAGCCGTGATTTGCGCCGCATTCGTCGTTGATGGCGGTGTCTATCGCCACGATTTCGTCGCCTCTGCTGTGGTGGAAGGGTTGATGCGTGCCGGCCTTGATACAGGCGTGCCAATCTTGTCGGTCTCGTTAACGCCACATCACTATCAAGAGACAGATCACCACAACACAATTTACCGCGATCATTTTGTGACCAAAGGACATGAAGCAGCCCAAGCCGCCCTTAGCATCGTCAAAGCCCGCGCAGCGCTTTAACCTAAATAAGCCTTCAAAGCAGGCGGCGGATTATCAAGTAATTCAGTCGTCGCCTGTGGACCATGCGCCACCCCATCTACTACAAAAATTACGCTGTCCGCGATGCGCCGCGCATCTTCGGGCGCGTGTGTCACCATCATCACTCCCGCCTGCGTCTCATCAGCAACCTCAGCGACCAAATCCAACATCTCTGCGCGAAGGGCCGGACCGAGGGCCGCAAATGGTTCATCCAAAATCATCCATAATTTGGATTGGACAAGCGCCCGCGCCAAAGCAGCACGGCTTTGTTGACCACCCGACAGTTCGCTGGGTTTGCGTGAACCAAGGTCGCCCAAACCAACACGAACCAAAGCATCATTCACCTTCGATTTCTCGTCCAGAGTCAGACGCATCACAGGTCGAATTCCCAAGCCAACATTCTGGGCAATCGTCAGGTGGGGGAACAGATTATTGTCTTGAAACAACATCGCCATATCGCGCTTGTCTGGCATAGCATCTGTTATGTCTTGTCCTGCTAAAATCAGCTGCCCACCAAGCACATCAATGAACCCGCAAACGGCCCCAACCAAGGTCGACTTCCCGGCCCCGGACGGGCCAACAACGGCAACCTTTTGTCTTGCCTCGATCTGAAAATCGGCTCTAAGACGAAACGATCCCAAAGCGATTTCAATCTTATTCAGCGATAACATTGCGACGCCCCCAATAATCCATGACCCAAAACAATCCAAACGCCAAAACCAGCAGGATCAAAGCAGCCCCCGCCGCCGCATCAGTGCGGTAGCTTCCCATCAAACGATACATTTGCAACGGCAGTGTCGCGCGATCTGGGTCTGCAAACAATGCGATCACACCCAAATCCCCAATAGACAAAGCTGCAGTCAGTCCTGCAGCGAATCCGATTTGTGGACATGCACGGGGCAACAAGACACAGCGCCAAAGGGCTACCCCTGAAAGCCCAAGCGCCCCACTCAACCGTCCATAGGTCTGCGCAGTTTCTCGCAAAGTTGGCACCAGAATACGAAGAGCAAACGGCAAGGCCATCAGCGCATTCACCAAAATCGTTACAGCCAACGCCCAATCTGCGGGATTGGCAAACGGGTGGATTAGGATGAACCAGCCTGTGCCAATCATCAAAGGGGACGCCGCCAATCCAAGCAAACCAACAGCTTCGACACCGGCTCGTTTAGACGTCGCGATCCAACCAGCCATCGGCAACGCGGCGCAAAGCAATGCGCCAACAGATAACATCGCCACCCAGAATGAGGTCCATGCCGTACCCCATATAGCCAACGGTACATCGGCCAAGCCGCCCAACCCCGACAGCAGAATCGCCAATAATGGAAGTATCAAAAAACCCAACGCAAGAACGATAAACGTGCTGTCCAAAACGACCGACCATACGGTTCGCACATCCCAACGTCGCTGCATCCTGTCCAAGCCACCACCAAAACTGACTGATGGGATAAACCAAAGGGCCAAACCCGCAGCACTTCCCGCAACCCCTAACTGCAAGATCGACAGAACCGCCGCCCGTCCCAGATCAAAGTCAAACCTAAACGCCTGATAGATCGCCAATTCAATCGTCGTAGCACGCGGCCCACCACCCAATGTCAAAGCCACTGCAAAGCTGGTCAGGCAGATGACAAAAACCAACGCGAAGGCCCCCGGTAAAATCCGCACAATCAACCGCCATTCAATCAATCGAAACACCATACTGGGGCGCAAGCCAAGTTGGGCCACCAGACGAA
The DNA here is from genome assembly GCA_905182355.1 of uncultured Paracoccaceae bacterium. Lineage (GTDB taxonomy): Bacteria > Pseudomonadota > Alphaproteobacteria > Rhodobacterales > Rhodobacteraceae > Ascidiaceihabitans. The sequence goes on along the minus strand of CAJJBH010000035.1, from coordinate 78,126 downwards.
ACTGTTCTGCTGGAACAGTCTGCCAACCTTGCAACAACAGGCGCGTCGCGAGGGGAAGATTGAAGAAAACATGGGCTAGAACAACGCCATGAAGCCCGTAGATCGAAACCTTTGCAAAACCGAAAAACGCTAGAATATCGTTTAAGAATCCGGCACGCCCAAAAATGGCCAACAGGCCAAGCACAGCCACAATGACCGGCAAGATAAATGGCGCACCCAGTAAGGTTACCAAAAACCCACGCCCCCAGAACCGCCTGCGGGCCAAAGCGCGTGCGACAGGGATAGCGAGAATTGTACTAAAAAATGCAGACAGAAAGGCCTGCCAAATTGTAAACCTCACCGCAGACCAATCGGATGGGCCAAGCGCAAAGTCACCGTCCGCACGCGACACAACGGCCACCAGCGCAGACAGGATCAGCACAGCAATCAAAACTGCCGCGCTGATCCCTAATCGTGGACTTATTTTGCCCACTGTTATTTGGACAATGCGTTCTGCCATTCGATCAACGCAGCGTCGCGCACGGTGTTCGCTTCATCTGCAGGGATCATCAGTGCTTTGGCTGGGACCATAAGAGTTTCAAAACCCTTCGGCAAACCAGTCGCTGGCGTCACAGCTGGATACATCCAGTTTGTCGTTGGTATAATAGTTTGGAACGCTTCCGACACCATGAAATTCAAGAACTTATCCGCTAATTCAGGCTGATCCGACGCCGCCAATTTGGCCGCAACTTCGATTTGTAAATAGTGACCTTCGTCAAATTTGACCGACGCTTTGCTTGCGTCTTCTTCTGCGATCAAGTGGTAGGCTGGGGAAGTTGTATAAGACAAAACCATGTCGGCTTCACCCTCTAGGAACAGGCCATACGCTTCTGACCAACCGGGGGTTACGGTCACAACATTGTCTGCCAAACCTTCCCAAATCGACGCAGCCTCGTCGCCATACGCCGCCTTGACCCACATCAACAAACCCAAACCCGGGGTCGAAGAACGTGGATCTTGAATCACGATCTTCGTATCACTGTCAGCCAACGCTTTGAAGTTGGTTGGTACAATTACATCAGCATTATGTACAAAAGCGAAGTAGCCCCAATCGAATGGCACGAACGTGCTGTCAGTCCATTCAATCGGTAACGTGTAATCTGCGGTGACGGAATGTGACTCGAACAATCCTGTTTCTTTTGCTGCAGCAGTCAGGTTTGTGTCCAAACCCAAAACAACATCCGCATCAGAACGTGCCCCTTCCAGCTTGATCCGCGCCAATAGCGCGGCACCGTCGCCAGCCCCTACAAACTGCAAATCACAGTTGCACGTTTCTTCAAACGCGGACTCTATCGCGGGACCAGGCCCCCAATCAGACACAAAACTATCGTAGGTATAAACAGTCAGTACAGGCGTCTCGGCAAAAGCCGAGGTTGCAGTCAAAACGCCCGCTGCAAATGTGAGATACTTCATGGCACTCTCCTTTTGCGGCGATAGGAAAAGGGGGCTATTGTGCCGTTACCTTCCCTCCGCCGGTGTTAGCCGGTTCAGGTTCAATGGGTCCGCACAGTGGCATCTCAGCTATTTAAAGCACCCCAAGGTATCTCCTAAATAGAAGGTCAGTGATCGCCCCGCAAGCCAAAACCACTTGAGGGGACAGTGCGTCGCAGTTAGAACGCATCCAAAGGATACCATCATATGTCATACAATACCTTCGGCCACATGTTCCGCGTCACCACTTGGGGCGAAAGCCACGGACCTGCGATTGGGGCCACAGTTGACGGGTGTCCTCCGGGTGTGCCGGTAACGCCTGAAATGTTGCAGCACTGGTTGGATATGCGCAAACCCGGTACAGGCAAAAACGTGACCCAACGGAAAGAAGCGGACGCGGTCAAGATCTTGTCAGGCGTGTTTGAAGGCGTGACCACTGGCACTCCGATCCAGCTGTTGATCGAAAATACCGATCAACGCAGCAAAGACTACGGAGATATTGTAGAAAAATTTCGTCCAGGCCATGCGGACATAACGTATTGGACAAAATACGGCATCCGCGATTATCGCGGCGGTGGTAGGTCTTCGGCACGTGAAACAGCATCACGCGTTGCCGCAGGTGGAATCGCAAGGGAAGCAATCAAAATGCTGGCCCCTGAAATGCAGATCACAGGGTACATGGTGCAGATGGGCGAAAAACACATCGACCGCGGCCAGTTCGACTGGGACGCTATCGGAGAGAACCCTTTCTGGGTGCCCAGCGCTGCGGCGGCCAAAGAATGGGACACATATCTGGATGGTATCCGTAAATCACAAAACTCTGTTGGGGCTGTGATCGAAGTGACCGCACGCAACGTCCCTGCAGGACTTGGTGCGCCCATCTATGCCAAACTCGATACCGATCTGGCTGCAGCGATGATGTCGATCAACGCAGTCAAAGGTGTTGAAATTGGAGAAGGTATGGCTGCCGCCACCCTAATGGGTACCGAAAACGCCGATGAAATTCGCATGGGGGCAGATGGCCCAGTTTTCTCAGACAACCACGCAGGTGGCATTTTGGGGGGCATCTCAACAGGCCAAGACGTGGTGGTAAGGTTCGCAGTCAAACCCACATCCTCCATCACAACACCACGCAAAACTATCACCAAATCGGGTGAGGAAACCGACATTATCACCAAAGGGCGCCACGACCCCTGTGTCGGCATACGCGCCGTTCCAGTGGGCGAAGCAATGATGGCCTGCGTGCTACTGGATCACATCCTTATGCACCGCGGCCAAAACGGCGAAAACCAAGGGTCAATCGGCTAACTGCCTCCAGATTCTTTCGCAAAAAATATCCCGGGGAAGGCCCGAAGGGGCTGGGGCAGCGCCCCCTTGCAGACCCTCCGCAAAAGGCGCACGACACGGTTATGGATCAACCACATACAGAACACCGACCCGGACGCGCCATTGCCCTCAAGCTAACTGCGGTCCTATTGTTTATCACAATGGCCGCGATGGTCAAAGAGGCAACAAAAGAAGTCCCAGTCGGACAGGCCGTGTTCTTCCGATCTATGATGCCCATCCCAATCATTTTGCTTTGGCTGAAATATCGGGGTGAATTGCGCGAAGGCTTAACAGCCCACAACCCATGGGGGCATGTGTGGCGCGGGCTGTTTGGGTCCAGTGCTATGTTTTTGACCTTCGCAGGCCTTTCTTTAATACCGCTGCCCGAAGCAACGGCGATTGGGTATGCCACACCCATGTTCACCGTCATCCTAGCTGTTCTTATGCTGGGCGAACGTGTTGGCGTTTACCGCCTATCAGCGGTGGCCCTTGGGTTGGTTGGCGTCCTGATTGTCATGGCGCCAAGACTGTCCCTTGATGCAGAGGCCTTAACCACAGGTGCAGGGCTAGGAGCACTGTTCACACTTGCGGCGGCAGCCTTACGTGGTCTCGTGCAAATCCATGTGCGCAAAATGGTTTCTACAGAACACACCGGGGCAATCGTCTTTTACTTTTCACTAACCGCAACAACGCTATCGTTGCTGTCCATCCCATTTGGTTGGGTAACTCCGACCCCCTACTCGCTTGGACTACTCATCGGGGCCGGTACAATTGGTGCATTGGCGCAGATATTGGTCACCAGCGCATACCGGTTCGGGGCCGCGTCAATGTTGGCACCTTTCGATTATATATCGCTTATTTTCGCCAGTATTATCGGCTACTTCTTCTTTAGCGAAGCGCCTACATCAAACATGATCATTGGTGCGCTTTTGGTTGTAGCAGGCGGCGTTCTGATCATTTGGAGAGAACGCAAATTGGGTATGGATCTTAGCAAGGTTCGTGCTGCTACTGCACCAAAGGATCAATAGTTTACGACTTATCGTGACAAGCCGAAGCCTCAATAACCATCCCATCAGACCCGAACCGAAGCGTTTCTGCCGCCAGAACATTGTGCTGGTTTCGATAGGTGATGACTATCATCCCATACCCATGCAACACATCAACCACGACAAACGACAGGTCTGTTTGGTTCAAAAGTGCCGCAGCCCAATAGGCACGCAATGAATCCTTGCCGCGCAGTTCGCCCGACCCCACCAAGCGCATCGCTTTTTGGGAACGGAAAATCACATCCTCGCTGTAGTGGGCCAGGATGCGATCAAGCGAGTGGGAGTTCCACGCGGCCTCCCACTCGATCGCAAATGCGGCGTAGTCCAATTTAGACGCGCACTAGTTTTTCGTAGTCCTCAGAAATTTCACGCGTCAGCGCGCCAACCTCAAAGTTATAGTCACCGATCTGACCAACTGGGGTTACTTCAGCAGCTGTGCCTGTCAGCCAGCACTGTTCAAAACTTTCAAGTTCTTCTGGCATAATCACACGCTCGTGGACCGCGATGCCTTTGTCTTTCAGCATTCCTATAACCGTCTGGCGGGTGATCCCATTCAAGAAAGCATCCGGCTTTGGCGTGTGCACTTCTCCGTCTTTAACAAAGAATATGTTGGCACCTGTCGCCTCGGCAATATAGCCGCGATAATCGAACATCATTGCATCAGAACAACCCTTAGCCTCTGCCGCATGCTTGGACATTGTTGCGATCATATATAGACCTGCGGCCTTGGCTTGGGATGGTGCAGTTTCTGGCGATGGACGTTTCCATTTCGCGATGTCGAGCTTGGCACCCTTCATCTTTGCATCACCGTAATAATTGCCCCATTCCCAACAGGCCACGGCCATGTGGACAGGATTATTTGCAGACGCGACACCCATGTCAGGACCTGCACCGCGCCACGCAACTGCGCGAACGTAAGCGTCTGTCAAACCGTTGGCTTTTAGCGCTGCTTCTTTCGCGGCTTCAATCTGATCGATTGAATATGGGATATCAAAATCGATCAACTTGCCTGATGCGATCAAGCGTTCCGAATGCTGGCGGGATTTGAAAATCTTGCCAGAATAGCAACGCTCCCCCTCAAATACAGACGAAGCATAGTGCATGGCATGGGTCAGGATATGGACATTCGCATCCCGCCAATCAACCAATTGGCCGTCCATCCAGATTTTGCCGTCGCGATCATCATATCCACCAGCCATTGCCGTAACCTCCGAGTGTTATTCCATAAATTGCGCTATTAGTACCGATGCGGACATAATGTTGCGCAAAACCTACAATTCTCTAGGCCTTTGATGTTGGAATGTCAACAACACTGACGTATGCTGTAACAAAGTGATAATAATCAGGGACAACCGTTTATGCCTGGCGGACGCAGCACATCAGCACATCACGGTGAGAACCTGTTGTTCCTTACAGACGAGCAATTGCGTCAGGGAATCGAAGCAATGTTTTTCGCCTATCGCGGATTTACCGCTGACCCGGATCGCATTCTGTCTGACATGGCCTATGGTCGCGCCCACCACCGCGCCATCCATTTCATCAATCGCGCCCCTGGCACCACGGTCAACAACTTACTGAACATCCTTGGCGTGACCAAGCAATCTTTGAACCGTGTATTACGCGCGTTGATCGAACAAGGGTTGGTCGAAAGCAAGGTTGGGAAAGTGGACAAACGGGAACGTCACTTGTTCCTGACGGATGAGGGGCATAAATTGGAACAAACATTGTCCGATGCACAACGCGCCCGTATGCGCAGCGCTTTTCGCGATGCAGGCCCAGAAGCCGTTGCTGGCTTTCGAACCGTGCTCGAAGCCATGATGGATGCTAAAATGCAACGTGCCTACACCCGCCTTAAGGAGACCGGATCATGAGCGCATTAGACGCCCACCTATTGATCGTCGACGATGATGAACGCATCCGAGTGTTATTGCAAAAATTCTTGATGCGAAACGGATTTTTGGTCACAGCCGCGCGCGATGCTGGACATGCACGGCGCATCCTGACTGGCCTTGATTTCGATATGTTGATTTTGGATGTCATGATGCCGGGTGAAGACGGGTTGTCCCTTTGCCGTTCAATCCGTGAAACCAGTCAGACGCCGATCATGCTTTTGACCGCCAAAGGCGAAACAGATAACCGGATCGAAGGGCTAGAGGCTGGCGCTGATGATTACCTGCCAAAGCCGTTTGAGCCAAAAGAGTTGTTGCTTCGGATCAATGCAATTTTGCGCCGCATGCCAGAAACGCCTGCCGAAGATTCTGTGCCAAAAATCCTGCACCTTGGCCCAATCCGTTATGATCTTGAACGGGGTGAAATGTGGGAAGGCGAAGGGCTGGTCCGCCTTACCGCCACTGAAACACAATTGATGAAGATATTCTCGGCCAACCCCGGTGAACCCATCAGCCGAAACAAATTGGTTGAAGATTTAGGCCGCGACCGTGGGCAGGCCCAAGAACGTGCCGTCGATGTTCAGATCACCCGCCTTAGACGCAAGATCGAGACAGACCCAAAACAACCCCGTTATCTTCAAACCGTGCGCGGTGCAGGATATATGCTGGCACCAGATTAGATTGATGGAATCTGCATATCATCTGCACAAACCCCGTCTGGTATCAGGCGTTGAAGGCGGGTATAAACGTGACACAGTTTTTGATTTGATAAAGGCCACACCATGACCGAAACATCCCAACAAACACCAGTGACAGAAATGAGCTTTGAGCAAGCGATGGCCGAGCTTGAACAGGTTTTAGGTCAACTTGAACGGGGGGATGTGGCGTTGGATCAATCGATCTCGCTTTATGAACGCGGTGCTTTACTTAAAGCGCGATGCGAAACAAAGCTGAAAGAGGCCGAAGAAAAAGTTGCCGCGATCACGTTGGATGCCGACGGGAACCCCACAGGATTGAAGCCTGTCGAAGGCCTCTGACCCAAATGTTTCGCCAACGCCTAACCGATTGCGCTGACGCAATTCAGACGCACCTGGACCACGTTCTTTCAGAATTTGAGCGCCTGCCCGTTGTTGATGCGATGGCACATGCCACCAACGGCGGGAAACGGTTGCGCGGGTTCCTTGTTTTGGAATCTGCCCGATTACATGACATCGACCCGAAGGCAGCGATATGGCCTGCAACCGCAATTGAAGCCTTACATGCATATTCACTGGTTCACGATGACCTGCCTTGTATGGACGACGATGATTTGCGACGCGGCCAACCAACTGTTCACAAAAAATGGGAGGAAGCGACGGCAGTTCTGGCGGGTGACGCCCTGCAAACCTTAGCCTTTGAAATGGTCACACGGCCCGAGGTTGGCACTGGTGATGTGCGGGCTAATCTGGCTGCAAGTCTTGCCAAAGCCAGTGGCGCACAAGGCATGGTCCTTGGCCAAGCTTTGGACATAGCTGCCGAAACCTCCATAGTGCCCCTAAGTCTTGCCCAAGTCACAACATTGCAGCAGGGTAAAACAGGCGCATTGATTGAATGGTCCGCGACAGTAGGTGCACGAATGTCAGACTCTGATTTGGCACCACTTTCCACGTATTCCAAGGCCCTTGGGCTGGCTTTTCAAATTGCCGATGATATTTTGGATGTTGAAGGTGATGCCGCCACTATTGGCAAAGCCACGGGCAAGGACGCAGGCGCAGGCAAAGCGACGTTTGTATCACTGTTGGGCTTGGACGAGGCGAAACGCCGCGCATCACAACTGGTGGAATCAGCGTCGGATGCTTTAAGTGTATATGGTAACAACGCGACTGCGCTGCGTGATGCAGCCGCCTTTGTCGTGGCCCGCAAGAACTAGGACGACTTAAATGAACGACCGCCCAAACACTCCGCTTCTGGATACCGTTCAGCGCCCTGCAGATATGAAACGAATGTCTGACGCCCAGCTTACGAAACTGGCGCAAGAGGTTCGGTCAGAAACAATTTCAGCCGTTTCTGAAACAGGCGGGCACCTTGGTGCTGGATTAGGTGTGGTTGAATTGACCGTCGCACTTCATGCGGTTTTTGACACCCCCAAAGACAAGATCATTTGGGACGTTGGCCACCAGTGTTACCCACACAAAATTCTAACGGAACGCCGTGGCCGCATCCGTACACTACGCCAAAAAGACGGGTTAAGTGGTTTCACAAAACGTTCTGAATCGCCCTATGATCCGTTTGGTGCGGCGCACAGTTCGACATCAATTAGTGCAGCACTTGGCTTTGCAGTGGCCCGCGATTTGGGCGGTGTAGTGCCCGAAGGTTTGGGTGATGCAATTGCCGTCATCGGTGATGGTTCGATGAGCGCCGGAATGGCCTACGAGGCGATGAACAACGCAGGTCATTTGGGCAAACGCCTGATCGTAATCCTGAACGACAATGAAATGTCGATTGCCCCACCAGTGGGCGCGATGTCGGCATACCTAAGCCGGTTATACGCTGAAGAGCCTTTTCAAGAACTTAAGGCTGCCGCCAAAGGTGCTGTCAGCCTTTTGCCCGAACCTTTGCGTGAAGGGGCACGTCGGGCCAAGGACATGCTGAAAGGCCTGGCCGTTGGTGGGACGCTTTTTGAACAACTTGGCTTTTCCTATCTTGGACCAATTGACGGGCATGACATGGACCAATTGTTGCCCGTTCTACGCACCGTCAAACAACGTGCAGCGGGTCCAATTCTGATCCACGTTTTGACCAAGAAGGGCAAAGGCTACGCCCCCGCAGAAGCCGCGCGCGATAAAGGTCACGCCACGTCCAAATTTAACGTGTTGACAGGGGTGCAGAAAAAAGCGCCCAGCAACGCGCCAAGTTACACAAGGGTATTTGCTGATTATCTGCTGAAAGAAGCGGCCGATGATGATAAGATTTGTGCCGTAACCGCTGCGATGCCAGACGGAACAGGCCTAAACCTATTTGCCGAACGCTACCCTAGCAGATGTTTTGACGTCGGCATTGCTGAACAGCACGGCGTTACATTTTCCGCAGCCCTTGCTGCAGGTGGAATGAAACCGTTTTGCACGATGTATTCCACCTTCCTGCAACGCGGATATGACCAAGTGGTGCATGACGTTGCGATCCAACGTTTACCCGTGCGTTTCGCGATTGATCGTGCAGGGTTGGTTGGCGCGGACGGTGCCACACACGCTGGTGCATTCGACATCTCGTTCCTTACAAACCTGCCTGGCTTTGTGGTCATGGCAGCGGCAGACGAGGCCGAATTAGCCCACATGGTTGCAACTGCAGCAGCACATGACGACGGCCCAATCGCCTTCCGCTTTCCACGTGGTGAGGGCAATGGTGTCGATTTGCCGGAACGCGGAGTACCATTAGAAATTGGCAAGGGACGGATCATAAAAGAGGGTAGTAAGGTCGCATTGCTTAGTTTTGGCACCCGGTTATCCGAAGTCGAAAAGGCCGCTGAAATGCTTACAGCTAAAGGCATCACACCAACAATTGCAGACGCCCGATTTGCAAAGCCACTGGACCGCGACATGATCCTGTCATTAGCCGAAACCCATGATGCGATGATCACAATCGAAGAAGGCGCAATTGGCGGCTTTGGCAGTCATGTGTCGCAACTTCTTGCAGATGAAGGTGTGTTTGATCGCGGTTTCAAATATCGCTCAATGGTCCTTCCTGACACCTTTATTGATCATGCACACCCCGAAGATATGTATGCAACAGCAGGTATGAACGCTACAGATATACAGGCGAAGGTTCTGGACGTGTTAGGCATTGGCCAAATCGGTGAAGCACGAGCTTAACACCAAATTCAGGGTTCCCAAGCGTTGCCTGCTGCACCATTGTCTATACAAATACCAAGGGAGAAATCATGGGCATTCACGCAAAGCCAGTCCTTATTTTCCGCTGGATCGTGCTTTTACTGGCCGCTGGTTATTGCGTCTATCAAATTGCAACGTCCAGTTATGATCACTTTGGTGGACCATTCCGTTTTCTGACAATTTGGGCGCTGTTGATGTCGTTCTACTCCGCGTCGCGGATGCTGGCATTGTCAGAGCATCGCATCACCCGACCACACCAAGTCACCGCAATAGTTGCAGCGGTTCTGAATGTTATGGTTGTCTATTTATATTGGAAACTGTGGCTCACTGACCCGGCGCTGGTGAACAATGGTGGCCCAGTTGTCTGGCACCAAGAGTACTACCTTCATGGGCTTGGACCTGCCTTACAAATCATAGACGCACTGTTTATCGGTCGCATTTTTGCACGAACTTGGCGTGGTGTGGCCCCACTACTTGGGCTTATCGCATTCTATGTCGCATGGTCGGAATTGATCGTACAAAGGTTCAGCGACAGCTCACCTGGGACCGTGACATCCGGCTTGCCCTACCCGTTCTTGAACTCAATGGTATGGGACGAGCGAATGGGGTTTTACGGCCTTAACATGGGTGTAGCACTTGGCCTGTTGGTGGTTTTTGGGTTGATCGGTTACATCCTGCGCCACAACGCGCGTTACGCCTGATCTAGCAACCTTCGCAAACCTTCGCGGTATGTTGGGAACAACAGCTTTACGCCAAGCTCGGACTTGATGCGATCATTGCGCACTTTTTTGTTCTCTGCATAAAAACTGCGGGCCATTGGTGTGAATTCTGCGTCTGCGAACGCGATTGGATCAGGTACGGGCAAGCCAAGTAAGTTCGCCGCATATGCGATCACATCTTGGGGCGGTGCGGGGTCATCGTCGCACATGTTATACGCAGCACCTGCGTTTGGTTGCCCTATCGAGGCGAACAAAATCTGCGCGATATCGTCAACGTGAATTCGCGAAAACACCTGACCCTCTTTTATGATCCGTCGCGCTGTTCCTTTGCGTACTTTGGAAAACGGTCCACGCCCTGGGCCATAAATTCCAGCCAATCGAAAAATATGAAGTGGCAGGTTCGGGATCGCAAACCATTCTTCTTCAGCATTTTTACGTGCTTGCCCCCGTTTCGTCGTTGGATTTAGGGGGGTCATTTCATCCACCCACGCACCGTCAAAATTTCCGTAAACTCCTGTGGTCGAAAGATACCCAACCCACCGCAAAGCTGATGTTTTTTGGGCAATCTGATCGCGCAAAAGGTTCAGGGTTGGATCACCGTCCTCATTTGGACCCGCCGAAATTAGGATGTGGTCTGCGGCCTCAATCGCGGTCGACATATCATCGGTCGGCCAAATCAATGGCTCTACCCCTGACGCCGATAACTCTTCTGCTTTTTCAGCGCTGCGCGTCGTACCAATAACCCGCCACCCGTGAGGCAACAGCAATTTTGTTAATGCACGGGCGGAGTATCCGTGACCAAAAGAAAGAAGTGTATGTGTCATTGGGTATAGGTGACCCGTGGCAAAAGTGAACGCAAGGGGTTGCGCAACATATCCAAGTCAGTTCCACTTAGCCCATGAATGATAAACCCGACCTTGAAGGCGCGTATGATCTGAAAACGCCTGCGGATTCCCTACAGCTTTACGCCGAATGGGCCAATACCTATGATAAAAAATTTGCCAAGGAACACGCATATATCATGCACCAACATGTTGCGCGGGCTTATATAAACGCGGGTGGGTTTCAGCCTGTTTTAGATGTCGGTGCAGGCACTGGTCTATGCGGCCAAGCCTTGCGGGAACGTGGTTTAGACCACATTGATGCGACAGACATTTCACCTGAAATGCTAGAAGTCGCCAAGAACAAAGGAATTTATCACACCTTGATTGAAGGTGATATTTTGGCGGGTTTAGATGTAGAAACAGGAACCTACGCAGGATTGGTCAGCTCAGGCACGTTCACTCACGGCCATGTGGGGCCAGAGGCGCTGGATGAGCTGTTACGCCTTGTACGCAGTGGTGGTTGGATTGTCATTTCCATTCACCGCGAACACTTTACCGCCCACGGCTTTGCTGCAAAATTTGAAACTTTGGACACCTCAATCACCGACTTGGAACTGCGAGAATTACCAATCTATGACGCAAGCGGATTGGGCACCCATGCAGACGACACAGGCTTCGTCGCTCTATTTCGCAAAGCTTAGCAACCTTTCCAAACGGGATCACGCTTTTCAGCAAACGCTTTTGCACCTTCTAACTGATCCTCGGACGCATACAGTTTGTCCACCGACGCCAACTGCCGTTTGGTGATCTTGTTCATAGTGTCTTGGAATTTTGAATCCTCAGCATCACGCACGATTTCCTTAATCGCAGCGTAGACCAAAGGTGGACCCGAGGCGAGCAATCGCGCCAATTCCCATGCGCGATCCATCAGTTGATCCCCCGCCAAAATTTCGTTGACGATACCCCAGTTTTTAGCCTCGTCCGCGTCAAACCATCGACCCGTCAACAACAGCTCCATCGCGATGTGATAGGGGATGCGTTTTGGGAGCTTCACACTTGCCGCATCCGCAACCGTACCAGATCGGATTTCCGGCAAGGCAAAACTGGCATGATCAGCAGCTAAGATCATATCAGCGCTTAACGCCAATTCCAGACCGCCCCCACAGCAAATCCCATTCACCGCAGCAATCACGGGTTTGTTAAGATCGCGCAATTCTTGCAAACCACCAAAGCCGCCAATGCCGTAATCGCCGTCAACTTCATCGCCATCAGCCGCCGCCTTCAAATCCCAACCAGGACAAAAGAATTTTTCGCCAGCGCCAGTGATGATCGCAACACGTAATTCAGGATCGTCACGAAAATCAGCAAACACTTTGCCCATAATGCGGCTGGTCACCAGATCAATTGCGTTGGCTTTTGGGCGGTCCAAAGTAACCTGTAGAATTGCGCCTTCGCGGTGTGTCTTAATCGGGTTCATGGCTTAAGTCCTTTCAGGAGCAATACGGATCAACGCGTCGGCAGCAATTGCAGCAGTTGGCGTACACATTATTGGGTTAATCTCAACTTCTTCTATCCGATCGGCATGGGCAACCACATAAGATTGCAGCGCCATTATCGCATTGATCAGGTCATCAATGTTGGCCGCAGATTTTCCACGGAACCCTGTTAGCAGCGGATACGATTTTAAACTTGGTAACAAGGCGCGTATGTCATCAGCGCTGGTTGGCACGATGAAGGATACCGTGTCTTTCATAATCTCAGTCAGAATACCGCCCGCGCCTACGGTCAGCACAAATCCATGGGCGGGATCACGAACGACACCCAACAACATTTTGGCAACCGCGCCTGTAATCATTTCCTCAATCAGAACGCCATCACCAGGCATGTTTTTGACGACTTCAGCCAGCTCTAGATGGGTAACATTTAAGGCAACCGCACCTGCTTCGGACTTGTGTGCAAAGCCTGTTCCCTTGACTGCAAAAGGTTCAGTCAAAGCAGTCCCACTGGCAAAATCTTTGGCCTGTTTTGGAACCCTCATTCCAAAGGTGCTTAACTCAGCCTTTGCTGCGCTTTCACCTAGCAAAATTGCAGTGCGATCTGCACCCGCCGCCAATGGAGTTTCATGCGCGGGTGGCTTACCTGACGCCGCGATTTGCGCAGCAGCAATGGCTTCGCGCAATCCGTTCAAAGGCGTTACACCAGATGCCAACAACTTTTGGGCGATATCCAATGGCATCAGTTCTGGTAACGTCGCCACAACCGCAACAGGGCGTCCACTTTGCTTGCGAACCGCAATCGCCGCATCAGTGGCACAGACCCAATCACTTGCGTCAGTATGTGGGTAATCCACAATCAACAAAGTCAGCCCGATATGTGACGCAGCCATTGGTAACCACGCCCGTGTCATCGCGTCAGTATCGCGCCAAATGTACGTGTTGTAATCAAGCGGATTGGACAGCGCGACCATTGGGCCAAGGGCCCGTGACAGTTGCGTTCGCTGAGCATCAGTAAGGACTGGAAAGTCCATTTCCGTGTCGTAGGCAAGGTCCGCCACAAGGCTAGCCTCTCCACCCGAGCAACTGACAGACGACAGCGTTTTTGCATCTAAAGGGCCTGCGCTGTGTAATAACATCAAGGTCTCAAGGAACGTCGGTAAATCGTAAACCCGTCCAATTCCTAGGTGGCGCAACATCGCACTCGCCCCTGCATCACTGCCTGCAAGAGACGCAGTATGGGACACGGTTGCACGCTGCGCCTGATCAGATTTACCAACCTTCAATGCAATCAAAGGAATACCCTTGGCATGCGCCTTTCGTGCCAAAGTAGCCCATTCAAATGTGTCGCCAAATCCTTCGATGTGCAGCCCAATTGCAGTCACACGCGGATCATCTAGCAATGAAGTTGCGATTTCTGCCTGACTGGTTTGCGCCATATTTCCACAGGCGATGGTATAAGCAATCGGCAGACCCCGTTGCTGCATCGTCAGGTTAATGGCTATATTCGAGGACTGGGTAAGGATCGCAACACCAGTTTTCACGGTGGCGCAACCATGCTGGTCTGGCCAAAGCAATGCGTTATCAAGCGCATTGACGAAGCCGTAACAATTTGGCCCCAATATTGGCATGTCGCCAGCGGCCTCTACCAATGCAGATTGCAGGTCAGTCCCAGCTGCGTCTTCGGCCGCGGCTTCTGAGAATCCCGACGCAAAACAAACAGCACCACCCACGCCCATTGCGGACAGCTCCCGCACTAAATCAATCGTCAGGTGACGATTCACGCCGACAAAAACAGCGTCGGGGGGTGACGGCAAATGGCCTAAGGATGCCACCGCTTTAACGCCACACACTTCGATTTCCTTGGGGTGCACCATCCATAGATGTCCTGCGAACCCCATCTTCTGACATTGCAAAATGATCTGCGCGCACCACGCGCCGCCACCAACAACGGCAATCGATTTGGGCCGCAAAAGCCGGGAAAGATTACGCATCAGTTAAGCGCCTAAAGGACGCAGCAGATCACGGCTGATAATGTGACGTTGGATTTCAGACGTGCCATCCCAAATGCGTTCAACACGGGCATCACGCCAGAACCGTTCCAACGGGTAATCGTCCATCAATCCCATGCCGCCGTGGATTTGAATTGCAGCGTCGGTCACCCGTGACAACATCTCGCTGGCGTATAATTTGGCTGACGCAATTTCGCGGTTCGCAGGCAAGCCTTTGTCCAAACGATCAGCCGCTGCTATCGTCAGCAAATCTGCCGCATCAATTTCAGTGATCATGTCCGCAAGTTGAAAACTAACCCCTTGGAATTTCCCAATCGGCTGACCAAACTGCTCGCGCTGCGCCGCGTAATCAAGCGCGTAGTTAAACGCGCGGCGCGCCCGTCCGACGGACATTGCCGCAACCGTAATCCGTGTGGCATAAAGCCATGTATTCATAACTTCGAAACCACCATCGACTTCACCCAAAACTTGAGCATCCGGCAGACGACAATCGTCAAATTCAAGTATCATGTTTTTATAACCACGGTGGCTGACGGATTTATATCCATCACGAATGGTAAAGCCCGGCGTCCCACGATCTACTAGGAAAGTAGTAATGCGTTTCTTTGGGCCACGCGGTGTCTCGTCTTCGCCCGTGGCAATAAACACGATAATGAAATCCGCATGTTCGGCACCAGAGATGAAATGTTTTGTACCGTTCACAACCCAATCACCGCCGTCACGTACCGCTGAACATTTCATGCCACGCACGTCAGACCCTGCACCCGGTTCAGTCATCGCCAGCGCGTCCATACGTTCGCCCCGCACTGCGGGCATCAAGTAGCGATCAACCTGCTCCCCCTCACATGCCATCAGGATATTTTGCGGACGTCCAAAGAAGTGGTTCAACGCCATTGAACCGCGCCCCAATTCCCGTTCGACCAGCGCAAATTCAACGTGGTTCAGCCCTGCGCATCCGACACTTTCGGGAAAGTTACAGGCGTAAAAACCCAAGTCCAACGTCTTTTTCTTGATCTCTTGCGCGATTTCCGCAGGCACTTCGCCTGTCCGTTCAACCAGGTCCTCATGTGGGTAAATCTCTTTTTCCACAAAGGATCGGACGGTGTCAGCAATCATATTTTGTTCGTCTGTCAGGCCGTAAATCATAAGTTCATCTTCTTTGTAAAAGCGCGTAGTAGCGAGATTGGGAGGGGCTGCGTTAACTAGCGTAATTGGATCCTTCATCATCCAAAATTGCCTTTAATTCAGACAAGTGACTTGCGTCTTGCTCTGGATAGCCGTCCAATTCCTGCGCCGTCTTTTCCGCTATATCGTCTGGGATCACCCGCAACGGCCGTCCCGTCTGCAAGGCCATGATGTAAGTCATACAAGCCCGTTCGAAATAATAGAGCCTATTAAAGGTATCCGCGACGGTATCGCCAACGATCATGATGCCGTGGTTGCCCATGATCATCACCTTCTTCTTGGGGTCATCAAGCAGTTGGGCGCAGCGTGCACCCTCTTCCTCGAACGCCAAACCGCCGTAATTTTCGTCGACAACGTAGCGGTTAAAAAACGTACACCCGTTCTGATCCACAGGCGGCAACCGGCTGTCTGCCAAGGCTGCCAATGCAGTGGCATAGGGTGAATGAACATGCATCGCACAACGGGCGTGGGCGCAGTGACGGTGCATGCCGCCATGCAATCCCCACGCGGTTGGATCGGGTGCGTTTGGCACCTCCATGCTGGCTGGATCATTGGCGTCGACAACGATCAAATCGCTGGCTTTGATCCGGCTAAAATGAACCTGATTGGGGTTCATCAAGAATTTGGTGCCATCGTCATCAATCGCAAGGGAAAAGTGATTTGCTACAGCTTCGTGCATGTTCAAGCGCACAGTCCAACGGAAGGCCGCAGCCATATCGACCCTTTCCTGCCAGTGGTCCATTTTCGTGCGTGTTTCAGATGATGCCATTAGCCGTCTCCTTTTCATTAGGCGTGACACTGACGAAGGTGACGAAAAGTGACCAACGATAAAACTGTTGCCTTGGCATAAGTTTTGCTAATGCATTACTTATGAACACCCGTGCCCTGCCCCCGCTGAACCATCTTCGTGCCTTTGACGCCGCAGCTCGTCACCTGTCTTTCACCGCAGCTGCTGGTGAGCTGAACATGACCCAAAGCGCCGTCAGTCAGCAGATAAAATCTCTTGAAACCCATCTTGGGCAAGCGCTTTTTTTTCGCCGTCCTCGCGCTTTGGAATTGACCGTAATGGGTTTGAACTACGTGCCTGTTGTCCGAGAGGCGTTTCAAACCCTAAGCCGTGGCACCCGCATGTTGGTAGATGGAGGCGTCGCAAACGAGCTGCATATCCAGACAAATTTGACATTCGCGAACCACTGGCTCGCCCCGCGCCTACCTAGGCTGTATGCACAGCATCCTGACATTCATTTGCACATCTCAACTGCCATCTGGGACCCTATGGAAAGGGTGGAGGAAGCGGATATTGAAATCAGATTTTTGATTTCGCCAGAGGTGGATTTGAACGCAGAGCGTTTAACTTGGGATCATTTCTATCCGGTTTGCGCGCCAGATTACCAAGTAGACCTGAAACAGATCAATCAACATCGATTGTTTTACTGCACTGCCATGATGACAACATGGGACGCTTGGGCAGAAAATCAGACAATCGCTAAATGCCCCAAGATCACACATTGTCAGGTGTTAGGCACCGCATTGGCGGCTGCAGAGGCCGGTGTAGGGTTGGCAATGGCGCACGATTGCACGGTCAAAAATTCGATAGACAGCGGGCGCTTGGTTCGCCCCTTCACCCACTCTGTTGCGATGCCCGAAGCCTACTATTTGACCCTTAATCCCCGCGCGGAACGTAATCCCCAAGCATCACAATTTGCAGATTGGCTGCGGACTGAAATGGCTGCTGATTACAACGAACGCGACGGCACCCAAGCATAGCCATTTTCGCACAAGATATACGCCTCGCGCAAACCATGCGGTTTGTCAGTTGGTTCCTGCAAGATCACAGCATTCAATGCCTTGGCCCGTGCCACCGCGTCTTCGGGGTCTGTCTCAAACATTCTAATTTCAACGCCCCCACCACGTGGTGGGTTTTCAGGCAAAATCCCTAACATGGGGTTTGAATGGTACGCTCCATCACTATGCAGTTGGAACACATGGTCACCATAGGTCACTATTGCAAAATCTGTCGAAACGCGGTGCGATTTCACCTCGAACACCGCTTCTAAAAAACGACACTGCGCAATCACATCGCTCACCAATAGGTTCAACCCTATCCCACGAAGTGATTTACCAAAGTCGCCTGCACTTACTGTTTCATAATTCATGCAATCAGTATGGCAGAGGCAAATCCGATTGGTCATCAAGAATCGACACGGTTTCCGTCTTCATCAATCAAAAGCGACCCGTCTTTGCCTTGGTACGGGCCAGCGGGCCATTTTGGAAGAAAGTCTAAAACCATTTCTGATGGACGGCACAATGCCGTACCATTTTCACAGACAACAATTGGTCGGTTCACCAATTTTGGGAATTGAACCATCGCATCCAAGATCGCAGTTTCTGTGACACCCATATCTGTCAAACCCAGTGCCTTGGCGTTGGTCTTGTGGATGCGCAACGCCCTCCGCGCAGTCATACCAGCATCGCCAAATAGTTTTTGCAACTGTGGTTTGGTCCACCCTGTTTTAATGTAATCCACAACAATTGGGTCATACCCAGCATCGCGGATGATTTTCAGGGCATGGGTAGATGTCCCACATTCAGAGAAGTGATAAATTGTAATGTCCATGCGCCTGAATAGCCTACGCAGTGTAACAGTTTCAAGATACGGCTTTGCCCCCCTTGCGCCTGCCCTAAATCTCTGAATAATCAGAACATGAAAATCAACATCTTCCCAAGTTGGCCCGACGTCGCCCCCCATTTAATCGAAGTCGCTGCAGGTCGCACCCCCGCACAGATGGTTATTCGTGGTGGTATTTGGGTAAATGTGCACACCCGCGAAACCCTTCCAGATCATGATATCGCGATCACACATGGCCGCATTGCCTGTATTGTTCCAGATGCTAGCTATTGCATCGGCGATGAAACCGAAGTGATCGAAGCGGAAGGACGTTACATGATCCCCGGCCTTTGTGATGGTCACATGCACATCGAATCCGGGATGTTGACCCCCGCCGAATTTGCCCGTGCCGTGATCCCACATGGCACCACGTCTATGTTCACTGACCCGCACGAGATCGCCAATGTTCTTGGCCTTGAGGGCGTGCGGCTTATGCACGACGAAGCGCTGCTTCAGCCTGTCAACGTGTTCACCCAGATGCCTTCCTGCGCGCCATCCGCCCCCGGAATGGAAACCACTGGCTTTGAAATCAGCGCTGAGGATGTGGCTGAAGCGATGAACTGGCCCGGTATCGTTGGGCTGGGCGAGATGATGAATTTCCCCGGTGTGAGCGCTGGTGATCCAAAGATGTTAGCCGAAATTGCGGCCACCCAAAATGCGGGCAAAACAGTTGGTGGGCATTATGCCTCGCCCGACCTTGGACCAGCTTTTGCGGCATATGTTGCGGGTGGTCCTGCGGATGATCACGAAGGAACTTGTGAGGCAGATGCCATTGCGCGGATGCGTCAAGGGATGCGGTCGATGATCCGCCTTGGATCTGCGTGGTACGACGTTGAAAGTCAGATCACCGCAATCACCGAAAAAGGGCTGGATTCACGCAACATGATCTTGTGCACAGATGATTGCCATTCCGGAACATTGGTCAACGAGGGTCACATGAACCGCGTGGTGCGTCACGCGATTGAATGTGGATGCGAGCCGTTGATTGCTTTGCAAATGGCGACGATCAACACGGCGACCCACTTTGGGTTGGAGCGCGAGATTGGATCGCTGACACCGGGGCGGCGCGCTGACGTGATCCTTACCTCTGATCTGCGGACGTTAACCATTGAGAAAGTAGTTGCCCGTGGGCAAGTTGTCGCGGTCGATGGAAAGATCACCGTTGATTGCCCACATTTGGATTGGCCTGCTTCCGCCCGTCAAACCGTGCACATGGGTAAAGTCCTGAACGGTTCCAACTTTGAGATCATTGCACCTGAAGGCGCAAATTCAGTGACTGCAAATGTCATCGGTGTGGTCGAGAACCAAGCCCCCACCAAAGCCCTAAAAATGGACCTGCCCGTTTCCGATGGATTAGTTGAGGGCGCAAATGGCAGCTGCCAAATCGCATTGGTCGAACGACACCAAGCGACAGGTGGCGTGGTCAATGCCTTTGTCGCAGGCTTTGGCTATGGCGGTAAAAGGGCGATGGCCTCAACAGTGGCGCAGGACAGTCACCACATGATTGTTGTCGGTACAGACCGCGAGCAAATGGCAATGGCTGCCAATCGCTTGGCCGAAGTTGGTGGCGGCATTACTATATTTAAAGACGGACAAGAGACGGCGCTGGTGGAGCTGCCCATCGCTGGCCTTATGTCCGACCAACCCGCCACCGAAGTCGCCGCAAAAGCTGATGCAATGATGCAAGCGATGCGCGACTGCGGCTGCACCTTAAACAACGCCTACATGCAGCATTCATTGCTTGCCCTTGTGGTCATACCAGAACTGCGCATTTCAGACCTTGGATTGGTCGATGTGCGTACATTTGAATTTATACCCTTGATCGAGACATAGAAATGGACAGCACTATTACATTAACTGACACCGCCACACCCGAGCACTTCAGCGATGCAACCGAAGCTGTTGATCAGCTTGAAAAGCTATACACCGAAGCAACGCAATATCTTGGTGAAGCTTTTTCAAAGGCCATGCTCGAAGGTGCGCCAGACGGCCGCATCCGTGCGTTTTATCCCGAAGTGCGCATCACAACGACCAGTTTTGAACAGGTCGACACGCGGCTATCATATGGTCACGTTTCCACGCCAGGGACCTATGCCACGACGGTGACAAGACCGGATTTGTTTCGCAACTATCTGATCGACCAAATCGGACTGTTAATTGGCAACCACAACACATCCGTACAAATCGCCCCGTCCGAAACCCCTATCCCTGTTCACTTTGCAGTAGCAAATGATCCAAGCATCACTGTGCCACATGATGGCGCTGCAGAGTTTACGTTACGCGATTTCTTCGATGTCCCCGATTTAAGCACAACAAACGATGACATCGTGAATGGCACCTACGTGTCACCAGATGACACGGGTCCGCTGGCCCCGTTCACAGCGCAACGTGTCGATTATTCACTGGCGCGTTTGTCCCACTATACGGCCACTGATCCCTGCCATTTTCAGAACCACGTTTTGTTCACAAACTACCAATTCTACGTGTCAGAATTTGAATCATATGCCCGCAGCCAGCTCGACGACCCAAACAGCGGCTACGTCGCTTTCGTGTCGACCGACAACAAGATCATCACCAAAAGCGATGAGACTTTAGAAGTCTCGCTAAAAACACCACAAATGCCGACCTACCACCTTAAACGTGCGGACGGTTCAGGCATCACCTTGGTAAACATTGGTGTTGGCCCATCCAATGCAAAAACGGCAACGGACCATATTGCCGTTTTGCGCCCTCATGCATGGTTGATGGTTGGTCACTGTGCGGGGCTGCGTAACACTCAGGCTTTGGGTGATTTTGTCCTTGCCCACGCCTATTTGCGCGAGGATCACGTTCTGGATGACGACCTGCCTATTTGGATCCCGATCCCTGCCTTGGCCGAAATGCAGATCGCTTTGGAAAAGGCAGTGGCACAGGTGACGAAACTGGAAGGATTCGAATTAAAGCGGATTATGCGGACGGGTACAGTTGCAACAATTGACAACAGAAACTGGGAACTGCGTGATCAGTCCGGCCCCGTGCAACGTTTAAGCCAATCACGCGCCGTGGCCTTGGATATGGAAAGTGCAACGATTGCCGCCAACGGATATCGGTTCCGTGTTCCATATGGCACCTTGCTTTGCGTTTCTGATAAACCGCTGCACGGCGAGTTGAAACTGCCTGGAATGGCGTCTGATTTCTACAAAACACAGGTTGCGAACCACTTAATGATTGGTATTCGCGCAATGGAGCATTTGCGAGAAATGCCGCTTGAACGCATCCATAGTCGTAAATTACGATCGTTTGAGGAAACCGCTTTCCTCTAAAATGGGGTAAAATCGCAGAAAACGCATATTTTATGGCGTTTCTGCTTCACTATTCGTTGTGTTCATACACTACATTCCGTTACATTCCTGAAATGAGGCCCAACATCGGGCGGACGAAGGAGACCTGAAAATGGCAAAACCAATGACAAAAACCCAACTCGTCGCCACACTGGCTGAACAAATGGGCGCAGACAAAAAAGCCGCAGGCGCAGCGCTAGACGCGGTATGTGCGCTGATCACTACAGAAGTTTCTGGCGGTGGCGCTGTGACACTTCCGGGTGTTGGCAAAATCTATTGCCGCGAACGTCCAGAGCGCATGGTACGTAACCCTGCAACTGGCGAACAGTTCAAAAAAGATGCAGACAAAGTTGTCAAAATGACAATTGCGAAAGCATTGAAAGACAGCGTGAACGGCTAAGCCTTCATTCTGCATGGATTATGAAAAGGGTTGCCAATTTGGTGGCCCTTTTTTGTTTGCCCATCCCACCTTGTACCCCAGTGCATTATCAGAGAAGTTCCCTTTGGTAATCAGGCGGGGCACGAGCAATGGATTTACGCGCAATCGGCATGGGGCTCTTGTTTGCTCTTATCTGGTCATCCGCCTTTACATCAGCCCGTATTATTGTCGCGGATGCTCCGCCATTGGCATCCCTTGCGCTTAGGTTTTTGGTGTCGGGTGTTATCGGTATCGCAATTGCAAAGGCCTTTGGCCAATCCATGCGTCTTACTCGCGATCAATGGAAAGCCACACTTGTATTTGGGCTGTGTCAAAACGCGCTGTATCTTGGTCTGAACTTCTTTGCCATGCAAACGATCGAGGCATCTGCAGCGTCCATTATTGCGTCCAGCATGCCCCTAATGGTTGCCCTGTCGACTTGGCTAATTTTCCGCGAACGTCTGCCACTTTTTGGCGTCTCTGGATTGGCCTTAGGGATTATCGGTGTCACGATGATCATGGCATCACGAATTGAGGATGGGATTGATATTCGCGGCGTAATTTATTGCGTTATCGCTGCGATCGCTTTGACCGTCGCAACGCTGTCCATGCGCAACCTATCTTCTGGCGGCAATCTTTTAATGGTCGTTGGGTTGCAGATGTTGGTTGGGGCCGCGATCTTGGCAGTCGTTTCCGCTGGAACCGAAACCATCAACGTGACCCTAAGCGCGCCGCTGATCATCGCGTTTATTTACACAACCCTCGCACCTGGCCTTTTTGCAACTTGGATATGGTTCAAGCTGGTTGAGCGCATTGGAGCCGTGCGTGCGGCCACCTTCCACTTTTTAAACCCCTTCTTTGGTGTGGCAATCGCCGCAGCCATCTTGGGCGAAAACCTGGGTCTTTACGACATCATTGGTGTTACCATTATCGCCGCAGGTATTTTAGCTGTGCAACTATCACGCCAAAGAAAAACCTGAATGTCGACCTTATCATCGCCTTTTTTGTTCACTAGTCTTTCCAAATTGTTTTCATGCTGAAGCCCATAAATGAACCGCCGCACCTTTTTGATGGCTAAAGCCACAACACTCCTTTTGCCAATGTGTGCCAACGCATATTCATTTGTTCAATACACGCCCGCCGCTTGGGCAGAATTGAAGAAAACCAACCAAACTGTGATTTTAAATTTTCGGGCCAACGGGTCTCTGACTTGCAATCAAAAACTTGAGTTGATTGCACAATTGATCGGCCAAAACTCTAACTACGACAGCTTAACATTTGTCGATGTGGATTGGGATCATTTTGGCCAATCCGTTATGGCAAGCAGCCTTGAGGTCAAGCGCCACTCAACCCTAATCGTTATGAAAAATGGTTCCGAGGTGACCCGAATTGTGAATGAACCTTATGAACGGAAGATGCGTACCTTTCTGGATGCGGCCGTCGCTGCATAAACTGGCCCTAAATTAACGAGATCGATTATGAGGTTCCTTTTTGTCCATCAGAACATGCCCGGCCAATACCGCGAGTTGGTCCAGTGGCTAGCTGACAAAAAAGAACACGAGATTGTATTTATTACACAGAGTAAAAAGCCTCCCGTTTTTGAGGGTGTGAAAGCCATCATCTACAAACCGCATCACGTTGCAGATGAGAAAGCATACGGTCTTACCCGCACATGGGAGAATACCACAGGATCAGGATTTGGCACGGCCCAAGCCGCAAAGAAGCTGCGCAACGAAGGGTTCACACCAGATATCATCATTGGGCATGTTGGCGGGGGTAATTAACTTTCATCAAAGAGATATATCCAGATACACCCGTCATTGGTTTCTTCGAATACTTCTATAGCACCAAGGATGGGCCTTTGGGCTTTGACCCTGAAAGTCCCGTTTCCGACCATGCCCCCTACCTAATGGCCGCACATAATGCTGTGCCATTGGTGAACATCGAAGTTGTGGATTTGGGACACTGCCCAACCTACTGGCAACGGGATCGTTTCCCAAAAAGCTTTCATGACCGCGTCTATGTCTGTCATGATGGCATTCGCACTGATAAAATGTTACCAAATCCTGATGCGGAAATCACACTTGGCCGTTTAAAAAAGCCAATCACTCGTACGGATGAGATAGTCACTTTTATGGCCCGAAACTTGGAAACCACACGCGGCTTTCATCAGTTCATGCGTGCCCTGCCCAAAATACAGACCGCGCGACCAAATGCACGGTTTCTAGTCATCGGTGGCAATGATATTTCTTATGGAGGCAAGTCTAAACATTTGGGCGGCCTACGTGCGCAAATGGAAGCCGAAGTCGGGCATGACGTAGATTGGGAAAGGGTTCATTTTTTGGGTCAGGTTCATTTTGAAGACTATCAAAAATCATCCAAGTCAGCCGTTGTCACATCTACCTAACGATGCCGTTTGTGTTGTCTTGGTCATTGTTGGAATCCATGTCGATGCAGTCGACGATCGTGGCCAGCGACGTCGCGTCTGTTCGTGAGGCGATCACACATGGCGAAACAGGACTGCTGGTCGATTTCTTTGATACAGACGCGTTGGCGTTACAAGTGTCAGATATACTGGCAAACCCTGCGACCTATTCACACATAGGCCCAAACGCCCGCAAACACGCTATCGCCACCTACGATTTTTTAACTGTATGTTTGCCTGAACACCTAAAGCAGATCAACGCATTGGTCCCTGAAAGTAAGCGGATTTCTTTCCCATAAATTGCCCCTTTACTGAGCGGTATCACTTTTGAAGAATTAGTTTTCGGGTTAAATTTAGGGCTGGCCCCATACTAAAACCGGTTTCGTTGCAATTTGAACACCCACAGTTGTGTTTAGCAGGCCTTTTCCGTTAGTCGCCCAGACCTATTGAGATTAACGCTAGAACCGTTTATCCGACACAAAAATATCTTCAAAGGAAAACCTAAATGGCCCAGGACTATATCGTAAAAGACATCGCACTTGCGGACTTCGGCCGTAAAGAGCTGGATATTGCTGAAACTGAAATGCCTGGCCTGATGGCCTGCCGCGAAGAATTCGGGACAACCAAACCTTTGACGGGTGCACGCATCGTTGGCTCTCTCCATATGACGATCCAAACTGCTGTTTTGATCGAAACACTGGTCGAACTGGGCGCTGACGTTCGTTGGGCATCTTGCAACATCTTCTCGACCCAAGATCACGCTGCTGCGGCAATTGCGGCTGGCGGAACACCTGTGTTTGCAATCAAAGGTCAATCGTTGACAGAACATTGGGATTATCTAGACAAATCCTTCATGTTCCCAGAAGGCGCGAATATGATTTTGGACGATGGTGGCGACGCAACATTATACATCCTGTTGGGTGCACGTGCGGAAGCGGGCGAAGAAATTCTTGCTGTTCCACAGTCTGAAGAAGAGGAAGCGATCAAGGTTCAGATTGCAAAACGCATGAAGGAAACACCGGGCTGGTTCACCAAGACACGTGAAGCCATCCAGGGCGTTTCAGAAGAGACAACAACAGGCGTTCATCGCTTATACGATCTGCACAAAAAGGGCGAATTGCCATTTCCAGCGATCAATGTGAACGACTCAGTGACCAAGTCAAAATTCGACAACAAATATGGCTGTAAAGAATCTTTGGTCGATGGCATACGTCGCGCCACAGACACAATGATGGCCGGTAAAGTTGCGGTTGTCATGGGCTACGGCGATGTTGGCAAAGGTTCTGCCGCTTCACTTGCAGGCGCTGGCGCACGTGTAAAAGTTACTGAAGTTGACCCAATTTGCGCCCTTCAGGCAGCAATGGACGGATTTGAAGTTGTCTTGCTAGAAGATGCGCTGGAAACAGCTGACATCTTTATCACGACAACCGGAAACAAAGACGTGATCCGCATCGAACACATGCGGAAAATGAAAGACATGGCGATCGTTGGCAACATCGGTCACTTCGACAACGAAATCCAAGTCGCTTCATTGAAGAATCACAAGTGGACCAACATCAAAGAACAGGTCGACATGATCGAGATGCCGAATGGACATCGCTTGATCCTGCTTTCTGAAGGTCGTTTGTTGAACCTTGGTAATGCGACAGGTCACCCATCGTTTGTTATGTCTGCATCCTTCACCAACCAAGTTCTGGCACAAATCGAATTGTTCACAAAAGGCGACGAATACCAGCCTGGCGTTTACATCTTGCCAAAGCATTTGGACGAAAAAGTTGCGCGCCTGCACTTGGACCGCATTGGTGTGAAACTTTCAAAACTGAACGCAGAACAAGCCGCTTACATTGGCGTGTCACCAGATGGTCCGTTCAAACCAGAGCACTATCGCTATTAAGCGACTTAATTACGGTTAAATCACAAAACGCCCTCGCAGTAATGCGGGGGCGTATTCCATTGAACAGATTGACCGCAACCCCGCTATTGAAGTCCTTACGCCAGACAATTACCTCGATACCTCCCATCTACTTATAGGAATAAACCGATGTCCGAACTCTCGATCCCAATTACAACGATGTTAACAAGTGGCCTTGCTCTTTGGTTGCTGATACTCACCGTCAAGGTCGTCAAAGCGAGACAGGTATCTGGCCAATCCTTGGGCGATGGGGGCGATGTACCGTTGACCCGTGCAATTCGTGCACAGGCCAACCTGACCGAATTTGCGCCTATGTTTATCATATTAGTGCTTATTGGTGAGCTTCAAAGAGGCAATTATTATTTACTGGGCGCGCTTGCCATTACATTTATGATTGCCCGATTAGCCCATGGATATGCCTTGGCGTTTTCACAAAGCAATGCACCAGCACGTGCAGGCGGCTTCCTTTTTACAGTTATTCCGATTGCGATAAGTGCGATTTATAATCTAGTGCTTTTGTCTTACTAAAACCTTTAAGCCCTTAGGTAGAGGATAGAAAGATATAGACCTGCGGCATCATTTGTCCGCAGGTTTCACCTCATCCTCAACAATCTCAGCATCTTCGATAATTACTACATCAGTGCTATTCTCGCGTCCTGAACCTACGATTAACGGCAGCATCTGCAAACCGCTTGGCATCGCAACTTCGGATTGTGGCGGTGACTTCCAAGATAGCGTATCAAAGCTGTCACAATTGTCGCACATTGGGGCCCATTCAGCATGGATGTGCTGGCAGTTGTCACAGATCCATTGTGGACCACGCGGCAAGGAAAGCGCACGTGTCAGCCAACCTTTAACAACAGTGTCTCCAGCCCCTTCACCTCGTTCAATTGCCGCCATCAATGTGGCAGAGCGTGCCGTTGGGTCAGTTTCGAACAGATCACCAAGGGCGCGACGCGCCCCTGGAAAGTCCTCGTTCGCCATATGCAATTCTGCCATCAGCATTCTGGATTCAGCGTGCTTGGCTTGCCCTTTCGTCAACCATATGAACCGCTTCAATCGCGCCTTGGCTTCTTCATCAGGCTCAATCGCAGCATAGGCCGCAGCAAGATCAGGATGAGGTGACACATCCCACGCCTTCTTGATCACCCGGGTCGCATACCGTTTTTGATCCTGTTCGACATATCCATGTGCCGCCATCACGGCTGCTGGGATTAAATCTGGCGACAAGCGATTTGCTTCTATCGCGGCTTCGCGTGCTTCAATCGTTTGATCCGCATCGAATACTTTTCGTGCTTCTGAGAGGGCCAAGACGGCGTCGCGGCGTTTGTGTACGTCGCGTGGCAGATTACCGTGCCTGAGCTTTGCATTCAAAGTTTCACGCGCTCCAGTCCAATCAGCAGATTGCGCTTGAAGCTTAAGCAGGACGTCTTGCGTGTCCTCATGTTTGGGCTTCAGTTCGAACGCTTTCTTTGCCAATTTAAGAGCAGTGCCTGTATCACCATTCGCCAATTTTTGCTTCATAATCCCACGCACGCCAACAAATCGTGTAGCGTCATCAGCGACCAGCTTGCGATAGGTTTCTTCGGCCTTCTTGTGATCGCCAGCCAATTCAGCAGCCTGTGCAGTCAGCAGGTTCGTCAGCCCAGGTTTGTTCAAATATCTTTCAGCCTTGGCCGCCTTAGCCATAGCTGTACGACCTTCGCCAGAGGCAAGCGCCATCATACCTTCGGCCAAAGCGTCATAACCTTTGGCTTCGCGATTACGTTCAAAGTGCCGTGAAAGTGCTGTTTCAGCTCCGTTAAGAAACTTCCAAATCGCGACCAACAGGCCCACAAGTTTTAGGAATATCCAAACTGCTAAAACCAGCAATATAAGCGCTACGACAGCCTGAAGCGGTCCGAGCGAAAATTCGGTTCCCGCAAACTCAATACGCAGACCACCATCTGTCTCTAACAAGGCACCAGCGCCCAACGCGGCGGCCGCAACAACACAAACGAAAAGGATAATTTTAATGAGTGACCAAAGCATACTATTTCCTTAGTTCGCGACGAGACGTTGCATTAACGCCTGCGATGCAGATGTAACTGCCAAACGGGTTTTGGCAGTTTCTATCCAGCCTGACATGGCGGATTTGGAGTCTTGAGGCAGGGTTTCGACCTCGGCCAAAGCATCGGTAAGACGACCTTCCCGAACGGCGCCCTCAACACGTGACAAAATTGCGTCGGGATCGGTCCCCTCACGCGGTGCAACCGAACGTGCGCCAAGTTGGCGTTTTAAAAAGCCACCTAAGCCGCCAGCTGTGTCCACGGGGCTAGCTGCCAACGCCGCGCGGGACGCATCAGGGAACCCATTCTGAAGCTTAGCAAGCGTTATGACACCATCGGTAGCGACATTGCGCAAAACTTCTGGGATATCGTTTGTGCCTGTCGCCTCAAGATCACTAACGGCACCCGCGAAAGGTGCACCACTTTCAATCGCAGTAACAATTCGCGTAGCAGCAGCACGGGCAAGCGTACTGCTAGCCGCATCATTTGCGGTCTGCTTTTCGATACGTGCATCAGCCAATAAGGCGTCAATTTCAGCCTGTTGCTCTTCCGCAGTTGCACGTAAAGCCGCAAAATCACCGCTAACATCTGAACTACTGGTACTGGCGGCTATTGGGCGTTTCTCAACAACGCTCATACGCTCTGTTAATTCATTGATTTGTGCATTCAGACTGTCATCAGGCGTTGGCATATCCGCTAACCCAGACGAAACAGCCAATAGCTTTTCATTCAACGAGTCAATTTGTGACTGCGCAGAAGTGATCTGATCTTGTAGGGCAACCTCACCTGCGTTCATGCGCCAAGAGGGCGGCAAAAAGTTGTCGACCACGTTCGAGCGGGCGGCAGAAAAACCTATAATTGCGGCAACAACACCACCAAAAATCAATGGCAAGACGCCAGATTTGGGTGATTTTTCCGGCAATTCTTCTGTTGTGGTTTCGACCTCGTCCGCGATAACTTCTCGATCGATTACGTCTGGTTCAGCAAAATCATCTGCGATGTCGACTTCGACCTCATCCATGACTGAAATTTCTTCAATCACAGGCTCTTGGATTTCGACCACATCAATGGTTTCGACAGGTTTCTTTTTCTTAGCCATAATACAACCTTCCCGAATCTTTCGGAACATTTGAAACAACTTACTTTACTTTACGCGGGCGCTGGCCGCCCCTCAACCCAAGGTCAGGGCAGATGCGACCTTTTGAGTCTTATCAATCATAGCCAAACGCGTTGGATGGTCTAGCAGAGTTAACGTCTCCAACGTTAGGTCGCTGACTTGGTCCGCAACGTCCTGACTTAGAGCAATGATGTGCAGCCCCGCTTGCCCATTGTGTTGACCCGCAAAATTATGTGCAGTTCGAGGGGAAAACAGTGGTACCAACAAGGGGAAATTTACGGTCAGCGCCTCAGTGGCCTGAGACGTAAGCGCGCAGTTTTCCTGATCGTAGACCACAATACGCTTTGTATTCACCCCTGCTGCAGACAATATTTCTGCAATATTTCCACGGGTATGAAACCCAGAAAGATGCGTTAATGACACGTCCACATTTCGGTTCAAAAGATTTGAGACAAGCTGATTGGCCGTCTCTCCTGCTTGGATCGCGGACCATCCTGCGGTTAACGCAGCCTGCGTTGTCATCGCACCCACACAATACGCAATGCGCCCATCACCCGCTGGACCGTTGAGAACCCCATTTACCGATGAGAAAATAACCGAACCTGAAATTTCAAAATTCCCAGTTAGTGGGATTATTTTGATCAAAGGGCTAACAATTGGAAGAAGCAATTGGCGCGTTTCAAACTTCAAGGCCTCCCAAAACGCGTGGGAAGCGGCCATTGGCCGAGTCAAAAGCAGATTGATCTGCGGGTGCTTTGCATTGTTCGCCACAGCTTAGAATGTTACCTTGAGCTTTAGGTCGGCGCAATGGAGCTTCAGTTGTCTGAAAAACTTAACATTCTGGGCATTGAAAGCAGTTGTGATGACACCGCAGCGGCCGTGGTCTGTGGCTATGCTGGCGGGTCTGCAGAAGTATTATCATCCATCGTTGTCGGACAAACAGAACTGCATTCTGCCTTCGGGGGCGTTGTGCCTGAAATTGCAGCCCGTGCGCATGTTGAAAAACTAGATGTCAGCGTCGGCCAAGCGCTCGCATATGCGCAGCTAAGAATGGACCAAATCGACGCAATTGCTGTGACAGCAGGCCCAGGTCTAATAGGTGGCGTTGTGTCTGGCGTCATGCTTGCCAAAGCGCTTGCAGCAGCAACTGGCAAACCACTGTATGGCGTCAATCATTTGGCCGGCCACGCATTAACACCACGCCTAACCGGTAACGTTTCGTTCCCTTACTTAATGTTGCTGGTCTCTGGCGGTCATTGCCAATTCTTGATCGCTCAAGACGCTCTAACTTTTCACCGACTTGGCGGTACGATCGACGACGCGCCCGGCGAGGCGTTTGATAAGGTTGCGCGGTTAATCAGTCTTGATCAACCGGGTGGACCCGCAATCGAAAAACGCGCTTATGATGGCGACCCAAAACGATTTAAATTACCACGCCCCCTATTGGACAGAGCCGGATGCGACATGTCTTTTTCTGGTTTAAAAACTGCGACACTGCGCACCCGTGACGAAGTGATCGCTGAAAGCCAAGGTCTAACCCCCCAAGATCAGGCCGACCTAGCCGCAAGTTTTCAAGCGGCTGTCTCTGACGTTCTGGCAGAAAAAAGCCGTCGGGCTTTACGCGAATATTTAAAGCTATTACCGCAACATCCGACACTTTGCGTTGCAGGTGGTGTCGCTGCTAATATGGCGATCCGCACTGCGCTAAAGCAAGTTTGTGCAGAGTTTGATGTCGAGTTTACCGCACCACCCTTGGCGCTGTGCACCGACAATGCAGCCATGATTGCCTACGCTGGGTTGGCCCAAATGCCCTACCGTGAACCTGACGATATGGGCCTTTCAGCCAAGCCACGGATGCCGTTAGATACTTCAAGTCCAACAATGTTAGGGCATGGAAAAAAAGGGGCCAAAGCATGACTATTTCTATTCTTGGAGCGGGCGCTTTTGGCACTAGTTTAGCAATTGCATTAGCTCAAAAAACCGCCGTGACTTTGTGGGCAAGGAACGCTGAACACGCAGCTGAAATGCAATCTGATCGCATAAACAAACGACGGCTGCCAAATGCGCCATTCCCCAAAGACCTTAAAATTTCTTCTTCGATAGGCGAGGCTACAAAAAGCAAAGTCATTTTAGTAGCCGTACCTATGCAATTGCTGGGCGGATTTTTGGACGAAAACGCCCAAATACTTGCCGGAAAGAAATTGGTCGCATGCTGTAAGGGAATCGATCGTGCAACAAGCAGCGGGCCTATTGATCTTATTATTACGAAGGTTCCGACCGCTTTGGCAGCTGTATTAACTGGCCCTAGCTTTGCGGTCGATATCGCACGTGGGATGCCCACAGCACTTAGCATAGCGTGCGCTGATGAAGCTTTATGTACTGCGTTGCAATCGCAGTTATCAACGCCAGCCCTACGCCTCTACCGAACGACTGACATTGTCGGTGCGCAATTGGGCGGAGCGTTAAAAAACGTAATCGCAATTGCGTGTGGGGCTGTTATGGGGGCTGGGTTGGGCGAGAGCGCGCGCGCTGCATTGATGACACGCGGGTTTGCTGAGATGAACCGCTTCGCTATGCATTTTGGTGCGCACCCTCAGACATTGGCTGGACTATCAGGCTTTGGTGATTTGGCGCTAACCTGTACCTCAGCGTCGTCGCGCAATTACAGGTATGGCCTTGCTTTGGGAGCTGGTGAACAATTCGATTCGGCTACAACCGTTGAAGGTGCTGCCACCTCCCTTGCGGTTCAGTCATTGTCTCAAACACATCAACTAGACATGCCGATTACCCTAAGCATCGCCGCGATAGCGGGCGGAAAATCCACTGTAAGCATCGAAATTGAACATCTACTCTCACGTCCACTAAAGGAAGAATAAAATGCTTGTTGCACTGATGGCCTTCGACAAAAACGGCGCACTTGAAGTGCGAAAAGCAAACCGCGACGCGCATGTTGCGTATCTAAAAAGTAGCAATGTGGTGCAACAGGCTGGACCATTCTTAGATGACGCTGGTGAAATGTGTGGATCTCTTATTATCCTAGATGTTCCAAATTTCGAGGCTGCGCATGAGTGGGCGACAAATGATCCCTACGCAATCGCTGGATTATTCCGCGAGGTTTCATTGATTCCGTGGAATAGGGTCATCGGTTAATGGCGTATTGGCTTTTCAAATCTGAACCCACAACTTGGAGTTGGGATGATCAAGTTGCAAAGGGCGCGCAAGGTGAAGAATGGGACGGCGTGCGCAACTACCAAGCCCGGAATTTCATGCGTAAAATGAAAGTTGGCGACCTTGGTTTCTTCTATCACTCGCAATCTGAAAAAGCTGTTGTTGGGATCGTCACCGTTGTCGCCGAGGCACATTCTGACAGCACAATAAACGACGATCGATGGGATTGCGTAGATATTCGAGCGGTGAAGCCAGTCAAATCGCCCATAACCCTTGAAATAATCAAGGCCGATGGACGTTTAGATGACATGATCTTGGTTCGGAACTCTAGGTTGTCGGTACAACCGGTTAGTGACGCTGAGTGGAATATCGTTTGTCAGCTTGCTGGAATTTCTGACTAGGTAAATTGATAAATTTAAGGCACCCTCGCGTCACAATAACAAAAATGAGGGACAACAATGGCATTTTTTGGCGTACTTTTAGCGGCTATCGCGAACTTTGCATTTGGGTCTGTGTGGTACATGGCACTGGCGAAACCCTGGATGGCGGCATCTGGAGTGGTCTTGGGCGAAAATGGGCAGCCTTCAAACCGATCGGACCTAATACCCTACATTACCAGCTTCATCGCCGCAGTGTTGGTCGCTGGTATGATGCGCCATGTTTTTGCACTCAGCGGCATCGATACGTTCGGCAAAGGTGCGGTTTCTGGTTTTGGCGTTGGTCTATTCTTGGTCACACCTTGGATCGCAACCTTTTATGGGTTTGGTGGCAAACCGCGCCTATTGACGTTAATCGATGGCGGCTACGCAACATTGGGGTGCACCGTTATCGGCGCAGTATTAATGTTGTTCTAAAAAATGAAGGGTTCCAACATAAAACGCCGGAACCCTTCTTCACCCCGTGTGCTCCCATAACCACCGCACGCGTATATGATATCGGTTCCGGCCATACTGGCCTGATGAAACACTGATAACTCAAAGCCGATCAAGTTTCAATTTTTGACTATGTCAAAAGCCAATCAAAAAATAAGGGCCCACTTAACCAAGCAGACCCTTATTAAATCATATCAAAAACTTAGCTGTAAACCGCTTCTTTGCCAAAGTGTTTTGTCAGCATATAGTAGACCACTGCACGGTATTTATTGCGCTCAGAACGGCCATAAACTTCGATGACAGAATTAATTCCTTCCATCAATTGCGGTCCGTCATTCAGGCCCAGCTTCTTGATGAGAAAATTATTTTTGACCGTTTCTAATTCCGAAGGTTGTGAACCAGCAACAGTTGAAGCGTCTGCATTGTAGATTGCAGGACCGCAACCGATTGTAACTTTTGTCAACAAGACCATATCTGGCGTTATGTTGCATTTATTTTTAAGATCGTCCGCGTATTGCACGATCAAGTCGTCGCGTTTGCCCATTGTAAATCTCCCTCCTAGGACTGGCCATGCTTTCAGGCCTCATGCATTAGGTTAGAATCCAATTATCCTAAAACAAAGGGGAAATATTTGATTTGTGTCGCAGGCGGGACTCACCACGCCTAGCGTCAAAGCCACCTTCAACCCGTATGCAGCAAGTGAAAATAATCGGCGTTTGGCTCGAACACATCCAGCCAAACAAACCCCAACAGAACGCTTATATCGAGCGTCAAAATCGCACCGTCCGCGACGAACGGCTGAGCCAATACATCTTTGAAACCATTGATGAGACGCTGAACCCAACAACACAATGGCTCTGGACTTACAACTACGAGCGACCCCACATGGGCATTTGCAGCATAACAAACCCAATGGAACTGAAGACAGCTGCGTGAATTCTACAGCTGAACCCCATTAGAAATGGGGGGTTTACCTTAGAACATTGCCCAATTTTGCCAGTTCCTTCAGTCTTTTGGTTTACCCCGCATACCCAAAAACCCCTCCTGTAAGCCGCGGTCCCGAATACCACTTGAAAGGCTTTTTCGCTTTTCTAGAAGCTACGCAAACGCTGCCCAAGCCTTTAATACGCGACTAAGTTTCCATTGCGTAAGGGGTGTAATCTGGTTGTTACCCGTCAAAGGTACACGATGTTTCCAATCAACTGGGCGTCTAGTATCTTCGAGAAACACCAAAAGAGGGTCGCCACCCATGATAGAACCACGGTCGAAATGTTTTTAAATTCGACGAAAAAAGGGGCTAGAAATCATAGCCGGATCTTCAGCCGCCTACTTCTATTGCGCCTTCACAGAAGGCCAAAACAGCTATTTCCCAAAACCTTGAGGTGATCAACTCTCGCTAAAGGTAGCTTCGAACCAGGCTTCCTGCAATCAAACTCCACCCATCTGCCACAACAAAGAAAGCCAACTTAAACGGTAGCGAAACTATCGCCGGCGGTACCATCATCATTCCCATCGACATAAGTACGGCTGCAACAACCAGATCAATAATCAAAAAAGGTAAAAACACCAAAAACCCTACTTGGAAAGCACGTGAAATTTCGGACAATAGGAAGCTAGGGACCAACAGCGATAATGGTGATTCGGGACTTAAATCTATTGCCTGGGTGTCCGGCCTTAATACTGCCATTTCGGCATATGTTTCGGGATCTAAGCGCGATGCCATAAATTCACGAAATGGCTCAAGTGTTTTGATAAACGCGGTTTCTGCGTCAAGTTCTTGGCTTGCAAATGGTTCCAACCCTTGTTGCCATGCAACTGTGAATACCGGCTCCATCACGAAGTAAGTCAGGAATAATGCAAGACTAACGATCATCATATTTGGGGGTGAGGACTGAAGTCCGATTGCCTGCCGTAGAATAGATAAAACTGTTACAATAAATGGAAAACAGGTTATCATAATGGCCAGTCCAGGTGCTAAACTAAGAACTGTCACTAGCATGAACAACTGAATCGTTCGTGCGCTCAAAGAACCACCATCACCCAGTGAAAATGACTAGTCTTGAGCAAATCCACCTGTCGGCAGAATAACCATTAAAGTACCTATCAATGCAGCGCAGAGTATCGATTTCACTCAATGCCCGATTTCATGTCAATAACCTGCGTTAAGCGTACCAGAAGTTGTCCATTTTCACTTTCTGTGTCTTCCTCTAACGTCCCGCGCGCTATCAACTTGTCACCGACAAACAGGTCAACAGGGTCATCTATTTTTTTGTCCAACTTGAGTACGGCATTCGCACCTAACATCACAAGGTCACGTACAATTGGTCGCGCTTTTCCAACCGAAA
The DNA here is from genome assembly GCA_905182355.1 of uncultured Paracoccaceae bacterium. Classification (GTDB taxonomy): domain Bacteria; phylum Pseudomonadota; class Alphaproteobacteria; order Rhodobacterales; family Rhodobacteraceae; genus Ascidiaceihabitans. The sequence continues at coordinate 42,003 of CAJJBH010000035.1, read as the reverse complement.
CAGTTATTTCGATTGGGACTGACGTAAAGGGATTCTTTTCATCCATTGCGTACGGTTTGGGTGAAATGACTTCATCCATTAGCTTGCTCCTGTTCAAATATATTATGTGTGCTGCTACGGATTCTTTGCACCATTTCCTTAAGATTAATCTCGCGCTCGTGAGAACCAAGGCGAATATATACTTGACCTTCATTCAGATCAGGTTGCGCGAGCAAAACAAAGGGATCGGATATCTGATCTTGCAGCAAGCTTTGCAACGCTTCAATTTCGGATGGCGATACGATTATCTCGATGGCTTGGTCCGAATTCTCCCTGACCATAGGGCATCGTCGGCTAGAGTTCCCTCTTCCAACATTTTTTTTATGAAAAACTTATTGCCAAGGTCAGCATCCAATCCAAATGCTCCAAGCGCCACGGTCAATAGACGGCGATCTGCTACAAGGTCCTCTGCATTTGAAATACTTGCTATGTTCTCGCGAAAATATTCGGTGTCGCGCTGTAGTTGGGTGGATTGATTGAAGTTGTCAGCTTGGCTTTCATAAGTGCGTTGAAGGAACCGCCATCCGACCAATCCACCTGAAGGGACAATAGGTTGAAACATCTCAATTCCTGACCGCTAGCAGACGTTCTTCTCGGGGAAGCAAAGATCGTAGCGACTTCAAACAGTGATAATGATCGCCGCGTGTCAACGCACCTGAGGCAGCGTCGATCAGTTGTCGACTGTCATCATCCACAAAAACCTGACTTAATTCTTCAACATTTCGCAAAAGCGCATGTTTACTATCTTCTGCCGTCACATCGCCCGACAAAACGAGCTGTACCGCGTAACAAACACGTCTGACCGGCGTCTTTGCGTCTTCTGGATGGATCGCATCACGTAACCTAAGAATATTCGCATCAGGCGTCATTATAGCCAGTCGGCTTCGGCGATCGCCATTTTCGATCACCGCACCGTTAATTAAAATTCGCTCTTTGGGACCTAATTTCAGAATAAGGCCACTCATTTCGCCATTCCTTCAATTTTTAAGCCGCGTAAGACTGCCATATTGATCTCCAGCAATGGCATAATCGGCGCACCGTTTTTCAATATTTTTGTTGTGTGCTGGGCGGTGAATTCCGCCAAATAGAACACTTGCGCTTTAAGCTCGCTTGGCAGCCCATTGTCCTTGTCGGCGACATCCACAGCAAGCGTATTCCATAGTTTCCGATTGTCATGCAAAGCTTGTGCATATTCTGGATAAGATTCTTTGGCCTTAAGCGCAGTCGCCCGCAACCTATGGGTCAATCGGGCAATAAGATCATATTCTGCACGACGATCAGTTTGGGTTGTAGCAGCACTTGCTGAATAGCCACGTTGAGCTGTTGAAAATGCGTTCACATTGCAACTTTCTGAATAATTGGATTTTTTCGAATTGCAGAATGTTGGGGCGCACGAATGCGCCCCAACTCATTTTCTTATCGGAACAAGGACAGCAGTGTCTGTGGTGCCTGGTTCGCAATGGAAAGTGACTGTACACCAAGCTGTTGTTGGGTTTGCAACGCCTGCAAGCGCGCCGACACTTCTTCCATATTGGCATCCACCATCGACCCAATACCTGACTTCAAAGAATCCGTCAGGCCCGAGATGAATTCCCCTTGGGTTTGGATTCGGCCCTCAACTGAACCGAAAGATGCTGACGCATCAATTGCGGTATTTATCAAGGTTTCGATTGAGCCCAATGCCGCTGCTGCACCTACCGCTGTCGAAACAGCAATGGCAGCCAAGGTGCCTAAACCACCAGCGTTCGCATTGGTCACTTGAGCAGATACAGACACCGAGTCTGCTTGGTTGTTCGTAATCACAATGTCACCGGGAGTACCGGCATCATAATCGACTTCAATATCCGTCGTGTTCGCTTCGATGGCCGCCTTCAATCCAAGCGCAACAACATCAGCAGTTGTGGTAGAAGCAACATCTTCCACTGTGACGGTATACGAAATTTCAGTATCGCCAAAACGCATTGAAATGCTGTCACCTGCAACAAGTGCAGTGTCGTCAATAGTGATAGTGTCACTGCCACCCGCTGCATCAAGAGAGACACCAAAGCTGTCACCGCCTGCGGCGGCTGTACCCGTCGTAAGAGTGAACACATCACGTGCTACATAGGCGCCAGTAGACAGGTTTTGCCCTGCAACTGCGATTGAAGATGCGGTAACACCACCTGTTGCATCACGATCCAACGAGGAAAGAACATTTGTAGATGCGGTATTCCCATTTACCAAATTTAGACCGTTAAATTGTGCAGCTGCAACAACCGACGCAATCTGATCCTTCAGCGCGCTCACGTCATCATTGATTTTGCCACGATCAACATTGTCTTCTTGTGCCGCAACGATTTTACCTTTCATATCCGTCAACAAATCAGTGATAGATTCAGACGCGTTACGGGCAACCGAAACAGATGCTTCACCCAAGGACAAGCTATCAGAAATAGCTTTAAAACCTTTAACGTCAGATTCCATAACTTTGGAAATTGCCCACACAGCGGAATTATCTTTCGCAGAAGCAACTGACTTACCAGTCGAAATCTCGCTTTGTGTCATAGACAGGTCTTTGTTGATGGACTTCAATGTTTGAAGCGCGACCATTGCGCTGTTGTTTGTTAGTATGCTCGACATTTGCACTTTTCCTTTTTAACGGCGCTTTGCGCCAAATTGTGTCCTATCCTTTTTCGGGATCGACAAGATGTCGTTCTGACCGATGCATCCCCAAAGAGGATGCGCCACTCATGATCGAGTGCCTGATAACTGTGCGTCGAAAAGTGCTAATGGATTCCTAAACTCCCTCCCTGCTTTGCCGATGATTTTATTCAAACAGATTACGCTCGCCTCTCAACCTTCCATTTTGAAGGCATGTCTATTCTTTTGCGCAGACCCCGAGCGTCATAAGTATCTAGTGAATCTTTAATTCGTCGCATTGCAGTCAAACGATCCGCAACATTTTGGATACCTTCAAGTGCCGAAGTCAAAAGAGCCTGATTGCGCACAACTTTAATATTTAATTTGGTCAATGCTCCGATCTCTGGCTGATCGGAATCGTTTAACGCATTAATCAAACGCTCTTTTCGTTTCAGCATGCGCCCAATTTGATCCAGATTTCCATCCAGAAGGGCCGCACGTTCCTCGTCCAAAAGATCATCTAATGAATCGACAGTATCTTGCAATTTAGTCACTTCATTCACCCCTTTCCTTTAAAGATCGGAATAAGTTTTCGGCCAACCCAATTCCGCCTGCGTCAACCATTGCAGTCGCTTGTTCTTGTACAAGGAACGACGCAAATTGATCCTCACCTTCACCGCCGCCAAAGGTATCGCGGGCTTCTCCGAAGCCAGCAGCTTTCAGCATTTCTGCAAGGAATGTCGCCTCCAGCTTTTTTGCGGCATCCAAAAGAGCAGCGTCTCGGGTCGGTGCCTGAAAAGGAATTGCATTGATTTGTGGAATAGGGGTCATAAAATACTCCGTTCAATTCTAATTATTTCGCTGACCATAATCCGCGATCAGTAAAGAACTGGTAACCATACATCTCCATATTACAGATAAACGTGGAAAAAAATCCCGGAGCCAATGGATGCAAATACTATCACTTCCAACACCGAATAGAGCCGATCGGACATCCCCAGAAACAGCAATTACTGGTGTGATTTTTAACGTCAGCGCAGATAAGGAAGCGATCCCATTCGAAGACTACTTTCCATTGTTGCCTGATGCTGCCGCGCCTGATGTAGTCAAAGATATTGATGAAACTGACAACCAAATTTCTACGTCCAGTGAGCAGGGCATTGAAGAAACTGACAACCTTGTGGTGGTTTCTGATGACAAGGAAACATCCGATCAATTGCCAGCTGAAGCCATTGAAAAAGACACATCCGCCGCGCCGCACAATACGCTGCCGAACCGTCTATTCACTGCGGAATCGTCTGTGACGGCAACGGTGCCCACTAAAGGTGATCAGCCGGAATTTAGGGAAATAGTTTCCCCTCCTCAAACTGTAAAAAAACATGGATTTTCCCCACTTCAAAGTGAAGTGAAAGACCAGACCAACCAGCACTTCGATTTGATGGCATTACGTAGCCCTGTTGAACTTGCAATGCTGTCTCAACAATTGCCTATGCAACATTCGATAGCAGTGCCCAATTCAGTTCCCCAAAAGCAGCTAACCCTTAGCGCTACTTTTCAATCCGAAAATGTCCAAAACTCTGACACCAAATTCGTCCTCGCAGAACTGGCTCAGAGTGTTCCAATGTCAAAAAATGTGGGCAAAAGCCCAATAATTGAACCTATACTGTTTCTAAATGAACTGCAGGAGCACAACCCTCACAATACAAAGTCATCCGAGGTTTTGGGAAAACTCATCGCGTTTGAACCCAACAATCCGCGAAAATTTTCACTGCGTGCCGAGCGTTCGTATAGTTTTTCGGAAACTGAACCAATCGGCCAACGTCCAATTTCTGAACTGGTCAAATCCCCCCAATATTCAATTACGGTGCCATCAACCTCGATTCTGAAAGACGGTAAAACAACAGTTCTGAAACCTGTTCTTGATGGGCCAAAAGATGTTTCAGAAATGCGTCTTGATACGCTGCTAGAAACAAGGGCACCGACACATACCTCGCAACAATACGCGGCCAATCGGCCTGAGTTCGCATCACCTGTCACACGGCAAATAGTGGATGCAATTCAGGCCCGCATAACCGCAGAGAAGGTGATTGAGGTTTCATTAAATCCCGCAGAACTTGGACGCTTAAAGCTAAGCCTAACACCAGCTGAAAATGGCCTGATTATCAACGTCATGGCTGAACGGGCAGAGACTATCGAAATGGTGCGCCGTAACCTAGCGGACCTGGAAAAAGCTTTTTCAGAAATGGGGCACGAAAACATTACGTTTTCGTTCGATCAGCATGATGGCTTCAAAGATCAAGCGACGCGGCAACACACTGAAGCCCATTCAGATGATGTAGATCGGTCAGATCAAGTAACCTTGATACCTAAGCTTTCCAATCAACATCCCCATGATCTTACCACCCCCGTTGGCATAGACATTCGAGTTTAAGAAACCCTATGGAAATCACGACATCAAACGTCTCTCAAGCCGCTGCAGCCTTAACTTTGCCATCAAGTAAAAACAGCAGTGTTTTATCATCAGACTTTGAGACATTTATAAAAATGTTAACCACGCAGGCGAAATACCAAGATCCTTTAGAACCAATTGATTCTTCTGAATATGCGGCGCAACTGGCGCAATTTTCCATGGTCGAACAACAGGTCCAATCCAACGAACTTCTTGCACATCTGACCGAACAGTTGGGCGGTAGCAATATGGCTGGCATGGCCAACTGGATCGGCATGGAGGCGCGCACAGCGGCCCCCACCTATTTTGTTGGCGCACCGATCACAGTTGCGCCAACCATCCCGATCGGAGCAGACGAAATGTTCCTTGTGGTTTACGATGATGACGGTGCACAGGTGCAACGACAAGCCTTGCCTACGTCCAACGAACCCTTCCTATGGGCCGGTGTCGGGGATAGCGGCACGCCATTTAAAACTGGAACCTACACGCTGGAAATAGAGGCCCGCGGGCAGGGTGAATTGTTAAGCGCAGTGCCCGCTGAAACCTATGCCCGCATCACCGAAGCCCGCAATGAGGCGGGCACAACGCTTCTAGTGCTTGCAGGCGGTCAAACAGTGCCTACATCTGGGGTCACTGCACTGCGGGAGACATTATAACTTATCGTTCAATACCGTAATCAAGGCGTCCAACTGACGTGTATGCAGTAAAACCCGCACGTCTGGCATCTTTTTGTGAATACACATTGCGCAGATCCGCCATCGCGGGGGTAGCCATACGTTTTGCTAAACGCTTCAGGTCCAACGCGCGAAACTCGTTCCACTCGGTTAAGATCACAACAGCATCAGCGTTCTGCGCAGCTTTATAAACGTCATCAACCCAGTTCACACCAGGCAATAATTCCTCTCCCTCACGGAAACCTTGAGGGTCAACCACACGCACCTTCGCACCCGCACCAACCAATGCCGGAACAATGGTTAAGGCAGGCGCATCTCGCATGTCATCGGTGTTTGGCTTAAACGTCACACCAAGGATCGCGATAATTTTACCATTCACGTTCCCCTCACAAATATCGACTATTTTATCGATCATGCGACGCTTGATCTCGTCATTCACTTTAATCACAGCTTCGGTGATCTGCATCGGTATCGCGTGGTCTTGGCCCATACGCGCCAAGGCTTGGGTGTCTTTGGGGAAACAACTTCCGCCATATCCCGGACCCGCATGCAGGAACTTGTTCCCAATACGCCCATCCATTCCCATACCTTTGGAAACCATTTTGACGTCTGCACCCGTACGTTCGCACAATGCCGCGATCTCGTTTATGAAGGTAATCTTGGTCGCCAAAAATGCGTTCGCCGCATACTTAATCATTTCGGCGCTTTCCAAATCTGTCGTCATAATCGGGAAATCACGCAAGTAAAGCGGACGGTAAACGTCGGCCATAACCTCTGCTGCACGTTCATGTTGTACACCAACAACAACGCGATCTGGGTGCATGAAGTCGTCAATCGCCGCCCCTTCTCGTAAAAATTCAGGATTTGACGCGACATCAAATTCGGCTTTTGGGTTGGTTTTGGAAATAGTTTTTTTGACCTGACGGTTTGTCCCGACTGGAACCGTCGATTTTGTCACAACGACAGTATAGCCTGTTATTGCATGTGCAATTTCTTCGGCAGCGGCCATAACATAAGTCAAGTCGGCATGACCGCCTCCACGGCGCGTGGGTGTGCCAACCGCGATAAAAACTGCATCTGCACCGTCAACGGCTTCAGCCAAATTTCCCGAAAAAGACAAGCGGCCAGCGGCCACGTTTTTGGCCATCAATTCGTCTAGCCCAGGTTCATATATCGGTACCTTACCCGCTTCCAGCATCTTGATTTTTGCGGGATCTTTGTCAACGCAGATAACATCATGCCCGAAATCCGAAAAACAGACCCCCGAAACAAGGCCAACATATCCCGTACCAACCATCGCAATTTTCATCTGCTTACCTCTTTAACATCTTTTTCTTTTGAGATGATCGAATGATGCAAAACTGTCAACAATCGGTGCAAGTTTTGCGCATTTTCCAAAAGATGGCGCCCATCACAGCACATCGGATCAGACAGCGCGTTCGGCTTCACGTTCTTCGCGTTGGATGCGCAATGTATGCCGTTTAGATGCCAACGATGCACAAATAACGCCAATTGATACCAATCCAATGAGGATCGAACTTAACGCATTAATTTCAGGACTTACGCCCAAACGCACCGATGACCAGATTTTCATTGGCAATGTCGTAGCTGATGGACCTGTCGCAAAGGACGCTATCACCAGATCATCCAGCGACAAGGTAAATGCCAACAACCAACCTGCCACCACCGCAGGTGCTATGATCGGAAGTGTGACCAATCGAAACGCCTGTAATGGCGAGGCCCCAAGATCAAGCGCGGCTTCTTCAAGTGATTTATCAAATGTTGCCAATCGCGATGACACAACGACCGAAACGAAGCACATCGAAAACGTCGTATGGGCCAACACAATTGTCATCACGCCGCGGTCCATTCCGATACCGATGAACAGCAATAACAACGACAGGCCAGTGATCACTTCCGGCATCACGAGTGGTGCGTAGATCATTCCGGAAAACAATGTGCGTCCAAAAAAGCGGCCACCGCGCACCAACGTATAGGCCGCCATCGTGCCTAACACTGTCGCAATTGAGGACGAGATTATGGCGACTTTCAAAGTCACCCATGCCGCGTCCAAGAACGCCTCGTTTCGCAACAACTCGCCGTACCATTTGGTCGAAAAGCCCGCCCAGACGGTTACCAGTTTAGATTTGTTGAAGCTGTAAATCACAAGGATCAGCATCGGCAAATACAAGAACGCAAAGCCGAACGTCAGCGACACTACGTTGAAGGGGCTAAGGCGGTTCATTCCTCTGCCTCCTGTTGGCGTTGTTCGTTGCGCTGGAACAGGATGATCGGAATGATCAGGATGATCAAAAGGATCACAGCAACTGCACTTGCTACGGGCCAATCACGGTTGGAAAAGAATTCTTCAAACAGCACTTTTCCGATCATCAACGTGCCAGATCCACCCAATAGCGACGGGATCACGAACTCGCCCAGCGCGGGGATAAACACAAGGAAGCAGCCAGCGATAATGCCACCTTTGGAAAGGGGAACTGTTATCAACCAAAAGGCTTTCATCCGTGAACATCCCAAGTCTTCAGCGGCTTCAATAAGGGATTCATCCAACCGCTCAAGAGCCGCATAAATCGGCAAGATCATGAACGGCACATAGGTGTAGACAATCCCGATATAGACCGCTGTTGACGTGTTCAAAATTATCAAGGGATCGCTGATGATACCAATCCACATCAGGAAGCGGTTCAATAAACCTTCGGTGCTTAAGATACCAACCCACGCGTAAACGCGGATCAAAAAGCTGGTCCAGAACGGTAGGATAATCAACATCATCAACGTCGCACGCCATTGCGTTGGGGCACGGGCCATCGCATAGGCGATTGGATAGCCAACCAAAAACGTAAACACTGTCGATATAAACGCGATCTTCAGGCTGCTAAGGTAGGCTTTCCAATACAGGTCGTCTTCGGTCAGAAAGATGAAGTTCTCAAAATCAAGCTGGGACAGCATCGCGCCCAGGCCCTCTTTCATCGTTGGCATGTAGGGTGGGATCGCCAGTGCGGCGTCGGACAGCGAGATTTTGAACACGATCAGAAACGGGATCATGAACAAGGCCAGCAGCCAAAAATACGGCACCGCTATGAGGACTGCGCGTTTCAAATTACTGATCCAATAGCACGCCAGCAGTAGCGCTCCAACTTACCCAAACGGGGTCTTCCCATGTGAAGGCACGGCGCGAAATACGTTGGGTGTTTGCGGTTTGGGCCTTGATGATTTGGGCATTCGGCAGCTCGACATAGTAGGTGCTAAGGTTCCCCAAATAGGCGATGTCCAACACCTTACCTTGCACTGTATTTGGGGCGTCAGGCCTTTCCGCATGGATGCCAATTTTTTCGGGTCGAATGGCCAAGTGTCCAGTTTGGCCATCAGAAAACGGGCGCTCACTGGTCGCTACAACCGGCGCAGCGCCGCCGAAATCTAATGTATAAGTTTCAGCACCCGTGGCCTTCACAGGGCCCGTTAGAATATTCACATCGCCAATGAAATCAGCCACATAAATTGAGTCAGGTGCTTCATAAATTTTCTGTGGCGTCGCCACCTGAACAATGCGGCCCTCGTCCATCACTGCAACGCGAGAGGCGACAGTCATCGCCTCTTCTTGATCGTGCGTAACAATCACAAACGTGGTGCCCGTTTTCTCTTGAATATCCATCAGTTCAAATTGGGTGTCTTGGCGCAGCTTTTTGTCCAGCGCACCCAACGGTTCGTCCAGCAACAATAGCTTAGGTGCTTTCGCCAAGGAACGGGCCAAAGCAACACGCTGACGTTGACCACCAGAAATCTGGTGGGGTTTGCGGCGGGCGAATTTTTCAAGCCGCGTCAGTTTCAGCATCTCGTCAACACGGGCACTTAACGCGTCTTTGGCAACACCATCACGGCGCAATCCAAAGGCGATATTTTCCCAGACGGATAGATGGGGGAACAGCGCATAAGATTGGAACATCATGTTCACCGCGCGTTTGTTTGGCGGGATGCCTGCAATGTCTTGACCCGACAGGGACATCGATCCCTCGGACGGATTTTCAAACCCAGCCAACATGCGCATCATCGTGGTCTTGCCGCAGCCAGACGGGCCAAGCAGGGCAAAGAATTCTTGTTCATAAATGTCCAACGTCAAATCATCAATGGCTACGAAGGTGCCAAAGCGTTTGGTGACATTCTTGAACGAAATAAGGGGGGACGCGTTAGGATCTTCCCAGGGTGCGAAAACAGTCTCTACCACAAGTAATCCTTAATTAGGGGGAAGGGCGCGACGTATGCCGCGCCCTTTAGATTTAGATTAGGTACCTGACTTAATCTTGGTCCACATACGTGTCACAACACGCTGCACTTTTTGTGCATATGGTGATTTTGTGTACAGGTTTTCCAGTGTTGCGGCGTCTGGATAAATCGCTGTGTCACCAATTACGTCTTCAACCAAAAACTCTTGCGAGGCTTTGTTGCCGTTGGCGTAATAAACGTAGTTTGACGCATCTGCCATATTCTGCGCGTCCATGATAAAGTTCAAGAACTTATGCGCAGCATCAGGATTTGGCGCGTCCACCGGAATCGCCATTTGGTCAAACCACATCAGCGCACCCTCGGATGGGGCGTTGTATGCGATGTTCACACCATTTTCAGCTTCAGCTGCACGATCGCGGGCTTGAAGAATATCACCGGACCAACCGAAGGCAACGCAGATGTCACCGTTGGCAAGCGCGTTGATATATTCGGAACTGTGGAATTTTGTGATGTAGGGACGCACGCCAGCCAACATGGCTTCGGCCTTTTTGATCACATCGGGGTCTTGTGTGTTTGGATCTTCCCCGATGTATTTCAACGCAGCAGGGATCATTTCTGATGGGGCGTCTAAGAAGTGAACCCCACATTCAGACAGTTTTTTCATGTTTGCAGGATTAAACACCAATTCAAGCGAACCAATCGGCGCGTCGTCACCCAAGGCTTCAGCCACTTTACCCGTGTTCACGCCAAGGCCAGTCGTGCCCCACATGTAGTTGATAGAGTGCGTATTGCCTGCGTCATATTGGGCTGTGCGATCTTTGATCACATCCCAAAGATTAGCGGCGTTTGGCAGCTTTGACATATCAAGCGGCTGAAAAGCACCTGCGGTGATCTGACGTTGCAAGAATTCACCTGATGGAACCACTACATCATAGCCGGATGAACCCGCCAACATTTTGGTTTCCAAAACTTCGTTGCTGTCGAAAACGTCATAGATCAGCTTGATGCCAGTTTCAGATTCAAATTTCGTCAGCAATTCTTCATCGATATAGTCGGACCAGTTATAAACCCGAACTTCTTCGGCAAGTGCTGCGGCGGATGTGATCGCCAATACGGCGACGGTGCCTAGCATATATTTCATGGTATTCTCCCGTGGTTTCGGGTCGGGTTGTTCCCGACTTCGATTAATTTGATCAAGTTTTGCATGTTTGATCAAGACTTCATATGGTTCCATGACAAATTAAACCACGCAAGCTAATAAGCTTATATTGCCCAAAACCGGAACTAATAGACAGCTGATGCTCAAGAAACCTACAAAAATTTCGGAAATCGGAACTGCAAAAATCCCGACGCATCAGGCGGTCTACTTGCGCCTGCGGGATGCCATTTTGTTCGGTGAACTCACTCCAGGACAAGCAGTCACAATCCAGGGGCTGACCAAACTTTTGGATGCGGGCATAACGCCAGTGCGCGAGGCGCTGCGCAGGCTTGTGTCGCAAGGGGCGTTAGAAATGCATGGCAACCGGCGTGTGACTGTCCCCGAACTGACCCAAAGCAGCGTTCAAGAGCTTGAGTTTATGCGGCTTTCTTTAGAACCCGAATTGACGCGGCGCTTTACGGAACACGTCGATGCACAGGGTATTGCCAAACTTCGCCTGATCGACGGACTGCTGAATACCGCAATCGAAATGGGGGATGTTTTCGGGTATCTTCGCCAAAATCACGCGTTTCATGCAAATATTTATGCAGGTGCAAATGCACCAATTATGGCGGATGCAGCTGATCGCTTGTGGTTGCGGTTCGGCCCATCCCTACGGGTTGTCTGCGGGCGTTTTGGAACTCAAAATCTGCCAGACAAACATCACGAGCTATTGCAGGCATTGGATGATCGCGATGTAAATGCAGCAGGTGTGGCAATGTCAGGTGATGTTCAACAAGGCATGGTGCAGATCATGTCAGCACTGGCAAAATAAATCTTCATGTGCGATTCGACGGTTTAAAATTGACTTGAAATAATATGATCATATTCTTACACCACGTTGAAAGTGGACCCTATCAAGGGCCAGCCCTTTGAAGGAAAGTCTTATGTCCGCAATTACCAACCACCTCCCGACTGCAGAATTGCAGGCCCTAGATGCCGCGCACCACATGCACCCTTTCACAACAAACGACGATTTGGCGGCCAAAGGTGCGCGGATCATTACACGGGCCAATGGCGTCTATTTGCACGACAGTGAAGGCAACGAAATCCTTGACGGCATGGCGGGGCTTTGGTGCGTAAACATCGGCTACGGCCGCGAAGAACTGGCCGACGTGGCGGCGCGCCAGATGAAAGAACTACCTTACTACAACACCTTTTTCATGACAACGCACGTGCCCGCAATTGCGCTGGCGAAAGAGATCGCATCTCTTGCACCAGACCATCTGAACCAAGTCTTCTTTGCAGGGTCGGGATCCGAGGCGAATGACACCAATCTGCGGATGGTGCGCACCTATTGGGCGATGAAAGGCAAGCCGACCAAATCCATTATTATCAGTCGCAAAAACGCCTATCATGGGTCTTCTGTTGGTTCGGGATCACTTGGCGGCATGACACCAATGCACGAACAAGGCGGTCTGCCGATCCCTGACATTATGCACATCAATCAACCCCATTGGTGGGCTGAAGGCGGTGATGCTACGCCAGAAGATTTCGGTCTGGCTTGCGCACAGGAACTTGAGGCGGCGATTTTGCAAATGGGTGAAGACCGTGTCGCCGCGTTCATCGCAGAGCCGATCCAAGGTGCAGGCGGCGTTATTATTCCGCCCAACACCTACTGGCCAGAGATCCAGCGTATCTGTGATAAATACGAAATACTGCTGATCGCAGACGAAGTCATTTGTGGGTTTGGACGGACCGGAAATTGGTTTGGATCAGAAACCCTCGGCATTCGGCCCGACATCATGACAATCGCCAAGGGCCTCAGCTCTGGCTATCAACCCATCGGCGGATCGATAGTGTCCGACGAAGTTGCCGCAGTGATCAATTCCGGCGAATTCAATCACGGATATACGTATTCTGGTCACCCCGTCGCAGCAGCAGTTGCTTTGGAAAACCTACGAATTCTTCAAGATGAGAATGTGCTGGATCACGTGCGCAATGTCGCGGGCCCAGCGCTTGCGGAAATGTGGAACGGGCTAGGCGGCCACCCCCTGGTTGGCGAAACTAAAATCATCGGCATGATGGCATCCCTTGCGCTTACGCCTAACAAAGAAACCCGCGCCAAGTTTGCAGCTGATGCTGGAACAGCGGGCTTCATGTGTCGCGAGCGCAGCTTTGCCAACAACCTGATCATGCGCCATGTATATGACCGACTGGTTATCTCGCCACCATTGGTCATTACGCCAGAAGAAATCACCTTGCTGGGGCAACGCGCCCGGACCGCACTGGATGAAGCTTATGTGCAGATGAAAGACTTGGGTCTACTAAAGGCTGCAAGTTAATTTGGTAACAGCAATGAGGGGCTAGCCCCTCAAACTCCCCAGGATATTTTCGGCCAAAAGAAACAACGGAATATTAACCACATTGGTGTCTTATATTTAGGCGGAACAGGCTGGGACGCCGATGGCCGTGCCGGAAGAAGCTAAGGTTTCTTTTATGGGGGATGTCTTGATTGGTGTCCCCCATTTTCTTTTGGCCTAAAATATCCTCGGGGGAGGTGCGCAGCGCCTTGGGGGCAGACAGCCCCCCGCCACCCATCAAGGGTTCACGCCTTCACAATGATCCCTTTTTGTCGGTTGCTGAATACCTCTGCGGCACCGTCTTGCGTGATACGAATGCATTCCGCGATCTCGACCGCAAAGCCGTCGATCCAAAGCCCTGACGTGATTTGAAACGTCATGTTTGGCTCTAATACACTATCGTCGTTCGCCCACAGAGAAATCGTGCGTTCACCCAAATCTGGTGGATAGCTTAATCCAACTGGATAGCCACATCGGCCAGACCACTCAAACCCCGCACGTTCCATTGATCCCGCCAACGCATTTGCCACATTGCTGGCAGGTTCGCCCGCATGAGCGGCATCAATCCCGGCCTCTAACCCATCTACGACTGCAGCCTCGATCCGTTTCATCTGATCGGGTGGTGTTCCCAGAAATATCGTCTGTGTCAGCGGCGCATGATACCGACGATAGCATCCTGAAATCTTAAGGGTCGTGGCCTTATCTGCAACAAATGGCTCTTCATTCCAATTCAAATTGGGCGCAGCACCATCCAACGCAGACACCAACATTGGCGCAACTGCAGGGTAATCCCCCCCGGCACCTTCGACCCCACGCATTGCATCACGGTACACTTCGGCAATCACCGCGTTCTTAGGGACACCAACGTCGACACGTTCAATAAACCCCTCGATGATCCGCTCAGAAATCGCGGTGGCTTTGCGCATAAACGCAATCTCTGGCGCAGACTTTATCAGGCGTTGCAGGTTCACCATGCCCGTCGCATCAGCGAAACCAATGTTAGGTAAGGTCTGCAAAAGAACCGAGAACGCCTTGGCCGAGAAATAGTAGTTGTCCATTTCAACGCCAAGGTTCTGGACACCCATGCCATCCAGATGGCGGGCCAGGTCCTCCATTGGATGCTGCTGCGTCGATTGAACGAAACCATCCACATATCCAATCACACAGGCATCTGGCATCCAAACGGTGCGCCGCGCGCCTTCGCAATCATGATCGCGGCCCCACCAAATCGGGTCAGCGTCCTGTAGAACAACTACCCCTTGATGAACGTTAAACGTCCAAGCATCATAGCCCGTCAGCCACGCCATATTCGACGGATCACTGACATACAGCGCGTCCAATCCAGCAAGCGCCATCGCCATACGTGTCATCAACAAGCGGCGATCATATTCGGCCTGATCAAAGGGCAATCGTTTGGCAATCATTCATCGGTCCTTTTGCGTCCAATCTGCGACCACACCATATCAGGCGAAATCAGAAATCAAAATCAGAACCAGCGACCAATTGCCATCAAAGTGAACGAAGCACCTGTTGCACTGGCATGGCCAAACGCAACCGCGCTGCAATCTGCGACACCCGCCTGCCCCGCGGTGATCCATAAGTTTTCCACATCGCTGACATTCCCACCCCCAACCGTAGGGGCCGTGATAAATACGCTTGGATATGTCCAGGTTTGTAATGTCGACTTGAACAACGCACCGGCGCTAACGTTCACATCTAAAGAAATCACCATGGATGTGCAGATCAAAGAACCATCGGCAAACTTTGTGTAATTCCCATCAACCGTGCTGCCACTTTCAATGACCGCACCGGCTGGTACCCCACCAACTTGCGCAACAGTTCCCACAACATTGCCCGGCCCATACCCATAATCCGCACGCATCAATCGACCCTCTGTTGTATCGGTTGGGCCGGATTGAACTGACACACCCGATACCGCACCACTTGCCGCATCAAAGCTAAGCGCATCTTGCCAAGTCGACCCATCAGGGCTGATTTTAAGCGACCAATTGTTCGACCCGTTCAGGCCCATTTCCGCACAGCCTGACCAATTGCTTTGAAACAATAGACTGGCAGTGTCACTAACCCCTGCCTTGTTCACCTTGATCTGATGGCCTGCCCCTTCGTGTGAAAACAGCGTTGCAGACGCACTGATGCTAAACCGATTGATCACATCCGCCGTTGTGTTGATCCCGACATTTTGAAGATTCGCCAGTTCGGTATCTTTGGGCAGCTCGTCCCAACCAATGCCGTTGAAATACAGGTAATCACCAATCGATTGATCAAACCCAACCAGCCAACAGATGGTGCAAAAAACAGCCAAGCATTTCCGTCAAACAACGAAACTGTCCCTTCTTGATCTGACCAGTCCCCTGTTCCACCTGCAGGCACCAAATAGCGGTCGCCATCTTGTGCAATCGGTGGTGTGGAAACGCTGCTGCTCAGCACGCTAAGCTGGGCAACCGTGTCCAGGATATTCAGCGCCTCATTATGTGTGACGTGCTTTTGTGCTTGCGAGGCTTGCATAAGCGGCAGGCTAAGATTCGGCAAATTTTGAGACATGGTGACCCCTTTATTACGGCATTGATTGTGGTGTTTTGGGGAATTTGACGGATTTCACTGAACAATCGCTTACTGGATCGACTGTTCAGTTGACGTTTTTTTAAGAATTGTTTCGTGGAACGCGGGTCAAACAGGCAAATTGCCAACAATCATAAGTGAATCGGCCTTTTTTGTAGGGTTACTAAATTTATCAGGTTGCAAAACTGAAGGTGCCTGCGTTTACTAATCGCCAACACACGCGAAAAATCGCGGATCATTTCGGGGAGCCACACTTGGCGGATACTAAAAACAACGATGCGTTTGTTGAATTTGAACGCGTTCAGAAAAGCTATGACGGCGTTAATCTAGTCGTCAAAGATTTGAACCTTTCGATGCCTCGTGGTGAATTCCTGACTATGCTTGGCCCATCAGGATCTGGCAAAACCACCTGCCTTATGATGCTTGCAGGTTTCGAGACAGCAACCCACGGCGATATTCGTCTTGGTGGCACCTCGATCAATAACATCCCACCGCACAAACGCGGCATTGGCATGGTGTTCCAAAACTACGCTTTGTTCCCACACATGACGGTAGCTGAAAACCTTGCCTTCCCATTGGAAGTCCGCAAAATCGGCAAGTCCGAGCGTGAAGAAAAAGTTATGCGCGCTCTTGGAATGGTTCAGATGCAGGACTTTGCAGGACGTCGTCCTTCGCAATTGTCTGGCGGTCAGCAACAGAGGATCGCCCTTTCGCGTGCCTTGGTCTTTGAACCTGAACTGGTTCTTATGGATGAGCCGCTTGGTGCTTTGGACAAACAGCTGCGCGAAACCTTGCAGTTTGAGATTACAAAATTGGCGCACGAGCTGGGCATCACCACGGTTTACGTGACCCATGACCAAACCGAAGCGCTGACAATGTCAGATCGCGTTGCAGTGTTTGACGATGGTCGCATCCAGCAATTGGCTCCACCGGATAAGTTGTATGAAGAACCTGAAAACAGCTTTGTCGCGCAATTCATCGGTGAAAATAACACCCTTGAAGGTGTTGTTAAGGAAATCAAAGGTGGCGTTGCACTTGTTCAGTTGGACAATGGCGACCTGATTGATGCCAAGCCGATTAACGTAGCCCAAGCAGGTCAACGCACACGTGTTTCCATCCGTCCAGAACGGGTTGAGATGGACAAGTCACGTCTGCAGCCAGACGCGCACACGCTGAAAGCCGAAGTGCTGGAATTCATCTATATGGGTGATATTTTCCGCACACGCCTTCGTGTGGCTGGCAAAGATGATTTTGTCATCAAAACACGCAACGCGCCCGATCAGGTACGTTTGACGCCAGGCCAAATAATCGACATCGGTTGGTTGGCAGAGGATTGCCGCGCGCTCGACGCGTAGCGGTATAATACGTCGCGCAACACTCATGCCGCGATGAATAAGAGGTTGGGAACAAGCCCGTACCCCAGCCTCAAAATAAACCCGGGTAAAAACAACGGAGACATCATATGAAACTAACCAAAACATTGTTGGCTACGACGGCCCTTACAGTTGCGGCTGGCATGGTTAACGCCGACGGTCACATGTCATCTGAATTGACAATCGTATCTTGGGGCGGCGCTTACTCTGCTTCCCAAAAAGGCGCATATCACGACCCCTATGCCGAAGCGAATGGCGTAACGATCATCAACGATGACTCTTCTGCTGAAGCCGTAGCAAAATTGCGCGCGATGTCAGAAGCTGACAACGTGACATGGGACGTTGTTGACGTTGTAGCAGCCGACGCGATCCGCTTGTGCGACGAAGGTCTTGCAATGGAAATCGACGCGGACACAATGCTTGCAGACGCGCCAGACGGCACAAAAGCATCTGAAGACTTCGGCGACCTGTTGGTTTCCGACTGCTTCATTCCACAGATCGTTTATTCAACAACATTCGGTTATCGCACAGACCTAGTTGGCGACACAGCACCAACAACTGTTTGCGCAGTGTTCGACACGGACGCCTATCCAGGCAAACGTGCACTTGAAAAGCGTCCGATCAACAACATGGAATGGGCTTTGCTTTGCGATGGCGTAGCAAAAGGCGACGTGTATGACGTTTTGGCCACGCAAGAAGGTCAAGACAAAGCATTGGCTAAACTAGACACGATCAAAGACGACGTGATCTGGTGGTCAGCAGGCGCCGACACTCCACAGCTTTTGGCTGATGGCGAAGTCATCATGGGCTCCACATACAACGGCCGTCTGTTCGCAGCGATCGAAGAGCAAAAGTTGCCAGTGGCAATGTTGTGGGACGCACAAGTATTTGACCTTGATGGTTGGATCATCCCAACGGGCCTAAGCCCAGAGCGTCAGGCACGTGCTTTAGACTACATCATGTTCGCCACAGACACACAGCGTCTGGCAGACCAAGCGCAGTACATCTCTTATGGTCCTGCACGTAAGTCTTCCGCACCACTTGTTGGCAAGCACATCTCTTTGGGCATCGACATGGCACCACACATGCCAACAGACCCAAACAACGCAAAGAACACGTTCCTGTATAACTACGAGTTCTGGGCAGATTATCGCGACGATATCGACGCGAAATTCCAAGCGTGGTTGGCTAAGTAAGTCGACGTAAAGTCATAAATACCGACGGGGGCGCACCAGCCCCCGTTATCCTTTATTGAAAGACTAAAGATGAGCGATATCAGCGCAGACGGCCTAGACGCGAACGGACTTGTCCTAGCCGCCGACGGCACCCCCCTGAAACGCAGCCTTGCGCGCGCAATGCGCCGCCAGAAACTGCGGGCTCTGCTGCTTGTTGCACCATTGTTGATCTTTGTTCTTTTGACATTCATCGTTCCAATCGCTTCAATGCTGTTTCGGTCGGTGGAAAACGACATCGTATCCAACACCCTGCCCAACACGGTTCAGGAATTGGGACGATGGGACGCAAGCACCAGTGAACTGCCGCCAGAACCCGTCTTTGAGGCCATGTTCTTTGACATGTTTATTGCCGCCGAGGCCAAGCGGCACACACGGCTTGGCACCCGACTGAACTATGAACAGACCGGCATTTCATCTCTATTCCGCCAAACTGGCCGAAAACTGGATGATATCGGTAAAGTAACAAAAAAGCCGCTCGAGGCATTCGACAGCGCGTGGAAAGATGGCGAAACATGGTACGCCATCTTTAACGCAGGCGACGCACCGGCCAGCAAAAACCTTATGAAATCTCAACGTGGCTTGCTTAAACGGCTTACATCAGACCCTGCTTCGGGTGATGTAAACTTCAGTCCACGCGCTGACGTTACCAAATTGCTGCCAAAGGCCGCACGTGAGTACACCGCGTGGGCCATATTTACGGCCGTTCAAGATGAAAAAGACCCAGCCACGCGAGACCCTTGGGAATCCGTATATACGGCACTTATCCTTGACCTGAAAACTGCAGACTTAAGCGGTTATACAGGACCAAACGAGGACCTGTTGAAAGCCGCGCAAGCCGCAGATTTACCTGTCCCAGCTTTCTCAGAAGCGTTCGCTGATATGGACAAGGACTGGGCAACGCCTGTGCCTTGGAAAACAATACAAACCCATTCTGGACTTTACACATCCGGTTACTTTCTAAACGCAATTGATGCGCAGAAAACCGATGATGGCGTGGCGTGGCAGCCTGAAAATAAGCAAATCTTGCTTAAGCTGTTCGGTCGCACGTTGATCATGTCACTGATCATCACAGGGTCATGCATCATGCTGGGCTATCCAATTGCGTGGCTTTTGTCCAACGTCTCTGCACGTAACGCGAACCTGTTGCTGATCCTTGTACTGCTGCCGTTCTGGACCTCGCTTTTGGTGCGGACATCAGCGTGGAAAGTGATGTTGCAACAAAACGGGGTCATAAACGAAGTCCTTGTGTGGATCGGGCTAGTGCCTGACGCAGAGCGGTTGATCCTTATCAACAACCAGTTTGGTACCATCGTTGCCATGACACACATTCTGCTGCCATTCATGATCTTACCTATGTATTCTGTGATGTCGACAATTCCTCCTGTCTATCTGCGGGCCGCCAAATCAATGGGCGCAACAAACTGGACCGCGTTCTGGCGGGTCTATTTCCCGCAGTCCATTCCGGGCATCGGGGCGGGGTCCATCCTAGTGTTCATCCTGTCGATTGGCTACTATATTACACCGGAAATCGTTGGAGGGACCAAAGGGGTCTTCATCTCGAACCGGATCGCATACCACATTTCATCCTCGCTTAACTGGGGGTTGGCCGCGGCACTTGGCACCATCCTACTGGTCGTCGTTCTTGCGCTGTATTGGGCGTATGACCGGATCGTGGGCATCGACAACGTGAAGTTAGGATAGAACAATGGCTGCTTTAACACCGATATCGCGCAAACCGCTTTCGTTTGTATTGCCAACAGCTGCGGCTGCCGGCGGTGGCTTTGGCCTGTTCCTTGGAACAGGCAACGGATCAGGCCTGATTGGCGTCCTTCTGGGTGCCGCCGTCATCGCCGCGATAGCCTATGGCTTTATCGTGGTTATAAAGAACGAAGGTTTGGCCAAATGGATCTCAATTGTTGGCTTTGCCTTCGTTGGGTATATATATAGTGGCGTTGCTCTTGCAATTACCGCGGGTTTAATCGGCATGTTTTACCATTGGCTGATTTATTGGCTGTACGAAGGGCGTTACCGCGCAAAATTGCTGCCCTACCTCACGCCCGGTCAAGTGGCGTGGCATTACGGCTTCCGCTGCATCGCAGGCGTAATCTTTATCTTTCTGATCACGCCAATTCTTGTGATCATTCCGCTTAGCTTTAATGCGCAGGATTTCTTTACCTATACACCAGGAATGCTGCGCCTTGATCCTGATGCATATTCATTGAAGCATTATCAGGATTTCTTTACCAACAACGAATGGCAGCGGTCGATGAAGAACTCATTGATCATCGCACCCTTCGCGACGATCATCTCCGTGTCCTTGGGAACGCTTGCAGCAGTTGGTCTGTCACAAAGCCATATGCCCTTTAAAGGGACCATCATGGCGATCCTGATTTCGCCGATGATTGTTCCCTTGATCATCTCGGCAACTGGTATGTTCTTTTTCTATTCCGACCTTGGGAACTTCATGGAAAACACCCTTGGCATGAGTAAGAATTTTGCCGGTTATATTAAAGTGATCTTGGCGCACGCGGTTCTTGGTATTCCGTTTGTGATTATCACAGTGACAGCGACCCTTGTCGGGTTTGACCAATCATTGACCCGCGCTGCGGCCAACATGGGTGCTGGCCCACTTACAACATTCTTCCGCATCCAAATGCCATTGATTTTGCCAGGTGTAATTTCCGGCGGCCTGTTCGCCTTCATCACGTCCTTTGATGAAGTTGTTGTTGTGCTGTTTGTCGGTTCCGCTGGCCAAAAGACATTGCCTTGGCAAATGTTCACTGGCCTGCGTGAGCAGATCAGCCCAACGATCCTAGCTGTGGCCACGATCCTTGTTGTTGTGTCTATCTGTTTGCTGACCGTTGTCGAACTGTTGCGTCGCCGTTCAGAACGTTTGCGTGGGATGAGCCCAGCCTAGTCAGGGGAAAAGGGGGCCAGCCCCCACCTGCCTACGGCAGCTTCCCCCGAAGTTCATTTTGCAAAATGAACGGGGGAAGTGCATCGCGTTAACCATAATTTCCTAAGCGTAGGTTTGTTTTGTATATATCGGAACGTGAATTGTACAAAACGCTTGGTTTCACAAAAATTTGCGATTATTGGGTCATGGAAAATGTACAAATAGCCTATCGAATTGTACATTTTCAGTTGAAGCCACCCCAACAGCGCACGCCAAAACGCCGGATTAACAGGCCGCTCTTAACGTAATTTTTTCAATAAAGCGAACGATGCATATCCATCGGGCAGCACACCCTTGCTTTGCTGAAATTTACGCACCGCATCTATTGTTTTGGGTCCAATTTTGCCATCGATCCCATCTGTATCAAACCCTTGGGCGGTAAGCCTGCGCTGCATCTCTTGGCGCTCGTCAAAAGACAGCGCCCGATCCCATCGCGGCCAATCAGATTTGATTGCAGGACCACCCTTAAGGCGGTCACTAAGATGCCCCACACCAATGACATAAGCATCGGCCGTGTTGTATGCCTCTATAACACTGAAGTTGTTGAAAATTAGGAACGCGGCCCCCTCACCACCTGCTGGCAAAAGCACCGATGCAGGTCCGTGATTGGCGATGGGACCGTTGGTCCCCTTGACCCCAAATGCAGCCCATTTAGATGGAGATTTTTTGATGGTTCGGTTTGCCAATGTATAATCAAACCCGTTTGGAATAGTGACTTCCACACCCCAAGGCTGTCCCTGTATCCATCCAAAATGTTTCAGGTAGGCCGCCGTTGACGCCAGCGCGTCGGATGGATCATTCGACCAGATATTTCGCTTACCATCGCCTGTAAAATCAACGGCATAGTCCAAATATGACGTTGGGATGAACTGCGTGTGCCCCATCGCACCCGCCCAGCTACCAGTCATGTTTTGCGGCGTTATATCCCCGTTCTCAAGGATCTTGAACGCGGCCAACAGCTGCTCCTCAAAGAATTTCCCACGTCGCCCATCATAGGCCAAGGTCGCAAGCGAACGAATGACGCTTTTACTGCCGCGAAAGCCGCCATAGGCGCTTTCTAGCCCCCAGATTGCAGCGACAACTTCTTTGTCGACCCCGTACCTTGCCTCGATCAGAATTAGTGCGTCGTTATGCTTGGCTATGGCCGCTTTACCGTTCTTGATCCGTGCGTTTGACACGGCAGTATCAAGGTAGTCCCAGATGGTTTTGGTGAACTCGGATTGGTTGCGATCCCGCTTGATAACATTAGCATCATAGCTAATTCCCATGAATGCACCTTCAAGCGTGGCGTCATTGATCCCCGCTCGAAGCGCCCGTTTCTTAAAGCCCTTAATCCAGCGTTGAAACCCAGTGTTTGAAGCGGTCTTTATCGGTGCTAGCTTGTTGATATCAGGCTCCAAAGCTTCTGGACGTAAAAGGGGGCGCAAAGGTCCAACTGACTTGAAAGCAACCTGCTCAATCAAAGGCCGCGAATTTGGGCGCGGTGACTGGTCGGTAACTCCCGCTGCTGCCAATTGAGCTGTCCCAATAACACTCCCAACAAGAAGACTTAGGTGTCGAAATTTCATGCTGTTGACCCACCTTTGGTTGCCTCAATGTTTCCAACCTAGCCATAATTGAGTGTCCAAGAAAGCGATCATCCAAAGGGTTGCGAACCTTCGCCGACGCATCTGTTTCAGCCCGTATAGGGTTGAGATGGTCACGTAAAAGTGCAACCCGATGTCGGTAGAAACTTTCCTCTGTGGCGACAAGTGACAATAACCTGTCCAGTCGAAAACCCCGGAAATCTTTTCGCAGCATGCACCACGCCAAAAGGCAGTTGTCGAAATCCATATCGACCATACCCACGGCTTTACGCTGTGGGTCGAACTTCTTTCATTGTTATCTACGTAATCAAACCCCACATAATTTTCGTTCCATGTTGCTTTGTGCAAGACAGAGACATCAATGATCGGCGGTGTTGGTGTGCGAAACCCACGGGCATCCAAAATCGCATATTTCAGCCCGTGCGTTTGACGTTAAGGAGCACGTGACTTGATTTTGCTAAGAGAAGTTTTGGCAGCCTTTGACAATGCGGGATCACCCACAACCATAACATTGCGCTACCCCAGAACCAGTTCGTCAACGTCGGACCCCGAAGGCGGCATGGCAGCGTCTTCAGCAAGTTGGGCCGCCGTCACTGGTGCCGGCAGCCGTCGTAGGGTTTGCATCACTTGGAAAAGACGATGAGTGCGTGACATTGTTTTTATCATACCGACATATGCTGCCAAAAATTGTCAGTATGGATTGCTAAAGCTTGTCCAATAGAAAAATGCGCCATCAATGATTACCCTCATAACCTAACCAGCTAATTTTGGAACACGAGTGCAAAGACGAGAATGATCCACGCAAATGGTCAAATGCCACGCTGCCTCAATTTCAGTAGGCACGGGCATCATAGGGGACAGTGATGGTATTCCCCGTTATCTAGAGGCGCAGGGTCATAATTTTGATGCAGCGCTTTCCGGTTTAGAAAAGGCGCAAAGCCACAGTTTCGTACGAATGGCCGAAGCACACATGTACTTTCACCTGGTGTTAGATCGCTGGGGCAATGATGCGGTTTGGCCGACAACCCGAGATATCTATTTCAAACAAATACCAAAACTTCCCCGCCTGATCATCACAAGTGGGCTTCGTCAAAATTGATGAAGGGTATGATTGTGCAAGGTCTGGGCCGCCTAACCCCATCTGAACGAATGGAACCCTTCGAACCAGATCTTTCGGCCGTAGAAACGCAATTGTCACAAGGAAAGTTTCTGTTTGGTCACAGCCGATGCGTTGCTGACACAAGCCTCGCATAGATGTTGGCATCTATGCGGGCGACGCCGATCAAAAACTGACCTGTCGCGCCGCATTGCCTCTGATCAATGCCTGTCTGACTACATCAACCGTATGGACGCCGCCTTGGGTTAGGGCCGCGACCGGTTCACTTTGCGCTTCGACTTTGCACTTTTGTGTTTTGCTTGTCCCGCTTTGCGGCGGGGCGAACGACCTGCGGGAGAAGAACGTCCGCCACGCGGGACCTCTTTGCCCTCAACAGTCAGCAACTCTAACGCGACGCCCCCTGTGATTGGCGCAGCCTCAGTCAGCTTCGCCGTCACACGCTGTCCGATGCGGTATGTGATACCCGTATCGGCCCCCATCAATGTTCCAGCCTCGCGATCAAAGTGGAAGTATTCCCCACCAAGCGAGCGAATTGGGACCAAGCCATCAGCGCCTGAATCGTCTAATTTGACAAACATGCCGAATTTGGCGATCCCGTTGATCTTACCGGTAAATTCTTCACCAACCCGTTCGGATAGATAGCTAGCAAGATAGCGATCTGTCGTGTCCCGTTCCGCCATCATAGAACGGCGTTCCGTGTCGGAAATATGGGTCGCTGTGCCCTCCAACTCATCAATGTCTGCCGGGGTCAAACCATCGTCACCCCAACCGTGCGTCGTGACCAAAGCACGATGCACAATCAGGTCTGAATAACGCCGGATTGGGGATGTGAAGTGTGCGTAACTTTTGAGTGCCAAACCAAAGTGCCCGAAATTTGTCGGGCTATAATATGCCTGCGTCATACACCGCAATGTTGTGATATTGATCAGCTCCGCATCATCAGTACCTTCGGCTTGTGCAAGCAAACGGTTTAGGTGTGATGTCTGCAAAACTTGGCCTTTGGCAAGATTCAAACCAGCGGCACTTGCGGTTTCACGCAGTGCAT
This sequence comes from uncultured Paracoccaceae bacterium, assembly GCA_905182355.1. Lineage (GTDB taxonomy): Bacteria > Pseudomonadota > Alphaproteobacteria > Rhodobacterales > Rhodobacteraceae > Ascidiaceihabitans. The sequence continues at coordinate 16,590 of CAJJBH010000035.1, read as the reverse complement.
TTAGTTTCTCATTTGTTGGCTCTTCGTGGACGCGGAAAAGCTGCGCAGTTTTCTTAGCGATCAGCGTTTCAGCAGCAGCAACGTTTGCCAGAACCATCAGTTCTTCAATCAACTTGTGCGCATCAAGGCGGTCCTTGAAATTCACCGATTGGACGGTTCCATCATCCCCCAAAACAATCTGACGTTCTGGCAAGTTCAGTTCAAGCGGTTGGCGCAGTTCGCGGGCTTCCAGTAGAGCGGCATAGGCCGCGTAAAGCGGCTTGATAACAGGTTCTAATAGATCCTTTGTTCGCTCAGATGGATTGCCATCGATCGCCTCTTGAACCTCTTCGTAGTGCAGGGATGCAGGAGAACGCATAAGACCACGCACAAATTCATGGCTTAGTTTTTGACCATGCGCGTCCAGCTTCATGCGCACCGCAATACAAGCCCGTGGAACACCTTCGTGCAGGCTGCACAAATCACCAGAAAGACGGTCCGGCAACATAGGTACGACGCGATCTGGGAAATACGTTGAGTTGCCGCGTTTGCGCGCCTCACGGTCCAATGCCGAACCCGGTGTGACGTAAGCCGCAACGTCAGCAATGGCGACCCAGACGATATGACCACCTTCATTCGAGGGATCATCGTCTGCGTGCGCATAACATGCATCATCGTGATCACGCGCATCAGATGGGTCAATCGTGACAAGCGGCATTTCACGCAGGTCTTTGCGGTCACCCAGATCCGCAGGTGTATGCGCGTCAGCTTCAGCTACAACGTCGTCAGGAAAATCGTCAGGAATGTTGTGTTGGTGGATCGCAATCAGCGACACTGCTTTGGGTGCGGACGGGTCGCCCAAACGTGTAATAATGCGGGCTTGTGGCAGACCCATACGACCCTTTGGACCGGATTGTTCAGCCTCGACCAACTCGCCATCTTTAGCGCCGTTTGTAGCGCCTGCGCCAACGGCCCATTCATCACTGTGGCCCTTATCGATCGGCAGAATACGCCCACCTTCTGCCGTTTTGCGGAAAACACCCAGAACACGTTCAGGATTCGTGCCGATACGACGGATCATGCGCCCTTCATATTCGTGGCTCTCACCCTGAACCGCAGTCACACGCGCAAGGATTTGATCCCCTTCGCCCAGCGCAGGATCAGATGCTTTGGTAACCAGCAGCACAACTGGTTCAGCGCCCGTGCCGTGCCATTCCAACGGTTTTGCGTATAGATCGCCGTCAGATTCCGCGCCTGTAACCTGCAAAACACTTACAGGAGGCAGCCGATCTGGGTCTTGATAGGTCTTTTGACGCTTCTCGAGATGCCCTTCGGCCTCTAGTTCTTTGAGCATGCGTTTCAGATCGATCCGCGCAGCCCCTTTGATCCCAAAGGCCTTCACGATATCGCGTTTGGCAGTCAGCGTGGGATTGGATGTGATCCAATCAAGAATTTCGGGCTTTGTGGGAATACGGCTCATTCGCTTCAAGTATCATGCTAGTGCAGTGACGTCATCTTCAAATCGTCTATGGTGTCCACGTCCTGTAGTTCATCAACCAGCGCGACTTTTAAGTCACCTAAACTGACGCGTGTATCTGCCAATGCGTGTTCTGTGGACCAGCGTACATCTTGGAAAATCTTGGGTGGTAAGGGATGTGTCCGGCGCAACCCAATCAACCAGTACCCGCCATCACGAGCTGGCCCAAACACCGCTTCGGATGCTCCAAGAACTGTAAATGCACGTGCGATTTGTTTGGGGCCGACATCGGGAATGTCTGCGCCAATCACGCAAACAGGGCCAATAGAAATGCTGCGCATAGCCTGTGCCATACGATCCCCCAAATCACCATGTCCCTGCGGAATACGGGCAAGGTGAGATGGCCAAACACGGCTTAGCAAACCCGCACGATCTGGTGCGACTGCCAACACGACGTCCCAGCGCGAGTCCTCAACACGAAGCAAAAGGCGCCTAACTTGATGGCGAAACCACCATGCGGCAGCTGTCATACCAATGTCATTGCCAAGGCGCGTTTTCACCCGCCCAGCGCGCGGTTCCTTGAGCATGACAATCAAAGTGCCACGCCTCATACTGCGATTTTCATATCACGATGTTCGATTTCAGCATCTAGGTAGATTGGGCCAAATGCTTCGAAACCTAACAGTTCATAAAACTTCAAAGCGTGTAATTGTGACCCTAATACAACTTTATTTACTGTTCCTTGGCTTTTGCAAACCTCCAACGCTGCACGCATAATGGCCGCACCTAAACCCGTGCCACGCTGTTCACGCAAAACACATACACGTCCAATTTTCGCCGTTGTCCCTTTTATTATTATCCGTGCAGTCCCCATAGGCACGCCATCAACGGTGGCCATAAAATGCATTGCATTATCATCTAATCCGTCAATTTCCTCGGCCTCAGAAACATTCTGCTCCTCGATGAACACCCTTCGCCGTAACGCATGGCAAGCATCGATATTTCGGGTAAGCGCAATATCGACGGTCATGCGAAATAGTCGCACAAGATGCGGGAATAAATGGTTTTTAGCTGGTGAATGTGAGCTACATGAATATGTTCATCAACCTGATGCATCGACTGACCCACCAGCCCGAATTCAACAACGGGGCAGTGGTTTTTGACAAAACGGGCATCGGACGTCCCACCTGTTGTGCTTAGCTGTGGAACCACGTTTGTTTCGGCTTGTACCGCTGCACTCACAAGGGCGGACAGCGGACCCGGTGGAGTTACAAAGCTTTCGCCTGAAATCTTTACCTTCAACTCAATCTCGACCCCGAACTGCGCGATGATTTTATCTGCTTCGACTTGTAACCAATCACTAAGGCCTGCACCTGAATGGGTATCGTTGAAGCGAATGTTCACAGTGGCTGTGCAATCGGCAGGAATCACGTTTGTCGCGGGATTACCTGTGTCGATGGTGACAACGGCCAAGGTTGAGGCGTCAAAATGATCTGTTCCAGCATCTAGTTCATGTGATGCCAGCTGGTCCATAAATCGGGCCATCGCAGGCAGCGGATTGTTGGCACGGTGCGGGTAAGCTGAATGGCCCTGTTTCCCGATCACCTTAAAGAATGCAGTCAGCGACCCGCGCCGCCCAATCTTGATCATCTCGCCCATTTCATTAGGGCAGGTCGGTTCGCCAACAATGCAAACGCTCATCGCCTCATCATTCTTGTCCATATATTCAAGCAACGCGGTTGTGCCATCGATGGCATCCCCTTCTTCATCACCAGTGATCGCAATGATTACAGCGCCATCTGGCGGTGTATCTTTGACAAAATCAACGGCGGCAGCGGCAAACGCAGCCACACCCGACTTCATGTCTGTGGTACCCCGACCATACATTACGCCGTCTTTAATTTCGGCACCAAAGGGCGGCATGGTCCAAGCAGCTTCATCACCCACGGGAACAACATCAGTGTGGCCGTTAAATCCAAAGGTTTTCGCGTGGCCTTTTGCACCCCAACGGGCGAATAAATTGCGAATACCACCCCGATCTGCCCAAGCCAGTTCGAAACCAGCGTCATCTAACAGCTTTGCCAAGACATCTAACGCCCCCGCATCGGCTGGCGTGACAGAAGGGCAGCGTACTAAATCTGCGGTAAGTGCAACGGGGTCGATACCAGACATTGTGTTTCCTCAGGCTTGGATCAGGGTCATCTACAGGAATGTGGCTAAAATGGCGCGATGCCAAGGCCTATCCTATGAAAATTATTAACAAAACAAAAACTCTCGTGCTATGATTTATGCAATAATATGACCCGAGGCAGGGCACTTAGCAGTAAAGCCGTCAACGAACGGCGTTTCGTACCAATGATGTACGTTTGAAAACACAGGATAACCTGTGGGCTGTTTGACGTGTGCTGTCTCCTAAACTGGGCAGAGGTAGACATGATAGCAGCATCGGAACTTCCGATTGATACGGACGCAACTGCGCTTCAAATGGCGCAGAATATCTTTGGAGACGGTGTTGTCGTGTCTGGGGCAACGTTCTTTGGCGACAACGATTCATCAGGCATTTACACAAACGGGGATGCCGTAGCACCGGGTGTGACACCCGGTGACACAGGGGTAATTTTATCGACGGGGGACGCCGACGATTTTACAAATTCATCCGGTCAATCAAACCAGTCGACGAACACATCTACAAACACCAGAGGTATAAACAACGACAGTCAGCTTAACGCAGCTGCGGGAACAAACACCCGTGACGCGGCTATTCTGGATATCGACTTCACCCCGACAGGTGATTTCATGACGATGCAGTTTGTCTTTTCATCCGAGGAATACCCAGAATTCCAAAACTCCGTCTATCAGGATTTCGTGGGCGTTTGGATCAATGGAACGTTGGTCGATATGGCTGTTGGAAACGGGGATACCGACCCGGGCAACATCAACTCTACCAACAACTCCAACCTCTATATCGACAACACATCAGATCAGTACAACACAGAGATGGATGGCTTTACCGTCACGATGACACTGATCATTCCGGTGAATTCAGGTGTGACGAACACCATCCGCATCGCTGTTGCCGATGTTTCAGACTCAAGTTACGATTCAAACTTGTTGATCGCGGGGAACTCGGTTCAGACACAAGTTATTGCGATTACAGATTCAACAAACCTGTATCCAAACGGGTCCAAAGACCTTGATGTTCTTACCAATGACATCAACGGCGGCGGTGGCAGCCTAACAATCACACACCTGAATGGTCAGCCCGTCACTGTTGGTGTGCCAATCCTCCTAAACACAGGTCAAACCATCTCCCTTAACGCTAATGGTACGGTCAACATTTTGGGTGATGGAGATGTTGAAGACTTCAATTTCACTTACACAATCGACAATGGCACAAACACCGACATCGGTTTTGTTAATGTCAGTTCTATCCCATGTTTTGTCGCGGGCACTATGATCGCAACCCAACAAGGTCAACGCAGTGTTGAGACCCTACTGTTGGGCGATCTTGTGTTGACCAAGGACGAGGGACTGCAACCCTTACGCTGGATTGGTCAACGGACCGTCGCAGCTGAGGGTAATTTTGCCCCAATCCACATTTGCGCCAACACGTTTGGCACCCATGATGAATTGATGCTGTCGCCAGAGCACCGTATTTTAATCGGCGATAATCTTGCTGAACTGCTGTTTGGTGAACAAGAGGTTCTTGTCTCTGCCAAAGACCTTGTGAACGACAGGTCCGTAACCCGCTGTGAAGGCGGTGATGTCACCTATGTGCATCTCATGTTTGATCGCCATCAGGTTGTTTATTCCGCTGGTCTTGCGACTGAACGCTTCTTACCTGGCCCACAAACTACCAAAAGTTTTGAACACAATGTGGTCGAAGAAATTTGCACCCTTTTCCCGTAAATAGACCCTGATACCGGACTTGGTTACAGTCCCGCAGCACGCCGTATTTTGCGCCAATTTGAGGCAAAGGTTTTGGTCAACGGACAAGATGTGGCTTAATTTGAAATGACGTGGATCGCATCAGCAGATCACAAAGAAGGTCGATTTTGCCCCAATGGTCTTGGCGTTGATCGGCGCGCGGCTTCGCAAATAGATATGACGCCGGGTGCCGCTTTGGACCGCGGCACTCCGATGCTGGAAACGCGGATGTCCCCAAATGGAAAACCGCAAGTCTTGTTCGGATATGACCGCGTGTTCCCGTGGAGCCGCGCCTTTTCTATTCAGGCAATTCCGGGGGGCGGTATTACGCTTGTTCACAGCGATCACGGTGACGTTTGCCATGCAGCGTTAAGATGGCGCGGCATAGGACGGGCGGACGTTATCCGCATTTCATTTTCGTGGGATGCCCCTTCAGGCTGGGCCCGACTGTCTTTGGAACGCCCAGAGGATTCAACAGTTACATCGGTGTAAGTTCAGAACCCTAAACCGTTTTTTATCGAAGACTTACACGATGCAATCCTTGGCAAGGGCGATCGAACGTTTTCCAGTGATGCCGTGTTTGTGGCTTTGTCAGATCAGATTGAACCCGTTGGACCAATGCCCACAATGATGGGTGATACGCCTGTTTCGACACCTTTGGGTTTCAAAAACATACGAAATCTGGAACGCGGTGATACAGTTATGACCGAAAGCCGCGGCGCTGTTCCGATCCTTCAGCGGGTGACTAGAACTGTTCCGGCACTGGGTAGCTTTGCACCAATTCGATTGCGCGCGCCCTATTTTGGCCTACTCCAAGATATCATTGCCGCGCCAGATCAAAGATTGATAATTCGTGGTTCAGACGTCGAATATATGTTCGGACAAGAGGCCGTCCTGGTCCCTGCCCGCCATCTGGTCAACGGTTTTGCCGCTCGGTACGAGCCGACGGGTTCAACTGTTACATATACACATTTGTTGCTTCCTGAACATGAGACGTTGTTAGTGGCTGGTTCCTCGTTTGAAAGCCTCTACATTGGTCGTATTCGAAGAAAACCGGACCAGTTAAGTGCAAGTTTATTGGCTTTATTTGAACGAACTGGCCTGCCGGAACACGGCAAGCCAGTTTTTCCTATCTTAAAATCGTTTGAGGCTATAACTCTTGCCGACCAACGCGCCGCCTAGTTCTTGAAGAGATTTCATATGTACAAAATTTTGATCGCAGTACTATGCGCCTTGTTTTTTTCTGGGCCTCTCGCTGCACAGAACTTAACGGTTTCGACTGTGACCCGTCAGCCCTTTTCTATGGTGATAGACGATAAAAACACTGGGTTTTACATCGAGCTGTTGGCATAAATTGCACAAAATCTAGATTCTGAAATTCTAATTGTAAGACACGACAGCTTTTCAGAAATGTTGAACGCCGTGACATCTGGAACATCCGACGCCGCCATCGCAAACATTTCGATCACCTCGGCACGTGAACAGGCAATGGATTTTAGCCACCCCATCTTTTCGTCAGGGTTGCGCACGTTGATCCCTCTTAAACCAGATTCCAGCTTTTCGCTCATCAGCACCATTGTGTCGTGGGAGTTATTCTTCGCCATTATTGGCGCCTTCGGTGTGCTTTTGGCAGGCGGGATGCTGATGTGGCGGCTTGAGCGTAATCACCAAGATTATTTCGACAAACCAGCACATGAAGCCATGTTTCCCGCATTTTGGTGGGCCCTAAATCTTGTTGTAAATGGTGGCTTTGAAGAACGTGTGCCACGCACACCCTTCGGTCGTATTTTCGGCGTGCTGTTAGTGATTTCATCTCTTTTTGTCGTGTCTATTTTTGTAGCGCGGATCACAGCAGCAATGACAATTAGCGCCATCGAAAGCTCTGTCTCATCTGTAAATGATCTACACGGTAAACGCGTTGGCAAGGTTGCAGGCAGCACGGCAGAGGCATTCTTGCAAAATCGCGACCTGAATGGGTATGCACTGAACGATCTAAGTGACCTTTTACGGGCATTTGAGGATGGTGATTTGGATCCTGTGGTTTTTGATTCTCCGATCCTAGCCTATTACGTGAAGACGGACGGGGCCAGATTTGGGCAACTTGCAGGACCAACATTTCAGCATGAAAACTATGGTATTGCTTTGCCTTCCGGCAGCGAATTGGTTGAACCGATCAACCAAGCACTGTTGGAATTGCGTGAAGACGGAACCTATGCACAAATATATCTCAAGTGGTTTGGCGAGAACCCTTAAGTTAGTCGAAAAACGGCGTCATTTGCGCAATGATGACCGAATTTTCCTCTAAAGCTCGCTGCATCAATGCGCGCTCTTCATCGTCGATCTCGTGACCTTCAGCCTCGCGTTCTTCCAATGTGCCGTAACCTGACACATCCAAAGGGGCAGTGTCCGCTTGCTTCAGGATCGCCACAGTTTCGCGCACAGCTTCAGCCTCGTCCACACCGCTGGCAAAGCACATCAATGCAGCGCCAGTCGCTTTCTTGGGAAGGCCATCGCCGTCTTTACGGCCAATCTCCACCAGCAGGGTAAACACCTGCTGGCGTGATGGTTTCTTTAACTTTTTCTCTGTCATGGGCAGTAAGGCGGGGTTCAACCCACCCTCCTTTTTTAGTCGCGCAACAATTCGTTGATCGACGTTTTGGAACGCGTCTTGGCATCCACTTTTTTCACGATCACTGCGCAATACAAATGCACGCCGTTTTTGGACGGCATTGAACCGGCAACGACAACGGACCCTGATGGAACTTCGCCGTAGAAAACTTCGCCCGTTTCACGGTCAAGAATTTTGGTAGACTGGCCAATAAACACGCCCATGCCCAAAACAGACCCTTCACGAACGATGCAACCTTCTACAACTTCGGAACGCGCGCCGATAAAGCAGTTGTCTTCAATGATTGTTGGACCCGCTTGCATCGGCTCAAGAACACCGCCGATGCCAACGCCACCAGACAGGTGCACGTTTTTGCCGATTTGTGCGCATGAACCGACCGTGGCCCATGTGTCCACCATTGTGCCCTCATCGACATATGCGCCGAGGTTTACGAAGGATGGCATCAAAACAACGCCCGGAGCGATGAACGCTGATTTGCGTACAACACAGTTTGGAACAGCGCGGAAACCTGCTGTTTTCCACTCAGCTTCGCCCCAACCTTTGAACTTGGAATCAACTTTGTCCCACCAGCCACCACCTTGTGCGCCGCCATCATGTTGTTCCATGTCTTTGATACGGAACCCCAAAAGCACGGCTTTCTTAGCCCATTGGTTCACATGCCAATCGCCATTTTCCTGACGTTCAGCAACACGCAGTTTACCACCGTCCAATGCAGCCAAAGTATCTTCAATCGCCTCACGTTGTTCACCTGTTGTGGCAGGTGAAATGGTATCGCGTGCGTCCCATGCGGATTCGATTGCGGCCTCAAGTTGTACGTTTGACATTGTCAGTTCCCCAAAAAATTAGTTGCAGCGCTTAGACAGCAATCCTGTGCACAGTGCAATCATATCTGGGCAACTCACTTGCAGCACGTTACGCCTGTCTTCAATTAAGAAACAAAGGACCACGACCATGAGCAAAAACAGCGCCCACCCTTTCCGCAACGCTCACACGGATCGCACTGCCGCCGAGGGTGTTCCAGACACACCACAAACGCGGGCACCCGCCTATAAGCTGGCCTTTGCAGATGACGAATTTTTGTGTCGTGATGAATTGCGCCCTGTGCGCCTGCAGCTTGAATTGCTGAAGCCAGAATTAATGCTGGACGAACATGGCATTAGAAGCACAATTGTTTTGTTTGGTGGTGCACGTATTCCAGAGCCAGCAAAGAAAGAAACGGCGCGGACAAAGACGCTGGCTAACTTGTCATCGTTTTATGACGAGGCCCGAGAATTTTCGCGCCTGATGACGCTGAAATCCAAGGAAAGCGGCGGCACGGAAAATGTTATTGTCACCGGCGGTGGGCCCGGTGTGATGGAGGCGGGCAACCGCGGTGCGTTCGATGCCGATGGACCATCTATCGGGTTGAACATCGTTCTGCCGTTTGAACAGGCACCGAACGCATACGTCACGCCCGACCTGTGTTTTAACTTTCACTACTTCGCGATCAGAAAAATGCATTTTCTGATGCGGGCACGTGCAATCTGCGTGTTCCCCGGCGGCTTTGGCACGCTGGACGAGATGTTCGAGGCACTAACCCTCATTCAAACGGGCCGCATGCAACGCGTACCATTCTTACTGTTCGGCAAAGCCTTCTGGAACGGAATCATCAACTGGGACGTACTGGCAGAGGCCGGCACAATCTCAGACGAAGATCTGGACCTGTTCCGCTTTGTTGATACGGCTGCTGAAGCGATGGACCTGATCGAAAACTGGGAAACAACCACACGGCGCGAGGAAGTCCCCGGACGCTAAATTGAACCCTTACTCAAAAGATCGCTTAAGCAGAGAGTACAGCTGGCAAAATACAAATTTTGACGTGGTGCGGTAGTGTTTCAAGCACATCGCCTGCGTCAGTCTCGCGAATGCTGTAACCGTAGCCTGCGAGGCGGTGCTTCCATTCACGTTTGGACAGGGCTTTGGAACGCTCTGACGAAACGAGTTCAATAATTTGTGCTGTTACGAATTGGTCTTGGCTTGAGATGATAGACATTGGCCTCTCCTGTTATCTTACAAGGAGCATTGTCGTTTCCACAAATGGCACCAATCGTCCAGAATTGGGGTCATTACAGGGCAGAATGCAAACAATGTGACGCCACCCGCCACATTGTCTCCATTTTAGATTCGGTTGCTTACGCCCCTAGGCCCGCTTCTTCAGCAATCTGCTTGCGCGATTTGCGTTCGCGCACGGTCTCGGACTTCAACTGACCGCAGGCTGCATAAATGTCTTCACCCCGTGGTCTACGGATTGGGCTTGGATAACCCGCAGCATGGATAATATCCGCAAAGCGGTGGATACGATTATTCGACGACCGCTTGTACGGTGCACCTGGCCATTCGTTGAATGGAATCAGGTTGATCTTGGCTGGAATACCTTCGATCAATTTCACCAAACGATGCGCGTCTTCTTCGGTATCGTTCACACCATCCAGCATCACGTATTCGAACGTAATCCGTTCAGAGTTCGACACCTTTGGATAGGTGCGCAAGGCTTCCAACAAGGTTTCGATATTCCAACGCTTGTTGATCGGCACCAGATTGTCGCGCACTTCGTCCGTGGTTGCGTGGAATGACACGGCCAGTAGGCAACCAATCTCTTCTGCAGTGCGTGCGATTTCTGGAACCACACCTGAAGTCGACAGCGTAATGCGACGGCGCGACAATTGAATCCCCTCGGGGTCCATCGCAATCTTCATCGCGTCACGTACGTTCTCAAAATTATAAAGCGGTTCACCCATCCCCATCAAAACGACGTTGGACAACATGCGGGCTTCATAGGTGCGGGTGCCGTGTTCCGGCCATTCGCCCAGATCATCACGCGCCAACATGACTTGGCCGATAATCTCGCCAGCCGTCAGATTGCGCACAAGTTTCTGTGTGCCCGTGTGGCAGAACGAACATGTTAACGTGCAACCAACTTGGCTGGACACACACAGCGTTCCACGATCAGCTTCGGGGATATAAACCACCTCAACCTCGTGACCGCCTGCGATACGGACCAAATACTTACGTGTGCCATCGGTGCTGACCTGCTTGTTTACCACTTCTGGAATAGCGATCACAAACTTCTCTGCCAATTGAGCACGAAAATCTTTGGACAGGTTTGTCATCTCGGCAAAATCACGCACGCCCCATTGGTAAATCCATTGCCAGATTTGACCGACACGCATCTTCGCCTGCTTTTCCTTTGTCCCGTGTTCGATCAATAGATCGCGCATCGCTTCGCGCGTCAGACCAACCAAATTGATCGGTCCATCCGGCATTTTGCGTGGAATCGTCACAAGGTCTTGGGTAATCGGCGCGCTGGGGGCAGACATATTTTTCATCCGAATAATGGCTAGATCCTGCTCTATATAGGAATTTAGCGCGGGATCAAAAGGATTCGACTATGTTCAAAGCTGAACACAAAAAAACGCGACCTCAAACTGAAGCCGCGTCGTTTCAAATATTGGCGTTAATTATTCGCCGCAGCGTTTTTCAGCATCTTCAACGGCAGCGGTGAAGCCAGATAGCGAAAAGGTATCTTTAGTTGCCGTTCCACGTCCCGACACAGCTGAAACAACCGCACTCGCGCCGCGTTTCATTGCTGTCACCATTTTGGCGTCGTCTGACGGGCTTGCTGTCCATGCCCACTCGCCTTCGGTAAACATCTCGAATTCGTTGCCACTGATATCAACGTTAACCGTGCTGCCAGTAGCAAAGGGATAGCCGCCCGTAAAGGCAACCTGCCCTTTGGCCCCTTGGCTTGGGCGATAAGACACCATCAGCAAGATTTGGCTGCGTGTTACAGCTACAACCCGCCCACCACGTGAATTGACCGTCTCTTCTGGTGTCGAAACGCTCCAGCATTCGGTTGGATTGTCTTCTACGAAAACACTCCAATTGGTCTTTTCTGCAACCCAATTTGTGCTTTTATCTTGCGCAATTGCGCCAGACGCCACCAATGATGCCGTAAGTAGCATCCCGGCAAAAGTTGTTTTAATTCCCATCTGTCCAGCCTCCAGACCGTCTGTAACCTCAATATGTCAGATCGCTTTATATGGCTCTTTTTGCGACCATACTCTTGCCAGCGCCTGTATTCTTCTCGACAAGAAACACATTAGCGCAAAACTAGCGAGTTGCGAAAGCCTGATTGGCAGGTTTTCGCGCAGTTGTGAGGGAAATTATGACAAATTCAGTACCAATGGCCGAAATTTGGCGTGGTCCATTCCTTGAAAGCGTCCATAACGGCCACGCCGTTGTCTGTGATGACAGCGGACAAATCGTTCACGCTTGGGGTGATCCCGAGGCAATAATACTACCAAGATCCTCCTCAAAGATGATTCAAGCACTGCCATTGATCCGGTCTGGGGCTGCAGATGCGCACAATTTAACCACCGAACAACTCGCATTGTCCTGCGCCTCGCACCAAGGCGCCGCAATCCACACCGACCGCGTTGGCAAATGGTTGGACTACCTAGAACTGACCGACGATGCCTTTCGTTGCGGACCACAAGCACCCAGTGACGAAGACGCCCGCAACGGTTTGATCCGTGCCTTTGAGAAACCGTGCCAAATCCACAACAACTGTTCTGGCAAACACGCAGGCTTTTTGACACTGACCAAACACCTAAAGTCTGGTCCTGATTACGTCGACCCTGCGCACCCTGTGCAAATGGCGTGCCTTGACGCTTTTGAAGACATCACCGGGTTAACCAGCCCTGGATATGGCATCGATGGATGCAGTGCGCCAAATTACGCAACAACACTGCACGGCATGGCACGCGCGATGGCAACCTTCGCTGCAGCGCCAGAAGGAAGCGCCGAAGAACGATTGCGTTCTGCAATGATGCTACACCCTGATTTGGTCGCTGGTGAAGGACGGGCCTGCACCAACCTTATGCGGGCAATGGGTGGTAAGGTCGCTGTCAAAACCGGGGCCGAAGCGTTCTTCATCGCAATCATCCCTGAAAAGAAAATGGGTGTCGCGCTTAAGATAGTAGATGGAACAACCCGCGCCGCAGAATGCGCAATTGCTGCGATTCTTGTAAAGCTCGGCGTCCTTGATGCAGAACATCCCGAAACAATGAAATACCTGAACGCCCCAATCCGAAATTGGCTTGGTGTCCAAACCGGCACACAACGCGCTGCGCCTCCAATGATTTAAAATCTAATTTCGGCATTCATCTTGCTAAATAAACTTTGGGGTTTGGGGCAAAGCCCCATTCAAAACCCTAAGCAGGCACCACAAATGCGTCTCGTGAATATCCTTGGATATACAACAACGCTGTCAAATCCCCGTGATTGATACGCACATCACATTCTGCAGCAACACTTGGCTTGGCGTGCAAAGCAACGCCAGTGCCTGCCCGGTGCAACATGCCCAAATCATTTGCGCCGTCGCCAACAGCCATCACATCGCTGTCTGATAAACCCAAACGGGCTGTGATTTGCTCAAGCGCATCGACCTTGGCCTGTTTTCCCAATATCGGAAGTCCAACCTCGCCCGTCAAAGCACCGTCTTTGACAATCATTGTATTTGCACGGTTTTCGTCAAAGCCAAGATGCGTCGCGACAGATTCCGTAAACGCGGTGAAACCACCTGAAACAAGCGCAGCATAAGCGCTATTTGACTTCATTGTTGCAAGCAAAGTTGCACCCCCAGACATCATCGAAATACGCGTCTGTAATACAGTTTGGATAACATCCGCATCCAACCCCGCCAACAAGCCAACACGCTCGCGCAGTGCGCCGTCAAAATCCAACTCACCATTCATCGCACGCGCTGTAATATCTTTAACGCGTTCACCAACGCCTGCCTCATCCGCCAGCTCATCAATGCATTCCTGTTGGATCATCGTGCTGTCCATATCAGCCAGCAACATCTTTTTGCGCCGCCCCTCATCGGGTTGCACAACCAAATCCACGTCCAGCTTTTGCAAATCGGCCCAAACATCCCAGCGATTGGCAGGAACGGCAGGTAACGAAAACTCGGCCGCCTCATCTGGCGACAGCCAAACAGCGTCGCCCCCACCCCAAGCATTGCGTAGCGATTCGACAAGCGCCGGATCCAAAGACCGTTTTTCAGGAGAGGTTAATAATGTGCACATAAACATAAGGCAAAGTTTCCGATTGGCGTCACTGATGTCGCAAAAAATTGACGATGGGGCGTTCTAGCGTCGTTATATCTGTTGTGCCAGCCTGCATCAGCCCCTATCCCAATAAATGGGACACCCTTCCCCAACGAAGGGCCTTGTTCATATTGATTTTCCTTTTTGTTTATAAGAGGTTACGGGGTATATCTGTTGGCCCTGTGTCACGGGTGTGTCAAAAAGAACATCCGTGACAGTGGGGTCATCCATTGCGTGTGCATAGTGTTTCATCACTGTGCCAACGTCTTTCCAGCCGCCGCGCGTGGCGACGGTCTTTGGATCAATTCCAGCCTGTAGCATCGTGGTTGCGAATCCGTGGCGACAGGAATGTGGGGTCAACTTTTCAATGCACGCACGTTCACAAACATTCGCCCAAACCTGACCAACGCTTTCGCCGCTGGCATATCCAAATACAGGTTCATCTGGGTTGCGATTCGTAGGAATGTTGGCAATTGCGACAACGACAGCTTGCGGCATGTGCGCGGTACGGGTGTCCTCAACCTTGGATTGATGGATAGTGGCTTTCTTTCCAAATAGATCAACATCTGACCACAGCAGACCGCAAGCCTCACCACGTCGCGCCCCCGTTCCAAACATGAAATAGGCCAGCGCCGCTAAGTGAGGCAACCTATCAGCATTAGCCTGATCGCCAAACGCCTCGATCCAAGCCCGTGTTGCAGGTGTCTTCGTTTTCGTTGCAGTCTTGAACCGCCTCACCTTAATAGAGGCGCACCATTCTAACTCAGCGGCAAAATTAATGATCGCCTGCGTTGGGACAATGACTTGGCGGTTATGGGTCGCCGCTTTTACATTCGGATACAGCTTGCGAGCGGATTGACGGATTGCACCCGCACTGACCTCACGAATTGCCGTATCTTTCCAATGATCTTCGATGGCAGCCAAGAAGCGTTCAGATTTCCCGGCGTCACGATATGCGTTTGCGGCCTGTGCGAATGTCACGTGTGCGCTCGGCCCATCAAGGTGACGACGCCAGCTTGCAGTTTCTGCTTCCGCCGCGACTCTTTGGGCAATTTTTTTGTTCTCCGTGCCACAAGTGCCGCGTAGTCGCCTTCCGGCAACGGTACCCCTGTAGTGCCAGATCGCGCCGCGCTTGTAGATTTCGACTGACATTCCATCGCCTCCATATACGCCTCAACGTGGTGTTCACGCATCACGACTTTAGCACCTATTTTGCAGAAACAACCAAGCGCCCGCACATCATCCTTCACCCGCCTTGGCGACACGCCAAGATTCAGCGCCAATTCGTCTGGCGTGATGGTTTCGGGGATGATGGCTGGGCGCATGTTCATTAGTCGCCACTTACTGCCAAGGATGCCGAAGCGCTCAAATGCTTCATGAACATCTTTGCGGCAAGGCGGGTAACCATTGTGCCGATTTTATTCAGACGGTTTTCCAGTGCATCAATGGTTTCGCGCTCAGTCATGCTTTAGCCTCATCTACGCAGTCCATCCGTTCGCGGATCGCGCGGATGATTTCGCTGTTCTGAGAAGGGACGTTTGCCTCCGCCTGCGCGGCAATCCACGTTTTCAAATCAGGGGGCAGGCGTAGCTGCAAAGGTTTGCGCTTGGTCAAAATGATCTCCTAAGTCACCGTGACTTCTTATGTCACCGTGACGCCATTGCAGTCAACCTTAAAAGTGATATCACCGTGACATACGTAGTCTCGTGGAGTAAATATGATGGAAAAGATAGGCCGTGAGAGTGATAAGTTTATGTTGCGTCTGCCTGACGGAATGCGCGATAAAATCAAGGTTTCAGCAGAAGATAATAAGCGCAGCATGAATGCTGAAATTATTGTCGCCCTTTCGATGTATTTAGGAATTACTGACGAACGGGAAACTGACCTCAGTGATCCACACAACTTCAATCTTGTTGGATTACCTAAAGAAGCGCAGCTCAGGCGTATCGTCGAAGGTTCGGCTAAGCAGTTGTTTCGAGAATTAAAGATCGCACTCGACAGACCTGACGCGGATATTAGTGACCCACCCGATCCACTCCCGCCGTTTAGGAACGAGGAATAGGCCAGCCCGGTCTCCCTTTGTGAGGTTCTGGCCTTTTTAAATCACTATACGCTTTTGGGTGTCCACCATAGGCAACCCGCGACGTTTAACGCTACAGCGTCACCTAGATGATGTGCGGCGCATGTTGCCCCCGCCTGAAAGCCCTAGTGATCCAGCATTGAGGAAAAGGCCGCGCAGCTGGTGGCCATTTTGAGAAAGACAAATCCATGAAGAAATTCATTCGTTGCGCCGTTGTGGCGCTGATGCTTACCCCCGCTGTTAGCGTGGCTCAGGCACAGGAGATGCGGCCACTCGGTGAAATACTTGAAACGGCAGCTGCGCCATATCCGTCAACACGATGCGCCGAATGGTATGAGAGTGTCCAATC
>CAJJBH010000034.1 GCA_905182355.1 uncultured Paracoccaceae bacterium | reverse complement strand
GCCCAAGCTGACCTGTCTCTTGTCAGCGACAATGCTGATGCCCTGTTTAATGACGGGTATTCATATGTTGGTGGAAATCCAGATGGCGACATCACATTGGTCGAATTTTCGGATTACCGCTGTGGCTATTGCCGCAAGGCGCACACCGAAGTCGCCAAGATGCTTTCAACCGATGGAAACATTCGTTTGATCATCAAAGAGTTTCCAATTTTGGGTGACCAATCCGTTTTGGCATCACGTTTTGCAATGGCCGTAAAACAAGTTGCTGGCGACGAGGCTTATAAAGCGATCAACGACGCATTAATGTCATTGTCCGGCGAAATAAACATGACAACCTTAGCCCGTTTGGGCAAGACATTCGGGTTGGAAATGGACGTGGTCGAGAACGCCATGAACGGCCCAGAAATCGCAGAACAATTGGCCGAAACCAAAGCACTGGCGGAGAAAATGCGCGTCACAGGGACGCCGACTTTTGTGCTGCAAGACGAGATGCTGCGCGGCTATCTGCCATATGATCAGATGATGACGATTGTGAACGGCAAGCGCAGCTAATATTGCGGTCTACTTCGCAGAAATAGAAAAGGCGGTGAATAACACCACCGCCTTTCCCGTTTTATTTCTGTAAGTTAAAGATCAATCTTCAACTGCCTCTAAAGCCTCTTTTTCGATCAACTGCGCCCGCGTCTCAACCTGCTCAACGATGTGTTCCACCATCGCGGCGTTGTCCAACTTGTGGCTTTGTTTACCTGCCAGATACACCATGCCAGCGCCTGCACCACCGCCCGTAAAGCCAACGTCGGTCATCAACGCCTCCCCCGGTCCGTTCACCACACAGCCAATTATGCTAAGGCTCATCGGAGTTTTGATATGGGCCAAACGATCTTCAAGTATCTCAACCGTTTTGATCACGTCAAATCCTTGGCGGGCGCAAGACGGGCAGCTGATGATGTTAACACCGCGATGGCGCAAACCCAGTGATTTCAGGATTTCATAGCCAACTTTGACCTCTTCCACGGGGTCTGCCGAAAGCGACACACGGATCGTGTCACCGATGCCTGCCCACAGTAGGTTTCCCATACCGATCGCTGATTTGATGGTGCCAGTGGTAAGCCCACCAGCTTCTGTAATCCCAAGATGAATTGGTGCGTCTGTCGCCTCTGCCAATTTCTGATACGCAGCAGTTGCCATAAAAACATCGGACGCTTTGCAGCTGATCTTGAATTCATGAAAATCATTGTCTTGCAGGATTTTGATATGATCAAGACCACTTTCAACCATCGCATCAGGACAAGGTTCACCGTATTTATCCAGCAGATGCTTTTCCAAACTGCCGGCGTTCACACCAATGCGGATCGAACAATTGTTATCCCGCGCCGCTTTGATAACTTCTTTAACGCGCTTCTCATCCCCGATATTTCCAGGGTTGATGCGCAGGCAGGCAGCACCCGCTTCTGCGGCTTCAATCCCACGTTTATAATGGAAATGAATGTCCGCCACGATCGGCACAGGGCTTTCGCGGCAAATCTCCTTCATCGCGGCCGCACTCTCGGGATCAGGGACCGAAACACGCACAATGTCTGCCCCCGCCTCGGTGGCTGCGATAATCTGCTTGATCGTTGCTGATGCATCCGTGGTCAATGTGTTGGTCATGGTCTGCACTGTTATCGGCGCATCGCCCCCAACAGGTACATTGCCCACCATGATCTGACGGCTTTTACGTCGATAAATGTTGCGCCAAGGACGAATGTGGTTCAGCGACATGAGGGCAGGCCTTTAGGTTGCAAGTGTTGGTTAAGAAATAGAGCGACAGCAGGCACTCCGCAACCTTTGGCGGATGGATTAATCGACGCAGATAGAAATGTGTTTATTTAGAAGAAAGCTATCAGTTCGCTTTACAAGGCAATGCAGACAACGGATTCAATGCTGACAGGTCAGCAACCATGCGGCCCAAGACTGATTCAGCGGTTGTTGGCGCTGGTTCGTACAATTCGGCCAAAGCCTGTTGGTGCAATGGAATATTGGACGTTACGCTACCGCGCGCACCAGCAGGGCCATAACAGCCCCCGGCCATCGCGAAATAGATCGCACCACTTTCACCAGTGCGTAGCGTCGCGGGTTCTACCGTCGCAGGAACAGTCCAAGTGTCACCTTTTTCCATAATAGATTCAAAGATCACGGTGCCATCAGCAGACCGGACACGGACCCATGACGGATAGGCAGCAACCATTTGCAAGGCAGGTGCAAGACCTTCGACAACTTGCGGAACGGTCTGGCCATTGGCTTCTGCCAAAGCACCGTTGATACCAGCAATCAAACCGCTGTCCGAATTTAGAACAGCAATGGCTGCAAAGCTACCATTTGAACGCGGATCAATGTTCGCGATCGGCGCATCACGCGCAACCAACACCGGCACGTCCAATGCTTGTGGGCGGTACAAACGGTCCAACGCATTAGCGCGTGGAGTGTTCAAAACTTGGGGTGCAGAAGAGTTGGTACTTCCAGCAATCGGGGCCGTAATCGCGGCACCGTTCAATGGGTCGAGATCTGCCAACACAACAGGTGTCTGATCGACAGGGGAAACTTGCACACGCTGCACTTCTTGCAACACAGAATAGCCACCAAATCCTATTGCGCCAATCAGGCCCAACAAAACAAGCGTCGATCCAACTGCGCCCGGTTCAATCCGCGACAGCATCGTTTCACCCGTGGGCACAAACGGCGTGTTGGGTTTCGAAAAGATATCTCCGCCCGTGACACGGGCAAGGCGATCTTCACGGGATGTTTTTTTGACAACGGATGCCTCGGCAGACATACCGTGGGCAACAGAAAATCCGCTTTCAGCACAGAATGCAGCAAAAGCGCAATCTGGATCCATATCCAAATACCGAGCATAGGAACGAACGTAACCGGCAATGAAGCCTGGTGTGTCGAATGCTTCAGGGTCGGCGTTTTCGATGGCTGCAATGTAGCTGGCTTTAATGCGCAACTCGCGCTGCACATCCAGCAAACTTTTGCCCAAAGTCGCACGTTCACCACGCATCATGTCCCCAAGCCGAAGCTCGAAGTCATCAAACGCTTTAGGTTCGACTGTATCAACAATGATCTTGGTGGTTTTCCGCCCGATCATAACCCTGCCCTTTTAACAAAATACTTATTCGAATCTGCCCCTGCGATTCGAGAATGTATTTTTCTTAGCTTAAGCTTAGCACAGTGCAACGGAAATTGCACTACTGCGACTGCTAAGCCGTTAATTCGGCACGATTCAGCGCACAATGAGACCACAGCGCGTCCATTGCTTTTACCAAGGCATCCATTTCACGTGGACCGTGTACTGGAGAGGGCGTGAAACGCAAACGTTCAGTACCACGTGGCACAGTTGGGAAGTTGATGGGTTGGACATATATTCCATGCTCTTCAAGCAGCATATCAGATAACACTTTGGTGTGAACCGGATTGCCAACCATGACGGGCACGATATGGCTACCATGATCGATGATCGGCAGACCCAATCCTTTTAGGCGCATCTTTAGAATCTTGGCCTGTAATTGTTGGCTGTCGCGCAGTTCTTGTGCTGTTTTAAGGTGCTTTACCGATGCTGCAGCACCAGCGGCAATCGCTGGTGGCAGCGACGTCGTAAAGATGAATCCCGGCGCATAGGAACGGATAGCATCGCACATCTTGGCGCTTGCGGCGATATACCCCCCCATGACGCCATATGCTTTTGCCAAGGTCCCGTTGATTATATCCAAACGGTGCATAAGTCCGTCGCGTTCTGCGACCCCTGCCCCACGTGGGCCGTACATGCCAACGGCGTGTACTTCATCAATATAGGTCAATGCGCCAAATTCGTCAGCCAAATCACAGATCGCTTCAATCGGACCAAAATCGCCGTCCATTGAGTAAATTGATTCGAAGGCGATCAACTTTGGTGCAGCGGGGTCGTCTGCGGCCAATAGTTCACGCAAATGCGCTACATCGTTGTGACGGAAAATACGTTTTGCACCGCCATTGCGACGCACCCCTTCAATCATCGACGCGTGATTTGTGGCATCTGAATAAATGATCAATCCGGGGAACAATTTTGGCAACGTGCTGAGGGTCGCATCGTTGGCAATATAGGCACTGGTGAAAAGCAGTGCCTCTTCTTTTTCGTGTAAATTAGCCAGCTCTGCCTCCAGCTTTTTGTGATAAACAGTTGTACCAGAGATATTGCGTGTGCCGCCCGACCCTGCGCCTGTCGCGTCAATTGCTTCGTGCATCGCGTCCAAAACAACTGGATTTTGTCCCATGCCTAGATAATCATTGCCACACCAAACGGTAATATCTTGTTTAGATCCATCAGGACGCGTCCATTCAGCGTGAGGGAATTGACCGTTTTGACGTTCGATATCAATAAAGGTGCGGTAACGACCTTCTTCATGCAATCGATCAATAGCGACGTCCAGCTGTGCAGTATAATCCAAGTCGGTATCTCCGTAATCACAGGTTTTTAGCAGAAAAACCTGTCTGTCTTAGATGCATTCTAATACAGGCACATACCGTTTGGATCAATGCACATCTATGTGCGCAGATGGTCGCAGCCCTTTGGCACCGCAAAACAAGGGAAGTGGGGCTTTGCCCCCGCTGCTTGCGCGCTCCCCCAGAGTATTTTCGGCCAAAAAAAACATGCGGGCTGTATTAGACTGGACAGCGCGTTTGGACCCTATACCTTGGATTGCAGATTACCCATATTTACTATTGCTGGAGCCTTCCATGAGCCTTGATGCCGTCCTGTCCCAGATTGATGCCAATTTGCCTAAAGCCACTGAACGGTTGTTAGACCTGCTGCGAATTCCGTCGATATCAACTGATCCTGCTTTTGCGCAGCACTGCCAAACCGCCGCTGACTGGCTGGTCGCTGACCTACAAAGCCTTGGTGTGCCTGCAACAAAACGTGAAACCGCGGGCCATCCAATGGTTGTGGGGCATGTTGAAGGGGAAGGGCCACATTATCTGTTTTATGGCCACTATGACGTGCAACCTGTTGACCCGCTTGATCTTTGGGACAACGACCCGTTTGATCCACAGATCGAAGACACCGCCAAAGGGCCTGTGATCCGTGGACGTGGATCATCTGATGACAAGGGCCAGTTGATGACCTTTGTTGAAGCGTGCCGCGCATGGAAAGAAGTCAACGGAACGCTGCCTTGCCGCATCACATTCTTCTTTGAGGGCGAGGAGGAATCCGGTTCCCCTAGCCTTGTGCCATTTATGAAAGAGAACGCAGATGAGTTGCGTGCTGACTTGGCCTTGATCTGCGACACAGGATTGTTTGAAAGCAAAACACCCGCCATTGTGACCATGCTGCGTGGGCTTTTGGGCGAAGAGTTTACCATAACGGGCCCGACCTTGGATTTGCACTCTGGTATGTACGGCGGCATCGCAATGAACCCCATCCGCGTTATGTCAAATGTGATAGCTTCGCTGCACGACGAAAACGGGGCGATTACCATCCCGAATTTTTATGATGGCGTCCAAGATTTGTCGGACGATTTGGAAGCACAATGGCAGGGCCTTGCCTTCGACCACGCCACCTTCTTAAGCGATGTAGGTCTGTCAAAACCTGCAGGTGAGCAAGATCGCACCCCGCTTGAGATGATCTGGTCGCGGCCGACCTGCGAGGTCAATGGTATCTGGGGTGGCTATACTGGGGATGGGTTTAAAACAGTTTTACCGTCCAAAGCGCATGCCAAAATCAGTTTCCGCCTTGTGGGGGATCAAGACCCCGACGCGATCCGTGTGAATTTCCGTGAAATGGTACAAAGCCAACTGCCAGAAGATTGCAGCGTCGAATTCCATGACCACAGCAGCGGACGTGCGTCTGTTGCAGAAACTACGGCACCAGAATTTGAACAAGCCCGCGCGGCATTAACAGCCGAATGGGGTGTGCAAGCGGCCTATGTCGGCTGCGGCGGGTCCATCCCGATTGCAGGCCACTTCCAGAACATTCTGGGGACGACACCGATGTTGGTTGGCTTTGGCAAAGACGACGACGCCATCCATTCACCAAACGAAAAATACGATGTGTCCAGTTTTCACCATGGCATTCGATCGTGGGCGCGAATTTTGGATGCAATCACATAAAGTGAATAGGTGGGGGCATGTTCCCCACCACACCATCGGTTAAGATGTGCAGATGCATATCATTCTAAATGACAGTGAGGGAAAGTGGCGCGGTTGACGGGACTCGAACCCGCGACCCTCGGCGTGACAGGCCGATACTCTAACCAACTGAGCTACAACCGCGCAACTTGGTCCAACTAGACTGGGTCTGTTGGGGCGTCAATGGGGAAATGTCGCTAACACCCAAAAAGTGAAACTTCCCCTAATTAGAATGTGTTATCCACGTCCCAGAGTGCTTGCAGCCCGTGCAAGTTCTTCAATTTCGTCCCACTTGCCAGCGTTGATCAGGTCACTTGGTGCGACCCAGCTGCCGCCAGCACACACAACATTGGACAGAGCCAAATAGCTGGCTGCGTTTTTAGGGTTTACGCCACCTGTTGGGCAAAACGAAATCTGCGGCAAAGGAGCCCCAATGCCTTTGAGCGCATCAACACCACCAGACGCTTCGGCTGGAAAAAACTTAAGCATGTCATAGCCACGTTCCAGCAAACGCATTGCCTCAGACGCAGTTGCGGCACCTGGAAGCATCGGTAGGTCAAGGGATTCGCACACATCCAGCAACACGTCTGTCGCGCCAGGCGACACACCAAACGTGGCCCCGGCATTTTTCGCAGCCCGCACATCTTCTGGCGTAATCAATGTCCCTGCCCCAACATGCCCGCCTTCAACAGTTGCCATTGCAGCAATTACATCCAACGCCGCAGGAGTACGCAATGTCACCTCAAGAACAGGCAAACCACCACGCACCAGCGCTTGGGCCAGTGGAATGGCGTGGGCCACATCATGCACCACCAAAACGGGGATAATCGGGGCCAATTCACACAATGCGCGTGTGTTGGTAGAACGGGACGTCGTCATCATATCTTAAACTCCAAAAACGCTGGCACCTGCTTCGGCAGGCCCAACAGCTGAACGAAACACTTCAAACAATTCACGTCCAGTGCCGTATTGATTTGTACTTAGGTCGGCTTCGACAACGGGTCGCTCAAGAACGCCCTGCGTTAAAATATCCAATGTCCCCTCAACCGCATCGACCCGCAATATATCGCCGTCTTTGATGTAGGCAATCGGGCCTCCATCTAACGCCTCGGGGCAGATGTGGATCGCTGCCGGCACTTTGCCTGATGCACCAGACATCCGGCCATCTGTAACCAACGCCACTTTATATCCGCGCCCCTGCAAGATCGCGAGCATTGGGGTCAAGCTGTGCAACTCTGGCATTCCGTTGGCTTTTGGTCCTTGGAAGCGGACAACCACAATCACGTCACCCGTAAATTCACCAGCTTTGAACGCGGTTTTCACAGCATCCTGATCATGAAAAATCCGCGCAGGCGCTTCGATTATGCGATGCTCTGGCGCAACCGCCGAAATCTTCATCACCCCGGTGCCAAGCGATCCAGACAAACGTTTCAGCCCGCCCGTTTCTTGGAATGGAGCCTCTAGCGTGCTGATGATTTTCGCATTCAAACTGACAGAGGTACCTGCACGCCAAACCAGTTTGCCATCATCCATAAACGGTTCCTGCGTATAGTGATGCAAGCCAACACCCGCGATAGTCTTGGTATCAGGGTGCAAGAAACCACCTCGCAACAATTCACCAATAAGATATCCCAGACCGCCGGCGGCGTGGAAATGGTTCACGTCTGCCAAACCGTTTGGATAAACACGGGCCAGCAATGGCACCAAATCCGAAATTTCTGAGAAATCCTGCCAATCAAGGATGATGCCACCCGCACGGGCCATCGCAACCAAGTGGATCAACAGGTTGGTCGATCCCCCTGTCGCCATTAATCCAACGATGCCGTTCACAAACGCCTTCTCGTCCAAGATCGCACAGACAGGTGTGTAATTGTCGCCCAACGCACTTAATGACAGGGCGCGTTTTGCACCTTCTGCCGTCAAAGCCATCCGCATTTCCGTGTTCGGAGTCACAAAGCTGGAGCCTGGCAAATGTAGGCCCATAAATTCCATCAACATCTGGTTGGTGTTTGCTGTGCCGTAAAATGTGCAAGTACCAGGACCATGGTACGCAGCCATTTCCGCGGCCATCAACGCCTCGCGGCCCACTTCACCAGCCGCAAACTTCTGACGGACCATCGCTTTTTCGTCGTTTGCCAAACCACTGGTCATCGGACCTGCTGGAACAAAGACCGCTGGCAAGTGACCAAAGACCTGCGCCCCGATCACCAAGCCGGGGACAATCTTATCACACACGCCCAAGTAAGTCGCGGCGTCGAAGGTATTGTGGCTTAGTGCGATACCTGCCGCCATTGCGATCAGATCGCGCGAAAATAGGCTAAGCTCCATGCCCGCCTCGCCTTGGGTTATCCCATCACACATCGCTGGCACACCACCCGCAACCTGGGCCGTGCCACCAACGGAACGGGCTGCATCGCGCATCACTTGCGGGAAATGCTCAAACGGTTGATGAGCGGACAGCATATCGTTGAACGCTGTGACAATACCAAGGTTGCCACCGATGCCCGTCGCCAACTCATTCTGGTCCTCACCCGCAGCTGCAAAAGCATGCGCTTGGCCACTGCATGATAGGTGACCACGTGACGGGCCCTTGGTTTGCGCTGCGGCCATACGGGCCAAATATTCACCCCTGCTAACCTTGCTACGATCAATTATGCGGTCAGTAACGGATTTCAGCGTTGGATGTATCGACATAATGGTGCTCGTTTCTAAAATGTTAGCGCTAACTGTTTGGGACGTCATTAGCTGAACACATCAAAACAATCAACGGAAAACTCAGGACGAGGCTGGTTTTGCTAGATACAAATGGGAAGATAAACAATGGCGCGGTTGACGGGACTCGAACCCGCGACCCTCGGCGTGACAGGCCGATACTCTAACCAACTGAGCTACAACCGCGCAGCATTGTTGAGGCTGTAATAGGTTCAGATGTCGGGCACGTCAAGCGGACAAATCAACAAAATTGTAGGTTTTTCAAAAGGCATGGCTCTGCTAATCTTAAGCACCATCCAGTGGTCAATCAAAGACCGGCACCCCAACCAAAAGGATACACAATGAGCACGTTTGACGAGGATCTGTTCCTAAAAGGTTTAGAGCAACGCAAAGCAACCCTAGGGGCTGAATATGTTGAAGGTAACCTTGCCGCCGCAGATGATTTCACCCGCCCCTTCCAAGAGGCAATGACCGCTTGGTGCTGGGGGTTTGGCTGGGGGGACGATGTCATTGACGCAAAAACGCGGTCCATGATGAACCTGTCGATGATCGGAGCCTTGGGCAAGATGACTGAATGGGAACTGCATTGTCGCGGCGCGATCAACAACGGGGTAAGTCGCGAAGAAATCCGCGCGATCATCCATGTCATCGCGATCTATTGCGGGGTCCCACAAGGTCTGGAGTGTTTTCGTGCCGCACGAAAGGTGTTTGAGGAAGGGTAACCAAACACGTACTGGCGGTTAAGTTGGCACTTAAGGGTAATGGTGGGTCGTGAGAAGCTCGAACTCCTTTTCTACAATCGCAAATTTCCGATAAAATTTACACTAAACAACTGATATATATAAATATAACTAATATATCTTGCTCGGCCATTCACATGATTATTGTTACATATGTTGTTACACCCATTGTTATGCACGCCCGAATGTGGACCTGTCACGGTTTGGTGCCGCTCCTTTGATAGCATATTATGCAACAAAGGAGATGAACTA
>CAJJBH010000033.1 GCA_905182355.1 uncultured Paracoccaceae bacterium | reverse complement strand
GCATTCAGCTTGGCATTAGCCGCATCATCCCAAACTGTGACGTTAATGATCAGGATCGACTTGGGCGCAAACACAATCGGAATACCGGGGGCCGCTAAGACATAACCTTCGACACTTACGCCAAAGTGATACAATTTCTCGCCGTCATACCGGTCAAAACGCTCAGCAATCGCCTTTTTCATCGCCGCTGTCAGTTCTTCTTCCGTCGCGGGCCGACTTAACGGGCCTTTTGCCACTTTGGGCGCAACCACAATGTTATGGCCCAACTTGAAATCGCCCAACGGCACCGCAATATCCTGCAAGTCCGACGCGCCATTACAGGCCGCAACACTCAACAGCATCATACCACCAAAAATCCAACGCAGCATCTTGATCCTCCCCAAAGGTTTGTACAGCGATACATGACCGCGCTTGGGCGTGCAATTGCGCACATCACATTGCCATAAAGGTGGCGACTTATATCATGAATTTCGTTATGCTGTGTGACGATGCCTGCCACTGCTCCACCATCGTGAAATCCTGTGCCCGTCCCGCGCGTAAATGGGGAATTGTAAAATGCCTTCAACACCTGCTTGGTGTTTGAACGGGACGCGTTGCAGCATCAAAAGAGGTGTTCTGATGGTGTGCCAAAAACGAGGGTTTTTGGATCGCATGTGACGATATTTGGCTTTACCGAAAGCGGACGTTGGTGCGCCGTGTAGCAAACTGCGGTAAAAGGCCCAAACGTCATTTCTGATTTGGAATTGTCGCCCATCCTACACCTATGTTTCTAAAGATCAAAAACGTTCAGTCCTGAGGACAAGCGTGTCGGTTACCGAAACGACGCCGATATGACGCTCGACCACCGCAAAAGCAGACTCCAGAAGCGCGTCCAATCGCTCGGGCTT
The DNA here is from genome assembly GCA_905182355.1 of uncultured Paracoccaceae bacterium. Lineage (GTDB taxonomy): Bacteria > Pseudomonadota > Alphaproteobacteria > Rhodobacterales > Rhodobacteraceae > Ascidiaceihabitans. Next base: position 75,687 of record CAJJBH010000033.1, on the reverse strand, counting down.
GATTAGACAGATGACCATCACCATTCCGGCGCGGCCAATTTGACCTTCACGCGTCCATGGCCCGGACCGACCAGATCCACCGCGAACGGGCACGACCGTATAGCCCGTCACGCCAGCCTTATTCAGCGCATCGGTCAGGCGTCCTTCTAACGGTTTTTCAATCACGATTTCGACACGTTTCGCGGGATTCATCTGCATGTCAGCCTCCGGTTAGTTGGGTGGCTACGGCCACATAAAGAGGGATACCTAAGGTAAGATTGAACGGGAACGTCACACCCAACGATAGGGTTAAATAAATTGCCGGGTTTGCCTCTGGCAGTGCCACCCGCATCGCAGCAGGCACCGCGATGTAGGAGGCCGAGGCCGAAAGCACCATCATCAGAATGACGCCACCTGTAGACAGCCCTATCATCATTCCCAGGACTAGCCCGAGGGCTGATCCTGCCAGCGGCATGACAATACCAAATGCCACTGCACCGATCCCCAAAACCCCCTTTGACTGTTTCAATCCGCGTCCCGCGACCAACCCCATGTCCAACAGGAATAGGCACAAAACACCTTTAAAGGGGGAGACGATAAACGGAGCAATTTCAGCCAGACCTTTTTCACCGGTCAGCATGCCAATTACAAAACTGCCAACAAGCAACACGATAGAGCCATTGAGCATGATCTCTCGCATCAATCCCGGCTCCATCCGCCCGCCTGAACCATTTCGAGATACCAACCAAAGGGCCGAAAGGATCGCAGGTGCCTCCATCGCTGCGGCGACTGCAACCATATAGCCTTCTGCTGCAATCCCGCGCCCTTCAAGAACCGAGGTTGCTGCCACAAATGTTACGATGCTGATCGAGCCGTAGTGCGCAGCCACAGCCGCAGCATCCAGCCGAGAGAACGTCGTGAATACTTTCAACAAAGCAAAGGCCAAGAGGGGGAGACCGAAGGACAGAAGAACTCCTGCTCCAACCGACATTAGCAGGGCCGCATCTACGCCATGATCTGCGACCGATGCCCCCCCCTTGAAGCCGATGGCAAATAGCAAATAGATCGACATGCCTTTTGCGACGGCTTCGGGGATGGACAGGTCAGAGCGCGCCATTGCGGCAAAAAGGCCAAGTGCGAATGACAAGATGATTGGCGACAAAAGGTTTGCACCGGCAAGCGCCAGAATTTCGGACATCGGGGGGCTCCAGATTTTTTTACCTTTTATCGAAAGGATCGGGCGGTTCCAAGACGCCGATTTACCGAAACGATGCCAAGGCCCGTAACGTTCCGGCGCTATAAACGAAAGAAAACCAGAAACAGACCTCTGCACAACCGCAGCGAAAGCCCGCTTTTGTCCGCACAGCGGACAGTGATCAACTTGTTCATGAAGGTCCGCTATGACGTGTTTGGCGGTCCTGAAAACCAACGTTTGTTGAACAGTTCGAGCTGAAAGCAAGCTTTAGGTTAAAATTGGCCAATGACAGCTTCGCAGCACAGCCGACGTTTAATCACAAATCGCCCGTAACGCCGCCCACTCGGTTTTATCCAAGACAGGCGTTGTCGCCACCTGCGTTTGCGCAAAATCCGCAGCACGGCCAGCGCGTGCAGCCGTGTCTGGATGGCTGGACAGATATAACGGCAGATCAGGCATCTTGCTTTCAAGATCACCCAAGCTGCCAAAGAAATCGGACATGCCCGCTGTACTGACATCGGCCTCATCCAGCATGTTGCGCGCGTAGGTATCCGCCTCTGCTTCCGCCTCACGGGTATACGACGCGTTCAGCGTATATTCCGCGATCACCACTGCAGCCGTGCCACCCGCGAAATCGCCCAATACCATCGACAACAATCCCGCAGACCCCGCTGCCCGCAGTGCCCCACGCGTGGCATCACGCGCCTCAACATGCCCTATCTCGTGGCCCAAAACTGCCGCCACTTCATCCGGGCTTTTGGCTTGTTTAAGCAATCCTTCGACCAAAACGATCTGTCCACCTGGGGCGGCAAACGCATTGACCATTTCGTGACGCATAACGGCGACGTTCAATTCGTAATCAGTTGGGGTGGTTTCGATCAAACGCGCAATCATCTTTGCCAGTGCTGCATCCCCATCGGGACTGGAACACACCAAATCGCCTGCCGTCGTCCCGCCCAAAAAGCGTTCCATCTGGCGCACGACTGCTTTGCCATAAGCAACCTCCCGTTTGATCGGGATGATGTAGGAAAGCGTGTTGGCCATCGCAGGTAGGATGACGAAAATCATCAGAACCACTGCGGCCACCGCCACCCCGATACGGATCAGAATTTTACGTGCAGAGCCTTTAGGCATGTCCCGTTTCAACAACTCCGGGCAAAGTCTTTCGATCTGCCTGATCAGGTCAGGATCATCAACGGTCAAACGTGCAGCTTCGATTAATGCGCTATCAACGGCTGTGTCGGCGCGCAGTGTCAGAATAATCTGATCTGTGCGTGCCTGATCTTGTAGTTTACGAAGGTCACTCAGTGGCCAATTGATGCCCCCTTTTGGCAGTTCTGGATGCGACAGGCGCAAGTAATAGCTGTTCTCAAGCGTCACGCCAACATCCAGACGTCGGCCCGATGCACCGACGTAATACCGACACGATACCGACGTTATACCAACGTTCATATTCCTCCGCCAATATCCAATGCATCTGCAAACCCTTCGGCGTCCGCACCCTCGTCCGCTTCGCGTTGTTGAATGTTATTAAGATGCTCTGCCCCAGACAATGCAGCGTTATCAACAACATGCGCAATTATGGGCTGCGTGATCAAAATGAAAGACAGCGCGCTCATCATCAAAAGGAAGCCAACGTAGAAAACGACCCCCAGAACGCCCAGAATCCCGCCAGTCAAACCCCCTAAAACTGAAGGATCGCGCGGCATCGAAAAGCCAATCATGGCAAAACTAATTGCAAAGAAAATACCACCGGCAACAGCGCCGATTATTGCAATAAGGATTGCCCCTTTGATAGCTGTGCCCACAACTTTACCCGTGCGGGCACCACTGAAAAATCCGATCTGGCTATTTAGGCTTTTGTTTGATGTCAGATAGTTAAACGCATAAATACGATAATATACTGCGCCTATTGTGATCCAGATGTATCCAACACTCAAACCAATTGCGCCTGCAGCGGCACCGTTTGTGGTCGCCAACAGTATGGCACTGACAACAAGGACAACCATGCCGATCAGGATGTGTTTGAACCCAGGATACAGGCTTTGCCAGCGCCCCAATTGTTCAAATTTCGCATCGCCATACCAGCTGCGATCCGCCATATATTTCTCAAGATAAAACGACTGTCTTGGCAACAAAATCCCAAGGGTTATAGCCGTCAAAAAGAAATGCCCAACCGCCCGCCAGACGTATCCGCATGCGGCACTGTCCATGCCAAATCGGATGCCACGCCACCGCGTCCGAGCCATTTTATAGCGACGCGCCCTGTATTGTGCAAACAATATCACAGGCATAACGGCTATCACTGAAATGTAGATTGCCCCAAGTTGGGCTATCATGCCCGCTGGGGTAGTGGCATCTGCCATCATGCTTAACCCGAAAAACAGCAAGATCATTTGCACAGATCCCAGATAGATTGCCAAGATCACAATAGCGACCAAAAAACCCAAAAACTTCTCAAGCCCAGTGCCAGTATATTCAAAGCTGTCGTTCCCCGCCGAGGTCCCAGACCAAAGATATTTGCGAATACGTGTTTTTGCCCAAAACCTGTAAATTCCAAGAGTTATCAAGGTCAAGAAACTGGTCTTCATCACCAACCAAAACAAAGTTTTTCTTGCGCCGTGGTACTGGCCGTTTAATTGTTCACTCATCAAATACCCTTCTTGGACCAGCACTATATGTCCAGCGGTACACTGTTGTCTAAGATAGTGTTCCGGTTAGTTAAATCGGTTGTCTCGTGGAAATCCACGAGGTGCCATACGACCAGCACTTGCGCGTTTTCCGTGCCATTCCGACAGTTCTATTTCCGTGCGTGTCCGTCCTGCTGGATCAAGCCAGCTTAACCCTGCGGCCATTGTAAAGGTGGTCGCGTCAGACAGCCCACCATCTTTATATTTCTGCAAGCGCACGCCTTTTCCACGGCCCATTTCGGGCAATTCATCTAGTGAAAACACCAGCACTTTGCGGTTTTCACCAACCACAGCAACTGTGTCTCCAAAGGTTGGCTTACAGATCAAAGCCCGCGTATCGCCGCGCACATTCAATACCTGCTTGCCGCTACGCGTTTGGGCAATCACATCGTCCTCCGGCACGATAAACCCATCACCCGCAGATGAGGCCACCAGTAGCTTGCGGCCCGGCTTGTGGATCATGATTTCAAGTATCTCTGCCTCGTTCGGCAGATCAACTAACAAGCGCAATGGCTCTCCCATTCCGCGCCCGCCAGGCAGCGTGGATGCACTGATGGTGTAAAAACGCCCGTTCGCGCCAAAGACAAGCAAGCGGTCCGTGGTTTCTGCGTGGAAGGTGAATAGTGGCCCATCACCGTCTTTGAATTTCAGCTCGCGGTTCAAATCAATATGACCCGTCATCGCACGGATCCAGCCCATTTGACTGCACACAACAGTGATCGGTTCGCGGTCAATCATTGCTTCCAGCGGCACTTCTGCTACTTCGCCCGCCACCGCAAATGTGGTGCGGCGTGCGCCTCCTGCCCAGTCTTTTCCAAACTGCTTTTTCGTCTCTTTCAACTGAGCTGCAATGCTATCCCATTGCAGCTCACCACTATCAAGCAAGTCTTCGAGCCCCGCGCGTTCTTCCATCAACGCCGCTTGTTCGCGCAGCAATTCAATCTCTTCAAGGCGACGTAGACTGCGCAGGCGCATGTTCAGGATTGCGTCGGCTTGAACCTCTGACAGTTCGCCACTGCTTGGACCCGGCGAGACATAATCTTTCTCGTCCATCGCCCGCACATGGTCCTTTGACCAATCTTCGCGCATCAAGCCAGCTTTGGGGTCTTCATCGTAGCGGATGATATCGATCACGCGATCCAAATTCAGGAACGCAACGATAAAGCCTTCGAGCACCTCTAAACGGTGATCGATCTTTTCCATCCGATGGGTAGAGCGGCGCACCAACACTTCGCGACGGTGATCAAGGAACGCGCGCAGCACTTCCTTCATCGAGCAAACCTTTGGCGTCAACCCGTCGATCAATACGTTCATATTCAGCGAGAATCGCAATTCCAGATCGCAATTGCGATACATCATCCCCATCAACACATCAGGGTCGACATTTTTGGAACGCGGTTCAAGAACCAGACGGATGTCTTCAGCAGATTCATCTCGGACATCGGCAAGGATCGGAATCTTTTTGATTTGGATCAGTTCCGCGATCTTTTCGATCAGTTTAGATTTTTGAACCTGGTACGGAATTTCAGTGACAACAATCTGCCACTGTCCGCGTCCAAGGTCTTCGACTTCGTAACGGCAGCGTAAACGGAAGCCGCCTTTTCCAGTACGGTAGGCCGTCGCTATATTTTCCGGGCTTTCAACAATGATGCCGCCTGTTGGAAAGTCGGGGCCTGGCACATAATTTAATAACGTGTCGTCACGCACATCAGGCACTTTGATCAAATGCAGACAAGCATCGCACAATTCCGCGATGTTGTGTGGCGGAATGTTGGTCGCCATACCCACGGCAATGCCGCTGGATCCGTTTGCCAAAAGGTTGGGAAATTGCGCAGGCAAGACAACAGGTTCTGTCAGTGTGCCGTCGTAATTTTCACGAAAATCAACCGCGTTTTCGTTAAGGCCCTCAAGCATTGCCTCGGCCACAGCGGTCATCCGCGCCTCAGTGTAACGCGCGGCAGCTGGGTTATCACCGTCGATGTTGCCAAAGTTGCCCTGACCATCGACCAAGGGGTAACGAACGTTAAAATCTTGGGCCAAACGGGCCATCGCATCATAGATCGCAGCATCACCGTGTGGGTGATAATTCCCCATAACGTCGCCAGAGATCTTAGCAGATTTCCGGAAACCTCCCCCCGACGCCAACCGAAGTTCGCGCATTGCAAACAAAATACGTCGATGAACAGGCTTTAATCCATCACGTGCATCAGGCAATGCGCGGTGCATGATCGTGGAAAGCGCATAGGTCAGATATCGGTCACCCAGCGCCCGACGCAGTGGTTCAATAGGGTTCATGTTGGGATTATCATCAATATCAGCCATAAATGCTGTGTACCAATCCATTTTGCGGGGAACAAGCCGCCAAATCTGTTGTCAACAAAAGTTCTTTGCCGACGTCGTTGCATCAATGACACGTCATGAGGCATTGCACTAATGCTTCCCCCTATTTCCTAAACGTCGATCGGTTATGTGCTATATATAATGAGTTGCTTTGAATTTGGCGGCATGTGGTTGGGGGATCACGTCGTGGGTAAATTTATTATTATAGTTTTTGGTTTTTTGGGCTTCTCCTTTTATGAGTTAAGCGGCGGATCCGATTTTGATGGCGAAGCTTTGCGTTTAAGTCGCGTGGATACTGCACCGGCACAACAAGGCCTGCCTAAAATCAATGTTACAAAATCGATTATAGTGGATACCCAAACAGATTCAGCAGTGACGCGCGCTTCATTTAGCATGGTATCAGTCGATAAACTGGACACTCAGGCTTAAGTTAAGCAGGCTTCTTTTGCCCCTGTACAAGTTAAAGACACTGCATCTGCTATTGTTCTTCCTAGTTTGGTTGGCAATCCTGAAACTATCGCCATGTCGCAAGAAACGATTCCCGCATACGACCAAAATTTACATGTAGTTGTAGGCAACCTTGTGAATGTACGTGGCGGCCCAGGCACGAATTTTGATGTGGTTGGGAAGCTTACACGTGGTACTGAAGTTGAAGTGTTGGCCGAAAATGGCGACGGCTGGGTCGAAATGCGATCCGTAGACGGTGCAACACTTGGCTGGATGGCAGACTTCCTGCTTAACGAAAGTTAATCGCCTCTGCCCCTCTTAGAGTGGTCATGCGTGAAAGATTGAACGACACACATGGTCAAAAAAACCATATTAATAACTGGCTCTTCGTCCGGGATTGGTCTTGCTGCTGCGATGGACCTTCGCGAACGTGGGTGGCGTGTCTTCGCATCCTGCAAGCAACAAGCTGACTGTGACCGATTGCGGACAATGGGCTTTGAAAGCCCGAGGATCGACTATACTGACACCACCAGCATACATCAGGGGCTGAACGAGGTATTGGACGCCACTGACGGTATGCTAGATGCGCTGTTCAACAACGGTGCCCATGCCATTCCAGGCGCTGTCGAAGATTTGCCAACTGATGCGCTGCGATCCATTTTTGAAGCCAACTTCTTTGGCTGGCACGAACTCACACGGTCTGTCATCCCAATTATGCGGGCGCAGGGGCATGGACGGATAGTCCAATGCTCATCAGTTTTGGGATTGGTCACGATGCCGTGGCGTGGTGCCTACAACGCCAGTAAATTCGCCCTTGAAGGCCTGACCGATACGCTGCGCATTGAAATGCGAGACACCAATATCAAGATCGTTTTGATTGAACCCGGCCCAATCACCACAAAGTTCCGCGAAAATTCAATCCCACATTTTGAACGTTGGATAAATTGGAAAGACGCAGCGCGTGCAACACAATACGAAACCAAGCTACTGAAACGCCTATATACCTCGGATGGCCCTGATCCTTTTGAATTGCCTGCAGATGCCGTCGTAAAGAAGCTAATTCATGCCTTAGATTCCAGCCGCCCACGCCCGCGCTATTTTGTTACGACACCCACTTATATGATGGCGGCACTGCGGCGTTTGCTGCCAACTAGAATCTTGGATTGGGTATTATCGCGGGTCTAATGCGAAACCTCTTCGCTTTTTAGCAAGTGACGGCTACATCAACCGCAACGCAAAACCAAATGGAGTTCCATATGTTTTATATATTGATCGTCGCGATCTTGGCTGTTGTTGTTGTGTTGATGTTTGGTCTGGGTGGTTTTGCCAAAGGATCTGGATGGGCCCATAGCAATTCAAACAAACTGATGCGGTGGCGCATTGCTTTACAAGCTGTAGCCGTCGTTCTTATCCTGCTTTATGCCTATTTCAAACGTAGTGGGAGCTAATTTTATGGTTGTTCTAAACAAGATTTATACAAAGACCGGCGATGACGGTGAAACAGCGCTTGGAGATGGTGCACGCGTTGCGAAACACTCGATGCGCGTCACGGCTTATGGCACGTCTGACGAGTTGAACTGCTTTGTCGGCGTGGCACGTCTTGAAGCAAAGGGTGCCGCTGACGAAGCTTTAAGTCGGATCCAGAATGATCTTTTTGATCTGGGTGCCGATATGTGCAACCCAAATATGGAAAAGGACGCCGCGGCTGAATACCCGCCCCTTCGTATGGCCGACGCACAGGTAAAACGTCTTGAAGTCGAAATTGATGCCATGACGAATGTTCTTGAGCCACTTCGAAGCTTCATTCTGCCCGGCGGAACTGCATTGGCGGCGCAAATGCACGTCTGTCGGACAGTTGCGCGGCGCGCCGAGCGTCTAGCAGTTGAGCTGGCGACAATAGAAACTGTAAACCCAGCCGCAGTGAAATATCTGAACCGTTTAAGCGATTGGTTCTTTGTTGCAGGCCGTATCGCGAATAACGACGGCAAAGACGATGTTCTCTGGATTCCAGGAGCAAATCGCTAAATTTCGACTTTAATCCGCAAATCTTACGAAACGCGGCGTCCAATAGCGGAAACATGACGATTTTGCACTGTTGTGGATGCCCGTGCTTCGGTAATAAATATTCAAATTGTCACGATGGATCCATTTTGGGCGAGTCGTAGTTAGAGGAGAGAGACGCCCATGAAGGTTCTAGTACCTGTCAAACGCGTGATTGATTATAACGTGAAGGTTCGTGTTAAAGCGGACGGTTCCGGTGTTGATCTTGCCAATGTGAAAATGTCGATGAACCCGTTTGACGAAATTTCTGTCGAACAGGCCATCCGCTTGAAAGAAGCAGGCCACGCGGACGAAGTTATCGCCGTATCCGTAGGCGTCAAGCAATCCCAAGAAACGCTGCGTACCGCGCTTGCAATGGGTGCGGATCGTGCCATTTTAGTAATTGCGTCGGACGACGTGCATAACGACATCGAACCCTTGGCCGTTGCAAAAATCCTTAAAGCGATTGTTGACGAAGAACAGCCTGGTCTGGTCCTTTGTGGCAAACAGGCGATCGACAACGACATGAACGCAACGGGCCAAATGCTGTCTGCTTTGATGGGTTGGTCCCAAGCCACATTCGCATCCGAACTTGAGATTGCTGGCGACAAAGCAAAAGTGACCCGTGAAGTTGACGGTGGTTTGCAAACCATCGAAGTCAGCATGCCGACTGTTGTTACTGTTGATTTGCGTTTGAACGAGCCGCGGTATGCGTCTTTGCCAAACATCATGAAGGCCAAGAAAAAGCCGATGGATGAGAAAACAGCAGCTGATTACGGCGTCGATGTGACACCACGTTTGGAAGTTGTAAAAACGGTTGAGCCAGCGACACGCGCTGCAGGTATCAAAGTGGCATCAGTGGATGAACTGATCGCCAAACTTAAAGAAGCGGAGACTGTGTAATGGCTGTACTTCTTTTAGCTGAAGTTAACGACGGCGAACTGGCAATGGACGCTACAGCAAAAGCTGTGACGGCCTGTGCTGCTTTGGGTGACGTGACTGTTTTGTGCACAGGCGCGACATGCGCAGCTGCTGCAACAGAAGCGGCGACAATTACTGGCGTTTCTAAAGTGCTCTGTGCTGAGGATGCAATATACGGAAAACGTCTGGCTGAGCCAGTCGCAGACTTATTGGTATCATTGTCGAGCGATTACGAACACATCGTAGCCCCAGCAACCACTGATGCAAAAAACATCATGCCACGGGTTGCGGCATTGTTGGATGTTATGGTGATTTCAGATGCAACTGCTGTTGTTGATGCAAACACGTTTGAACGCCCGATTTATGCAGGAAACGCGATCCAGACTGTGAAATCTTCGGATGCGAAAAAGGTTATCACCTTCCGTGGAGCGACATTTGACGCAGCCCCGACTGGTGGTTCTGCCGCTGTAGAAAATATTGGTGCTGCTGGCGATCCTGGTCTGTCATCTTGGGTTGAAGACAAGGTTGCCGCCTCTGATCGCCCGGAACTGACATCTGCGGGTGTTGTTGTTTCTGGTGGTCGTGGTGTTGGGTCTGAAGACGACTTTGCTTTGATCGAGAAACTGGCTGATAAATTGGGTGCCGCTGTTGGCGCATCTCGTGCGGCTGTCGATTCTGGGTACGCACCAAACGATTGGCAAGTTGGTCAAACGGGTAAAGTTGTAGCACCAGATCTTTATGTCGCTGTTGGTATTTCCGGCGCGATCCAGCACTTGGCTGGCATGAAGGATTCCAAAGTTATCGTTGCAATCAATAAAGACGAAGAAGCGCCAATCTTCCAAGTTGCCGATTTTGGTTTGGTCGCCGACTTATTCGACGCGGTTCCAGAGTTGATCGAAAAGCTGTAAGATTTTACGTAGTATGTTAAAAAGGCCCGCTTTCGGCGGGCCTTTTGCTTTAAAGAAGGCCCCTCACGCATTCGATAACAGCGGCTGCTGCTTGTTGATGGGCAGAGGGTCCCAAAAGGTGCTTTGCGACAGGTGCTTCCATTTGACCAAATACCATACCTTCAGTTCCAAGCGCGCAGGTTGAAGGTGACGGGACCACCTCGATCACATCTGTTGCCAAAGGTCGCATTTCTTCAACCATCTCTCGTGTGATGAACCACGGATCTTTTTGAACTTCCGTAGGCAGCACATCGTCTGGCTTATGATCGGCAAACCAAAGCAACACGGTTTTACCTTTGATTTTATTTAACAACAGACGCATCCGCGCCAGCCATGCTTACTGCAACTCATCTACGACCGTATCGAAACGACCCGGAGATAGAGTAAAGAGACGCTGCAACATATGCTTGTTAAAGTTGAATTCAGCGAAGTCCACCTCTCGATAAATCGCCTGCAATAACGTTGTCGGCTTTAAAAACCGATCATTGCGCCTTGGATGGACCGTATAAAATCGATTGGACATATTGTGCGCGCCCATGATCTGCACAACGGTCACATCAGCGCCTGACGCCATCTCCGCGATTTGAACATCGGTAGAAAACACATCAACGCCTGCATTCATACAACCAAGGTTTATACAGTTCCGCTCGATCCTTTGTTCGACCAACACCGGGAACGGATTTGCAATAAACTTACCGTAAGTTTCCGTTCCACCCAGAAATGCCAGATACGGTTTGTTAAGCGATTGTCTTGGACCGCGAAATAATAATTTGGACGTACCATATCGGCACGGCAAATAATCGAGGGCCCCCGCCCCCAGTGCATCATAGGTCATGCTAACCCTCTCCTCTTTTCACCCAAATAAAGTAATGGCAGCAGACTCCTTAAATTCCACTAAGATATTAGGAACACATGTTCACACCCTTGCCCTTATGGCAGGCACAGCCCTATGGTGCGGCAACGCAGCGAAAGGGCTAACATGATTATTCAGAAAATCGGAATTATTGGCGCAGGCCAGATGGGCAACGGTATTGCGCATGTCATGTCGTTGGCCGGCTACGATGTTGTTCTTAATGACGTGAATGAAGAAGCGTTGGCCCAGGCAATGGCCCGCATCGACAAGAATATGGAGCGCCAAGTTGGCAGCCAGAAAATCAGCGCTGAAGATAAAGCCGCAGCGTTCGCACGGATAACAACCACACAAGATTTGCCTGTGCTTGGTCAAACAGATTTGGTTATCGAAGCTGCAACAGAAAAAGAGATCGTGAAACAAGCAATTTTCGACAGCTTGTTGCCGCACCTTGAACCGCATACGATATTAACGTCGAATACGTCTTCGATATCGATCACACGACTAGCCAGCCGTACGGACCGCCCAGAAAAGTTCATGGGCTTCCATTTCATGAACCCGGTACCTGTTATGCAACTGGTTGAATTGATCCGTGGGATTGCAACCGATGTAGAAACATTTGATGCTTGCAAAGCCGTTGTCGACAAGCTTGGCAAAACTGCGGCCTCTGCAGAAGATTTCCCTGCCTTTATTGTAAACCGCATCCTGATGCCGATGATCAACGAGGCGGTCTATACGCTTTATGAGGGCGTCGGGAATGTAAAATCGATCGACAGTTCACTACGCTTGGGCGCCAACCACCCAATGGGGCCGCTCGAATTGGCGGACTTTATTGGATTGGACACCTGCCTAGCGATCATGAACGTTTTGCATGAAGGATTGGCTGACACGAAATATCGGCCTTGTCCTTTGCTAACAAAATATGTGGAAGCTGGGTGGTTGGGTCGTAAAACACAACGTGGGTTCTACGACTATCGCGGCGATACGCCAGTTCCGACCCGATAGGCCTTAGTCTTTCAGGTTAAGTGTGTGGTCACGTAGCCAAGCCATAAAGCCACGTGGGTCGTCCTTCCATGCCGCGACTTCATCGCGATCAATCGGATGGCCTACGACTGGGCCTTGCGGCTTATTCAAGGAATGCACGATCTCATGCAACAACAGTCCCTGCCGTAAAATCGGCGATAGTTTGTTCGCAATTTGATAAGCGCGGCTGTTTTGACCTGGAAAATGCATAGGGACCACGGTTGCCCCAGAACGGCGAATTAAAGCGGCTGTAAACACATTCCACTCTTCCTCGATCGCCGGCCCAAAAAAGGTTTCGGACGCCGCCACCGACCCCGATGGGAACAGTGCGACAACGCCACCGTCTTTTAGGTGCTTCATCGCAGCGGCCCGCATTGCCACACCTTTTTGAAGCGCTTCAGGATCATGGGCAAACGGCACCGCAATCATATAACTACCCGCCACTTCATCAATCGCAGTGAGAAGCGAGCGCGTTAGTATGCGGTAATCAGGCCGCACACGCCCAATAAGGTCGGCGAAGATCATGCCATCGACCATCCCGTGTGGATGATTCGCCACAACGATCACGGGACCTTCCTTGGGGATACGATCCAATTGCGCCTGAGGCGTCGTTAACTCAATGCCCATCACATCCAAAGCCGCGCGCCAGAACCCTTGCCCGGTTGGCGCTGCTTTTTTCTCAAACTTGCGGATAAGGCGCAGAACAGTGAATTTTCCAGTGAAGGCTTCAATAATACGGATTAAGGTTGCCTTAAAAGGATCCCCAAATGTCGATGCATACGAAAGACTGCGCCGATCGTAGGCTTTGAAGCTAACAGGCTCCGACTGCACGTCAGCAGAAATATCCCTTATATTGTCTACCAAAGCAATCGATCCTTGTTTTTAAGTAACCTTAAGCACCTTCACCAAATTTGTCTGCTACAAGCGCTGAAAGCGCATCGGACAATGGTTGTGCATCTGGCCCTGTGGTTTCAATTTCAATAATGCTTCCCTTTGACGCTGCCAACATCAAAAGCCCCATTATACTGTCGCCTGATGCAGACATGCCATCTTTGGACACCTCAGCTTGAGCGTCAAAAGCTTCTACAACTTCCACTAACTTAGCAGAAGCACGCGCATGAAGCCCTTTTACATTTACGATCGTCAACGCAGATTTTGTCATTTTTGGTATTCTCTTAGGTTTCTTGGCTGACATTTTGGCTGTCAATATACTTTCGGCCCGCATCCAAAGCTGCGCTTACTGCGTCTTGCACCGACTTGCCACGTGATTTAGCCAGCTTGATCAGCATTGGCAAATTCGCACCGTAAAGGATGCGGCGTCCGTGAGGTTGGCAAGCCAAAAGACTAAGATTTGATGGTGATCCACCAAACAGATCGGTCACCACCACGACCCCTTGACCTTGATCCACTTCATCCGCGGCTGCGCATATTTCATTCTGCTTTGCAGCTCGGTCATGGCTTTTCTCAATCGAAATTGCGCGGATGCCAGTTTGCAGACCGACAACGTGTTCGATTGCGGCAAGATACTCTTTCGCCAGTCCGCCATGTGCTACAATTACAATTCCGATCACTTAACAGCCTCGTCTTTTTTACGGCGGTCCAATTCTCTGTGTCGCAAAGACACTTGCCAACCTTCGGTGTTCAAGGTTGTTGCCAAATTTTCGGCCATTGCTACTGACCTGTGTTGCCCTCCTGTGCACCCAAATGCAATGGAGAGATGTGACTTGCCCTCATCTAAATAGGCAGGCAACAACCACAAGGCGAGGTCTTGTACCTTTTTAAGAAACGGAACGAAACGTGAGTCGCTTGCGATGTAGTCAGCCACGCGTTGCTCTTTTCCCGTTGCCGATCTCAAGCTGGGCTCCCAATAAGGGTTCTTCAAAAAGCGACAATCAAAAACCATATCAACACTGCGCGGCAAACCACGTTTGTAAGAGAATGACTGAACTGAAACAGACAGCCTGTGATCAGCGCCGTTTGAAAACCAATGTTCCACCTCAGTGCGCAACTCATGGACATTCAAGTCACTGGTGTCGATCAGAATATCTGCCAGTTCCCTGACTGGCCCAAGAATTTTCAGCTCGCGCTCAATCCCAGCAAGCAGCCTGCCCCCTTCAGCAAGCGGATGCCGGCGTCGTGTCTCCGAAAATCGGCGTAACAAGACTTCTGTTGCGCAATCCAAATATAGTAATTCCGGAACAACGCTGGCATCCGGTGCAATCAACCCAAGCGCATCCACAACTGCAGCCAAAGAAAAATCGCGCGTTCTTGGATCAATCCCAAGAGCCATTGATTTCCCGGCATCCAGATCGTCGAGCAATGCTGGAATTAGCCGCAAGGGCATATTATCGATGGCTTCAAAACCAAGATCCTCAAGCACTTTGATCGCGCTTGAACGCCCAGCACCTGACGGTCCAGTGACAAGCACGACGCGTTTTGTAGTTGGATCAGAGTTCGTCATGACACATCTTGCCTCCCGTGACGCAGATAATGCAACAGTCCAGAAGGGAAGCCAATGCAATCAACGCTGTGCAGACAAGGTAATGAGATACCCATCAACGATTGTGTTCGTGGTCTTGGCAAACGTTCTGCTTCTATATAATCAAGATCGACGATCGCGATGATGGTTGCACTATGTATGCTGGGAACAGTTAATATCCCCACCCCTCTCGCTTCGATCAAACCCTTGATCGCAATGGGTGCTTCGGCCTTAATGCAATTTCCAGCTAAGGAAATTGTCGTTTGATCATCAGACACAAGATCGGCACCAATGGCCATCATCTGCAATGTTAATGTAGACTTCCCTGTGCCAGAGGCCCCCAAAATCAGTAACCCCTTACCATCAATGGCCACACAATTTGCATGTAAGGTTTTGGAAGTTTGCGACGACATCCAAATAACCTTAGATTGGGAGACCTACGACAAAACGCGCGCCGAGTGGTTCGGATGTGATGTCAGCTTCTGTCGGACGGATATTTTCGGCCCAAATCACACCACCATGCGCCTCAACGATCTGCTTTGAGATAGCCAAACCAAGGCCAGAGTTGTTCCCAAAATGTTCTTCAGGGCGTTGTGAATAGAAGCGTTTGAATATCTTGTTCAGTGCTTGGTCAGGGATCCCGGGACCTGTGTCTTCAACCACGACCAAGATCCGGTTCTCGCGTTTGCGGGCCCAAATACGAATAGCATCACCTTCTTTGCAAAAGGAAATTGCGTTGGTGATTAGGTTTACAAATACTTGGGCTAAACGGGCTTCAAGGCCATGAATTTCGATAGGGTTAGGCGGCAAATCGGTGATGAAATCGATACCCTTTGATTTAGCATCTTCACCAAGATACTGACCTAGGTTTCCTAGCATTATGAGAAGATTAAACGGTTCTTCTTCTTCCTTAACCAGCTCACTGTCTAAACGGGACGCATTCGAAATATCGCTGACCAGTCTATCAAGACGGCGTACATCGTGCTCAATCACATCCAAAAGTTTGATGCGGTGATCTTCGCGTTTGATCATCCGCAATGTTCCCACAGCAGAACGCAAAGATGCCAAAGGGTTTTTAATTTCATGCGCAACATCAGCTGCAAACTGTTCGTTGCCGTCGATACGGTTATATAGCGCCGAGATCATTCCACGAAGCGCACCACTTAGCCGCCCTATTTCGTCGGGACGTGCCGTTAGATCAGGGATACGAATACGGCCAGGATTTACTTTGCGGGCGTTCTTGTCACGACCCAATTCAGCGGCAGCGGCCAGGTCAGAAAGTGGGTTTGCAATAGTTGCTGCCAGCGCAAGGCTTAGACCAATGGACACCAGCGTCGCGATAATGAACATCTGGTACATATTTTCATTCTCACGGCGTACAAGCGCATCTATCTCGCCAGCGGCACTGGTTACCGCAACAACCCCAATACTTTCAGTGCCCTGTTCAATCGGCGTGATCACACCAAACCAAGATTGACCATTTGCATCTAATGCATCCTGTAATTGGGTGCCTTTTGTAAGACTGTCTGAAATAAGTGTGCGAAGTTGCTCTTCTACGGTTAAGCCACCTTCGGCTTTTTTCGATCCAAAAGGTCTAGATATTGCGGACCACAACCAATTCAATCCATCTGATAAAATTGTAGTTCTGCCAGCACCGCCGCCTGAAGATGGTAACGCAAAATCTGTTCCTGACGTTTTGGCTATGAGCGTATTGGAAGTGTCAAAAACAAAAACCTCAGTCCCGTTACGCAGGTCAAGGCCTTCGAAAGTCGCGACTATGTCAACTCCATCGCCCGTGGCCAAATTCACTGGCACACCGCTTGGCAACTGCGCTTCGATAACGTCTGCTATTAATTCAGCTTCGCTCACTAGGGCTGCAGCCCGTTGAACAGCCAAACTATCACGTGAAGAATTTAGGTAGGAAATCCCCGCGATCAACAGGCAAAGCGCCACAAGATTGAAGGTGATGATTTTTCGGGTAATCGGCGACCGCCGCAATGAGAAAAGCCCCCGCCGTTCACGGCGGGCGCACATTTCTGAAGGTGCTGTGGCATCCGGAGCGACCCAATCGTCCCCCAAAACCACATCACCGTCCTGCAATGATGGAGATGTCATATCCCGCAAGAGTGCCCTTTCGGCCAAAGCCATCAGGTTAACTTAGTCTTCGTTGTATCTATACCCGATACCGTACAGCGTCTCAATCGCAGAAAATTCATCATCAGCTGTACGCATCTTTTTGCGCAAACGCTTGATGTGACTGTCGATGGTACGTTCATCTACATAAACTTGGTCATCATAAGCGACGTCCATCAGTTGATCGCGCGACTTCACAAAACCTGGGCGTTGGGCAAGGGCTTGCAAAAGCAAGAACTCTGTCACAGTCAGCGATACATCTTTACCCTTCCAGGATACCGCATGGCGCAATGGATCCATCCGCAACTCACCGCGGTCCATAACTTTGGTTTCTTCGCTATCCGCAACAATTTCGCCGGCTTGTGCTTCTTTGCGACGTAACAATGCGCGGATGCGTTCGACCAGGAGGCGTTGGGAAAACGGCTTCTTAACATAATCATCTGCGCCCATACGCAAACCAAGAACTTCGTAAATCTCGTCATCTTTGGATGTCAGGAATATGACCGGCATCGTCGATTTTTGACGAAGGCGTTGCAACAGGTCCATCCCATCCATGCGCGGCATTTTAATATCCAACACGGCCATGTCTGGCATCTTCTTGTTGAATGCGTCTAGCTCGGCTTGACCATCATTATATGTTTCCACCTCGAAACCTTCGGCTTCAAGAGTCATTGAAACCGACGTCAGGATGTTCCTGTCGTCGTCCACCAATGCAATCTTATTCATTGCCTGTATCCTTGTACTACTACTGCCACATTACATTTTTTGTATTTTTCCCAACATTTTTGGTATTTTATCGTCTCGAATCAATAACAATCTGCGAATCGCCCTCAAACTCGCTATGTTTAAACCCGAAAATGGTTAGGAATGGCTAAATTGCCGCACTTTCGCGACATCCGCGTATCTAGTTTAACGCTACATGCGATAAACTTCGGCCTGATGGCGCTAACTGTGCCAAACCGTCCTGTTCATGCACGAAAACGCCATGTTAAGACGCAGTTGAACTGCAACGCGACGACAACGCCTGCAAATTACGATCATCCGCAACAGCGGAAATAGGAGAGATCATATGACATTTGGACGGGTAAACCCGCAATTCCAGCTTGAAGATCAAGGGATCAAGGAGCTGGGCAATGTCTATTACAACCAGATCGAACCAGCATTGATCGAAGCGGCACTGAAGCGCGGCGAAGGTACGTTAGGCAAAGGTGGCACATTTTTGGTGACCACAGGAAAATTTACTGGCCGTTCCCCCAAAGACAAACATGTCGTTAAAACACCGTCAGTTGAAGACACGATATGGTGGGAAAATAACGCAGCGATGTCCCCAGAAGGGTTTGATGCGCTGCATGCCGATATGTTGACCCATATGAAGGGCCGCGACTATTGGGTCCAGGATCTTGTTGGCGGTTCTGATCCAGCGTATGCTATCAATTTCCGTATGGTGACTGAACTAGCATGGCATGGCCTTTTCATTCGCCACATGTTGCGCCGTCCTGAACGTGACGATCTAGATCACTTTTTGGCAGACTTTACAGTTATAAACTGCCCAAGTTTCCAAGCTGATCCCGCAAAACACAACTGCCGTTCAGAAACAGTCATTGCTATGAACTTTGACAAGAAGCTGATCCTTATCGGCGGCACTGAATATGCTGGCGAGAACAAAAAATCTGTCTTTTCCTTGCTTAACTACCTATTGCCCGACAAAGGCGTTATGCCGATGCATTGCTCGGCAAACCACGCAACTGGTAACCCAGTTGATACCGCTGTTTTCTTTGGGCTTTCGGGCACAGGGAAAACCACTTTGTCAGCTGATCCATCGCGTACCTTAATCGGTGACGATGAACATGGTTGGTCAGATCGCGGCACTTTCAACTTTGAAGGAGGGTGTTATGCAAAAACCATCAACCTCAACGCTGAAGCTGAACCAGAAATCTACGCAACAACTGAAAAATTCGGTACCGTCATCGAAAATATGGTTTTTGATGAAGAAACCAAAGACTTGGACTTTGATGACGACAGCCTAACAGCCAACATGCGTTGCGCCTATCCGTTGCACTACATCTCGAATGCAAGTGAGAATGCACAAGGGGGCCACCCTAAGAACATCATCATGCTAACATGTGATGCGTTTGGTGTTTTGCCCCCAATCGCGCGCTTAACACCAGCACAAGCGATGTATCACTTTCTATCAGGCTTTACGTCTAAGGTTGCCGGTACTGAACGGGGCGTCACAGAACCAGAACCAACGTTTTCGACATGCTTTGGCGCGCCCTTTATGCCGCGTCGCCCAGAAGTCTATGGCAATTTGCTGCGTGAAAAGATTGCGCAGCATGGGGCAACCTGCTGGTTGGTGAATACAGGCTGGACGGGCGGTGCATATGGTGTTGGTTCACGTATGCCCATCCGTGCAACCCGCGCACTTTTAACGGCAGCGCTGGACGGATCCCTTGCTGATGCGACATACCGCACGGATCAAAACTTTGGTTTCGAAGTTCCTGTGGCTGTGGGCGGGGTTGCTGACATTTTGCTTGATCCACGCAGGACCTGGCATGATGCGGCGGCATATGATGCTCAGGCAACGAAACTGGTAAAGATGTTCTCAGGAAATTTCGAACAATATCTTCCGTTTATCGACAAAGAGGTTAAGGCAGCCGCAATCGGATAAAGCTGCTAAATGGTGAAAGTGGTTAGGCCGCGAGAATTCATCTCGCGGCCTTTTTAATATTAAGCGGCTTTCGCAAACCTTTGGGCTTCTGGAACGTTCAATAGGAAGTGAAAATCTTCCCGATGCAAATAGGCCAAAAACCCTTCAATCATGGTCTCTTTTCCCTTTAAGGCCCACCGTAGGGCATTTGGATCAGTATGCATCCAACCAGCACGCTCTACCCAACCTTTGAAAGCAACTGATTGCGCCATAAAGCCAACCATATGATCTAAATCCCAACGTTGGAACGCTTCCCAAAAACCCAAACGACACAGTACAGTTGAAATACCGCTGCCACGATACTCCCCCGGTATACCGCCGATCCAAAATTCGCCGTGGTAAGCCACTTGTCCCTTCATCCGGTTTGCACCAGGGCCAACGCGATACTGCGAACGCTTCATATCAATCGGGACGCCTGGTGGCGGGAAATCTCGGAAGCTCTTCGAAAAGTAATCACCTAATGTCCCGCATCCAAGGTCCAACAATCGTATGGCCTGCGTGTGCATGATTTCACCCTGCCTATTTCGGCCAATCATCCAAAACGCATTTGTCTTATTCAAATTGTGCAATTCGGGGTCAAATGGGGCGCCAATTTCATGGTCAGGCCGTTCGGCAATCAATTGTGAGCGATATTCATCAAAGTCAGTCACTAGGGTAATACCGATCCCATGTTGCTCAAGGACACTTGCTGCTGAGGAAACAAAGCGTTCCTCATACGACATGTTGTGAATCATCATCTTCTTACACCTTGACATAAGCTCCCACTTACATTTAGCGCAAAGAAGATTAAGTTGCTTTAATGTTTATTCCAAATAACTAGAAATCAACCGTGGCGTCGGCTGGCATGTCGTCAATCCAACGCTGGTCCACCCCTGAAACCGCCATTTTTTCTGCACGATCTACCACAGTGACTAGTGCAAAACTACCATCAGGCATCCGCACACCCATCAATAATCTTTGAAAACATATCGCCTTCGGGTCACCACCCGGTTCCCTTGGCACTCGCGTAGCAACCTGATCCAAACGCAATGAGTGATTCTTTTGGACTTCGCGAAACGGCGTATCCATAATGGTTGCGAACTCTTCACCGCCTGGGAACTCGCCCAATGAACGCCCGATGCTGCTGCGTGCTTCGGCCCAACCCCACCACTTCGAATAAAAAGATTTTTCCCCAACTTCGACGCAAATCCAGCCAGAAGGTGTGTCACGGTAGACCAAAAAATACGGGCGCACGGCCTTCATGTGCTCGCTTTCAAGGTCTCCGCCGCTTTTTGCCCAGCAGGAAACTGCCGTTCTCAATAATGCAGAGTCAGCGCCCCAAACATCGCTAATCTTTAGTTGCTGCTGAAAATATTCCCAACCCTCAACGTTTTTGTACGAAACCTGCATCATACCATCAACACCGCCAAGCTGCCCCCGAAGCCATGCGTGGCCCCTTGCAAGGATTTGATCTGCTTCGGGCAAAGCGTTTCGCCCAGCTTCAGTCAGTGCATATTGTCGGTTTACAACCTCGAATAGCTTTTCACCCTTTATCTCTTCAAGGCTGGCTATATGACGTCGCACAGTTTGCCTTGTGCTACTTAACTCGTGCACCGCGTGTGATAGGTTTAAGGTTTTAGCCAACTTCGAAAACGATCTAATCATCTCGAAGAGCAATGGGTTGGTGATTTCATTCACAATAAAACATAGTCCAAAATTCATGTAGGTTCAAAATATTAACACACGCATGCAGAGTAGTATATCACACGTATACAGAGTGGGTTAATGGTACGCAAATCATACATCTGTGGTATATTTATGTTCAAAAGAAGTAAAAAAGTACTCAATTGATTGAAAGTTCAACTTCTAGCAAAACGGTAATCATTCAACCGGAGATACCAACAATGCCACATGAAGTAGACATCCACGTAGGTCAGAAACTTAAACAAGCACGCACGCTGCGCCGCTATTCACAAACCGACGTTGCACGCCATCTTAAACTATCTTTCCAACAGGTTCAAAAATATGAAATTGGATCAAATCGCATTGCGGCTAGCCGCTTGTTTGAATTGTCTAAAATTCTGGGTGTTACTACGTCTTACTTCTTTGAAGGCTTGGCCGAAGATGCTGCAACGCCAGCCGACAACGCAATGGACATCGTAAGCGCAGTTGCCTCGATCAAGGACGAGCAACTTAAAGCCCGTATTAGTACATTTATTCAAGACGTTGCCGGCACGACAACAGCCCGCACAGCTTAGATCAATAGCATCACTGCGCGACGGATCAGGTTAAGTCCTGCCATTAGCAGAATAACTAACGTCGCGCGGCGAAACATCACTTGATCGATTCGATCAAAAATACGCCCACCAATCCACATCCCCAAAACAGCAGGAAACACCATTGCTAAACTTAATGGTAATGTCTGCGCGCGAAGCACACCTGATCCAAAATGGGCCACTGTTAGTGCAACTGCCCCAAGCCCATAGATTACTCCCTGAATCCGCATTTGATCATCTTTAGGTGTTCCCAGCGCAGAGAGGTATGCAACCGTAGGTGGCCCCCAAATTCCAGAGATGCCACCCATGAACCCTGCAATGGCACCCACGCCTGCAGCGACCCATGTAGACGGGCCTTTTAACTTTATTTCCACACCGCGCAACTGCAGCATTGCGAACAATGTGACAGGTAAACCAATGGTCAGCAGCATTGACCACAACGGCAGTGTTCGAACCATTTGCGCCCCAATAGACAGCGTTACCAACCCGACAAATAGGAACATCTTAAACATCTTTACGGACTGCCAGGCAGCGGTCGGTCCCTCCCGAAAAGCCTGGGTCATGTTGGCCACTAGGGTTGGAAAGATCAGCCCAGCCAAAGCAAGCTCAGGGGCCAAAAAGGTGCTTAAACCAGAGACAAAGATCATTGGCATGCCAAACCCAACCACGCCTTTTACAAAGCCAGCAGCCACAGCCACCAATGCTGCAAAACACATTTGTTGGAGCGTTATTATTTCGAACACTTGAAACATGGCTGCGATATATCATCTTGAAGATAGTACTGCATCGCAAAACCATCCACATAATATTCTAACGAATTCAGACTTTAAAATGTATTTTAATTGCGCTGCAGCTGCGAAGTGACTACAAAACGGACGAACCTAAAAGGAACTGATTCATGGCACACGACGGACAAGGCCTTGGGGCTAAAAACTCAATAATCCTAAGCGATTTACTTTCATTGACAGGTGCAGCAATCACACCCGTCGAAGTAGTTTTAGAAACAGCCAAGAATCGTTTACGCAAATTAGTGTCGGTTGATGGGCGGGTGTCTGCTCAATTGATCGAAGAACACCAGACAGCGACGCATGGCCTTGCGTGGCTTGCCACCTACGCTCAGGCTTTGCGCCAAATGCACAAGTGGGCCGATACACTTAACAGCGACGGAAAGTTTGGCGAAGTCGAACAACTGATCTTGCAAGTTACTTTTGGCGAATACCTGTGGCAGGTCTACGGCGGCATTCAAATGAACCAAGGCGAAGTCTTACGCCTACAGGACATGGGACTGGGCCAAGACGACATGCGCATGTTGATGGAACCTGCAGTTCAAACGTTGACCCAGCACGGCAACACCCAAGCCGCACGTGTACGCCTGGTCGATCTAATGCAGGAGCAATCCGCGAATATCACGGTTGGCACTACGGGTCTTGATGATGAGCTCGAGATGATCCGCGAGCAATTTCGCCGTTACGCAGTCGAGAAGGTCGAACCGTTTGCGCATGAATGGCACCTAAAGGATGAATTAATCCCGATGGAGATCATCGAAGAGCTGGCCGAAATGGGGGTCTTCGGCCTTACCATTCCGGAAGAATACGGTGGGTTCGGCCTGTCCAAAGCATCCATGTGTGTTGTGTCCGAAGAGCTTTCGCGAGGTTACATCGGTGTTGGCTCTCTTGGAACACGTTCAGAAATTGCAGCCGAATTGATCATCGCTGGCGGGACAGAAGAACAGAAACAAAAGTGGTTACCCAGACTGGCCTCCGCCGAAACTTTGCCAACAGCCGTGTTTACAGAACCAAATGTTGGGTCTGACCTAGGCAGCTTGCGCACCCGTGCAGTCAAAGATGAAAGCGGTGACTACAAAATCACCGGCAACAAGACATGGATCACACACGCCGCCCGCACCCAAGTGATGACTTTGCTAGCGCGGACAGACCCCGACACGACCAATTACAAAGGCCTGTCGATGTTCTTGGCGGAAAAAGCGCCCGGTGACGACACAACCCCTTTCCCCACCGACGGAATGACAGGTGGCGAAATCGAAGTGCTGGGCTATCGTGGCATGAAAGAATACGAGCTGGCATTTGATAATTTCCACGTCAAAGGCGAAAACCTTTTGGGTGGCGAGGAAGGCAAAGGCTTTAAACAGCTGATGGAAACCTTCGAATCTGCGCGTATCCAGACAGCAGCGCGTGCCATTGGTGTCGCGCAATCCGCGTTGGATTTGTCGATGCAATATGCATTGGACCGCAAACAATTCGGCAAGTCCTTGATTGAGTTTCCACGTGTGGCCAACAAGCTGGCAATGATGGCCGTAGAAATCATGGTTGCACGTCAACTTACATACTTCTCTGCCTTCGAAAAAGACGAAGGACGTCGTTGTGACGTTGAAGCTGGCATGGCCAAACTGCTTGGTGCACGTGTGGCATGGGCAGCTGCCGACAATGGTTTGCAAATTCACGGGGGCAACGGCTTTGCCTTAGAATATAAAATCAGTCGTGTTTTGTGCGATGCCCGCATCTTGAACATTTTTGAAGGTGCCGCAGAGATACAGGCGCAAGTGATTGCACGACGAATTCTAGGTTAATCCACCCTAATTGAATTAACACTTTCACGCGGGCCGGGTGCAATATGCTTCTGGCCCGCTATTGTATTCTAAGAATGCTCCGAACTCTTAGGCAATAGATTGCCCAAAGGCCCATCGTTCAGCCAGGATGACTTGCACTAAACCATACGTTGACGTATGGACCTTTATGTCAAGCAAACAACACACCAAAGCAACATGGATCAGCGCAGGTCTCTCCGCACTGGAAAAAAATGGTGACCCAAGCACACTGCGCGCAGAACCATTAGCAAAGCAATTGAAAACGACAAAAGGATCGTTTTATTGGCATTTTGCGGATGTACCAACATACCGTGATGCGATCATTGATAGCTGGCGAACAAATACCCTAAATGAAATCGTGAAACAGCTGTCCTCCAACGGCACCCCTGAACAACGACTGTATGCGTTTGGTGAACACGTTCTTAATGATACAGTTGATCCTGCCATGCGGATTTGGGCAAAGTCCCATGCACCTGCACGGGAATCAGTCACACAGATAGACGAACAACGTCTTACCTACATCTCCACGCTTTTGGGCAGTTTTGGTATCTCAAACCCTGCTTTTGCGTTGGCGTGCTACGGGTCCCTTATTGGTTCCTCAGCGATCCATGCCAATAGAACACCTTTGCAGGCGTTTACTGCATTGATCGACCTAATCTTAGCTCTGAAGTAGGACCTAGCATGCGACTTTTAGCGCTCGCCTTCCTTTCCCTCATTCCTGCATGCCAAGCAGACGAGACCCTTCGTGCATATGGGGCAGCCGATCGGATTTGGACCTTAACAGAACTAGACGGGCAGGCTTTTTCAGCAAACACGACGCTCACTTTTTCAGAAGAGGGTACGGTTTCAGGAAATGCGCCGTGCAATAGCTATTCAGCCAGTATGAGCGTACCATATCCTTGGTTTGAAGTTGGTCCAATCCTATCAACCAAAATGGCGTGCCCCGAACTGACTGCCGAAATGCAGTTTTTCAGGGCCCTAAATGCAATGACGCTTTCAGAGGTTTTGGATAAAACTTTGATCCTCAGCACACCTGAAGGCCGTGAAATGCTGTTTACAGCCGACGACTGAAGGCATCTACAAACCTCGCACGGGCTTCAGGCAGCGGCCGACCAGCCAAGGTACCCGCTATATGGGACTGAAGAAAATGGCCCGTCGTTTTCAATCCTTCAGAAACCTCTATATCAGGCGCAAATCCTATACCCTGTAAAACATCCGGCAACGGCAGCATTCGATCCGCCCATTCACCAGCCGCCTCACGTGACACCGCACGTCCAGATTTTGGCGAAACATAGATCAAGTTTTCAGTCCCACCAGATACTGCGCATTTTTCAAGTTGGAGCGCAAAGCCCATATCGTCCAACAATGCCAACTCCCAACGCAAATAGGCAAGTGGCCAGACTTCGGGATGATCAAACAAGTCCAGCAATTGTTCAGTTCGTCGATAAAGGGCTGCATACGGCTCACGTTCAGGCAAACTGAAGCTCAGCAAACCCGTAACCGCGTTTAGGCCTGCCAACATTAATCTATCTGACATCGCGGCTGCGGCACGACTGCGAATTGGCTCAACCGTGAAGCTGCCAATATGATCTTCCAGACGGGCGCGCCACACCACGTCCAGCTGCGCACCAGGTTGCAAGACTGGCCCCATCCTGCGTCCAGAACCACCACGAACCACACCAGCATGGCGGCCATGCGTTTCAGTGAACACTTCGATGATGGCTGAGTTTTCGCCGTGTCGCCGCACAGCCAACAGTATGCCAGTGCCACGCCATTCCATTTTAAGTTAACCCATCCTGATCCAGCAGATGACGGCCTTGACGATCTTCCACCTCAATAACCCACACATCAGGGTCAAAACTACGCTGGCGGGCAACTGACGCATCAACATCAACTTCAGAACCGCCAGCCAATTCCGCCCATTTTTGTTCGCCAGACATCAAATCAAAGGCGCGCTGGTACAAGGCTGCCTTACCATCCAGTGTGCCCATCTTAACCAAGATAGCACCTCCAGTATCGTCACCATGCGCCACGACAAATGCAGGGATATCATACACGCGCAAACGGGCAAGATAAGCATCTACCCAAAAGCGTGAGGTAAGCCTAATCATCAGTCGCCCATATGTTTAATTTTGCCAGACAAACCCTCCCCGAAGGGTCGTTTGAAAACAAGATCATTCATTTCCGTCTTTGAAGTTTAGACCCATTTCAGAATAACGCTCGGCCTCGTCCAGCCAACCACTGCGCACTTTAACTTGTAGGAACAAGTGAACGCGCCGACCCAAAAATTCTTCCAACTCTTCACGCGACGCCTTTGAGACCTGTTTGATCGTCTCACCCTTGTGACCAAGCAAGATACCTTTGTGGCCATCACGGACTACATAAATAACTTGGTCGATACGGGCAGACCCGTCTTTACGTTCCTCCCAGTTATCAGTTTCAACAGTCAACTGGTAAGGCAATTCTTGGTGTAGGCGCAGGGTTAATTTTTCGCGCGTCATTTCTGCGGCGATCATGCGTAACGGCAAATCTGCAATTTGATCCTCTGGGTAAAGCCAAGGGCCCTCGGGGACCTCAGCAGCGAGCCACTTGCGCATTGTATCAACGCCATGCCCTTTTTCGGCGGATATCAGGAACGTTTCAGTAAATGGATAGCGTTCATTCAATTCTTTGGTCAGACCCAACAACTTCGGTGCTTCAACACGGTCAATTTTATTGACGGCCAATGCAACCTTACGGTTTTCACCGACAGTGTTAAGCCCTTCAAGAATACGCTCAACACCCTCAGTGATACCTCGGTTGGCCTCTACCAAAAGGACCACCACGTCGGCGTCAGCCGCCCCGCTCCATGCAGCGGCAACCATCGCGCGGTCCAACCGACGGCGTGGGGCAAACAAGCCTGGCGTGTCGACAAACACGATCTGCGTTTCCCCTTCCATCGCAACGCCACGAATACGTGCACGTGTCGTTTGAACCTTGTGGGTTACGATCGAAACCTTTGCCCCAACCATTCGGTTGAGCAAAGTTGATTTACCAGCATTTGGTTCACCGATAAGGGCGACAAAGCCCGCGCGGGTGGTCATTTTGAATTCTCCAATTCCAACAATAGCGCCTTAGCTGCTGCCTGTTCTGCTTGTCGTTTTGACCCAGCCGTTGCGATTGCTTCAACGCCTGTTTCAAGGCGGGCAGCAATCGTAAAGACAGGGGCGTGGTCAGGTCCACTGCGGGTCGTCTCAACATATTTTGGCGGGTTCATCCGCCGCGCTTGTGCCCATTCTTGAAGGGCAGTTTTAGGATCGCGTGCGTCTTCATCAACGCCTTCAATCCGTGTTTTCCAGAACCGTAGCACAAAATCACGGGCTACGTCATATCCTGCGTCCAAATAAACAGCTGCAATCACAGCTTCCATCGCATCGCCCAAGAGTGCTTGCTTGCGACGACCGCCCGATATCATCTCAGATCGGCCAAGGCGTAAGACTTCGCCCAGTCCAATTTCACGCGCCACATCAGCGCAGGTTTCTTTGCGCACCAACGCATTGAAACGTGGGGCCATCTGGCCTTCAGCAGCTTCCGCATCTGACAGATACAAGGCTTCTGACATCACGAGCCCTAAGACACGATCGCCAAGAAATTCCATCCGTTGATTGTCACTGCGCGTGCTAGACGACATTGACGAATGCGTCACCGCGCGTGACAGTAATGCCGCATCTTTAAACTGATGCCCAATCCGCGTTTCAAAGGCTTTCAGTTCTGCCCCCAGCTTCATGCTGTGTATCCAGTCAGCACAGTTCTTTGCGTTCTACGTCGTATCAATTGACACCCTTAAAGAAACGGTCGCTGCGCCAAGTCCAGAAGTACAACATTGAACGACCAGCGGACGAGAACATTATACGATCAGCGCGGCCTATCAAATTCTCATAAGGCACGAATCCAACACCGCCACCAAGCTGGGCAAAGCGGCTGTCAGTTGAATTGTCACGATTGTCACCCATAAAGAAATAATGCGCTTCTGGGACAAGAAACACGCGTGTGTTGTCTTGGCCTTGGTTCGCGATATTAAGGACAATATGCTGCGATCCATCTGGGAAGGTTTCTGTCCAACGCGATTTTTCGCATACAGCACCTTCACCAACAGGTCCGTTTTCACATCTCGGTTCCAAACGATGTGGACCTTGCGCCGTTTTGACTTCGGTAAATACACCTGCCGGAGTTTGGGGGACAGGAACGTCATTTAAATACAAAATGCCATTTTTTACCTGCACCTTATCACCCGGAAGACCAACAAGACGTTTGATATAATCAGTGCCATTCACAGGATGCCGGAACACTACAACATCGCCACGATCAGGTTCACCGGCCCAGAAGCGGCCATTATCGCCGTCAAAAACACCACATAGTTTTTGCGCGTCTAGATTGACGCCAAGGCGGGCAATCCGAATGCTTGGGCAAGATGCGTAAGAATAGCCATAAGCCATTTTATTCACGAACAAGAAATCACCGATCAACAGCGTTTCCTTCATTGATCCTGATGGAATCCAGAAGGGTTGAAAGAACAATGTGCGGAAAACACCAGCGATCAACAGGGCGTAAACCACTGTTTTGATCGACTCGATGATCGGATTGCCTTCTTTTTCAGCCTTAGCCATCTCTAAATATTCCCTGCTCGGTTTGTTGAGGGTTACATGCGACCCCAACGCGACCAAGTCAAGCGATGGGGCGTGCTTCAATCACGACAAATGCCTGCGCCCACGGATGATCATCGGTCAAAGTCACGTGAATCACTGCTTCATGGCCTGATGGTGTCATTTCTTTCAACCGTTCTGCCGCCCAACCCGTGACCGCCATAACGGGCTGTCCCGTCTCTAAGTTGCTAACCGCCATATCACGCCAAGCAATACCCATACGCAAACCAGTGCCCAGTGCTTTGGAACACGCTTCCTTAGCAGCCCAGCGCTTTGCGTAGGTTCCGGCCACATCGCGACGCCGCTCGGCTTTTGCTTGCTCGGTATCGGTAAAAACACGATTACGGAACCTATCCCCAAAACGATCAAGCGTCCCTTGAATACGCTCAATGTTTGCTAGATCAGTTCCGATTCCCAAAATCATGCAAGGGTTCCCGCGCGAGCCTCATCCATTAAACGGCGCATTTCAGCCATGGCAGGCTGCAGCCCGCGGAAAATCGCTTCTCCAATCAGGAAATGGCCGATGTTCAATTCCATCACTTCTGGAAATACTGCAACAGTTTGTACTGTTTCATAGGTCAGACCATGTCCAACATGTACCTCTAAACCCAATGAATGTGCATAGGTGCTCATCTCGCGTAGGGATTTTAGTTCGCGGTAACGTTCTTCAATGCGGCCCTCATGATGCGCGTCGCAATACGCGCCAGAATGAAGTTCGATAACTTGCGCACCAATGCGGTGCGCAGCATCAATTTGGCGTTTGTCCGCGGCGATAAACATCGACACACGGCAGCCTGCGTTCCGCAATGGCGCAATATAATGAGCAAGCCGATTTTCCTCGCGGGCGACTTCAAGCCCCCCTTCAGTGGTCCGTTCCTCTCGCTTCTCAGGGACAAGACAAACAGCGTGCGGTTTATGATGCAGCGCTATTTTTTGCATCTCGGCGGTGGCCGCCATCTCAAAATTCAAGGGCACTGTAAGGATTTCCATCAACCCAGCGATATCTGCATCCGAGATATGGCGGCGATCCTCACGCAAATGCGCCGTAATACCATCAGCCCCAGCTTCCTGGGCGATACGTGCCGCGCGCAGTGGGTCCGGCGTATCGCCACCTCGCGCATTTCGTACAGTTGCGACGTGGTCGATATTCACGCCAAGTCGGAGTTTACCAAATGTAGTCATATCATCCCTCATATTCTCGAAAGCACTTGTTCAAACAGGGATACAATCGGAATTGAATGTTAGTACACCCACAAATTGTACCGACACATGTTCACCTACTTTTCCTGTGCAGTCGCGTCCTCAGCTTTGCGCTTTGCGTCTGCTTTTGCGGCTGCTTTAGCCTTTAGTGCTTCAAATTTCGCCTTGATCACACCTTTCCGGCGATGTTGGTAGGCGCGAATTAAGGGGACGCTAATGTAATAGCAGATCGTACCCACTACGATTCCTGGAATAATTCCACCGATCATATAAGGGAAAAATATCTCGAAATAGAAAACTGAAATACCGCGCCAATCGGTTTCCTGTCCCATCCACACAGCTTTAAGATTGTGGCCCAAATCCCACGCGGCATCTGCGAACTTGCCACCAAAAGACCGATGCGCATTCGCTTCCATCTCGGTACCAAGAAGCCAATGTCCTGTTTGCAACGAGGCGACGGCAATAGGTACATAGGTGAGTGGATTGCCGAAAAACGTGCCCATCAACGAAGCCAGCATATTTCCCCGCATCACCTTTGCGGTGAATATCGCGATGAAAAAGTGCAGTGTATAAAACGGGGTAAATGCCGCAAAAACGCCAGCCCATATACCACGCGCAATACGTTCTGGGCTGTCAGGCAAGCGCCGAAGACGATGGCGCACATAGTGAAACGCACGTGTCCAGCCACCACGGGGCCAAAGAAATTCGACCACGGCACGCAAATAAGTTTTTGGATCGCGGCGTTTGAAAATCACCGATAGTATCCCTTGTAGGTCAACCCGATTTGGCCATATCCGTATCAGATCGTTCTATATTTCTATATCGCTCAACTGCCGCAACATCGTCTTGTGCATTTAGCCCACTCATAAGTGTATGCAAATGCTGCACATCCCGTAAATCCACATAAATCAGAAGCAGAAAAAAATCTGGTTTGCG
Source organism: uncultured Paracoccaceae bacterium (assembly GCA_905182355.1). GTDB lineage: Bacteria > Pseudomonadota > Alphaproteobacteria > Rhodobacterales > Rhodobacteraceae > Ascidiaceihabitans. The sequence goes on along the minus strand of CAJJBH010000033.1, from coordinate 44,258 downwards.
GTCTAGGAAATGTAAATCCGAGATATTGGCTCCGGACTCACCTATCAAGGTGCAAATCCTTCCTAATACGCCAGAACCGTTCCCAATCGTCATGCGTAAGGTCGCTGTATATTCAGCTGCGTGCGCCCCGTCATGCCAATGCAGGTCAATCCATTGATCCAGTTTGTCCTCAAAGGTGATCAATCGTTCGCAATCGATTGTGTGAACAACGACACCGCGACCACGCATGGTAATACCCACGATCCGTTCCCCTGGAAGCGGCTGACAGCAATTGGCACGCTCAAACGATTGACCCGCTTCCAATCCGATAACCGACCGACTGGCATCAACGGCAGCACCCCCTTGCACTCGTAAGTCCGGATAAATTGATTGAACAACCTCGCGGCCCGTCAATTCGGCACTGCCCAAACGGGCAAGGACTTCATCAGCTTCACTCAACCGCAACACTTTGGCCGCAGCCTCCATTGCCTTATCCGTAGCCTTCTTGCCAACATGATTAAAGGCAGAACGGGCAAGTTCACGTCCCAGTTTGATAAATCGATCACGGTCCGCTTCACGCAGTGATCTGCGGATGGCAGATTTCGCTTTGCCTGTTGTCGCGATTTCTAGCCAAGTGGACTGCGGAGACTGACCTTTTGCAGTGATAATCTCAACCGATTGGCCATTTTTAACACGAGTCCAAAGCGGCGCACGCATCCCATCGACTTTTGCACCAACACATGCGCTCCCAATACGGGTGTGAATGGCGTAGGCAAAATCAATCGGCGTGGCACCACGGGGTAACTTGACCACCTCGCCCTTAGGTGTGAAGCAAAACACCTGATCCGAATACATCTCAAGCTTGACCGCTTCGAGAAAATCCTCGTGATCGTCTTCGCCGTCAAACTGTTCAGTCAGTTGCGCAATCCACTTAGCAGGATCAACGGCAAAGGGATTTTGCGAACGTACCCCATCTTTATAAGACCAGTGTGCCGCAACCCCTGTTTCAGCAACATCGTGCATCTGGCGGGTACGTATTTGGACCTCCACCCGTTTACCATCGCGCCCGGAAACGGTTGTGTGAATCGAACGGTACCCATTGGTCTTCGGTTGGCTGATATAGTCCTTAAACCGCCCTGGAACTGCGCTCCACCGCTGATGAATTGCACCCAAAGTCCGATAACTGTCTTCTTCGCTACGGGTAATAATGCGAAAACCATAGATGTCGCTAAGTCGACTAAAGGACTGGTCTTTTTCCTGCATCTTGCGCCAAATCGAATATGGCTTTTTGGCACGCCCAAATACTTCTGCGTCTATATTCGCCTTTTCCAACTCAAGACGCATGTCACCCGTGATCCGCTGGATCACATCACCAGTTTCACGCTGCAGCGTAACAAACCGGCGCATAATGCTTGAGCGACCTTCGGGGTTAAGAACGTGGAACGCCAAATCCTCAAGCTCTTCACGCATCCATTGCATACCCATTCGCCCAGCAAGAGGTGCAAAAATATCCATCGTTTCACGCGCTTTTTGAACCTGCTTGTCAGGACGCATGGATTTGATCGTCCGCATATTATGCAATCGGTCTGCAAGCTTGACCAAGATTACGCGCATGTCCTTAGACATCGCCATAAACAATTTGCGGAAATTTTCTGCTTGCTTGGTTTCAGAACTATTCAGCTGAAGATTGGTCAGCTTCGTGACGCCATCAACTAGCTTGGCGATATCTTCCCCAAACAAGTCGGTCACAGATGCATAAGACGCGTCTGTATCTTCGATTGTGTCATGCAAAAGGGCGGTGATCAGGGTGGCGTCATCCAACTGCTGCTCTGCCAAAATCGCGGCAACAGCAACAGGATGGCTAAAATACGGCTCGCCTGAATGACGGAACTGTCCATCATGCATAGCACCCCCGTAGTCATAGGCAGCCCGTATCAGCACTTCATTCGTTTTGGGATTGTAGGTTCGGACCAGCGCGATCAGTTCGTCGGCAGATATCATTTGGTCCGCATCCTAGCGTTAAAGCGTTAGCTTTGGCCTTGTGCAGCCATCAACTGACGAAGCAACATTTCTTCATTCATGCTGTCTTCTTCAGGTTTGTCCTGCTCAGTGCCCATCAACAAAGCCATCGCATCTTCTTCGGCCTCATCGACCTCAATCTGCGTTTGGTTGCTTTCGATCATGCGTTCGCGCAGATCATCAGCACTTTGGGTTTCTTCTGCAATCTCGCGCAGGGAAACAACTGGATTCTTGTCATTGTCACGATCGACAGTGACAGCAGAGCCAGCGGAAATCTCACGCGCACGGTGGGATGCAAGCATAACAAGGTCAAAACGGTTGGGTACCTTGTCTACACAGTCTTCTACGGTTACGCGGGCCATCGCCAAGCTCCAAAATCTGGGAAGTATTGAAGGCCAGTGGTTATTGACCTTTGTCCAGGTTTACAAGCGCCATTGTCACCGTTTCAAAGGTATTACTTGTGATATCTCGCTACTCGAAATGCTGTCCAACATCCGCTGAACGCTTAATCCGCTAACGGGATGCACCCAATCACCTGCCACATCCAACATAGGCACCAACACAAAAGCACGATCCTGGACCCGTGGATGGGGCAAAATCAAATCCGTTGGCGCGCGCATCTTTTGCACATCGGGCGCCAAATCACGCCATACCTCGTAGGTTTCAAGGTCCGGTGACACAACATCGTCGAATGCGATCAGATCAAGATCCAATGTCCGCTGCCCCCAACGCTGCACACGTTCTCGACCAAACTCCAGCTCGATAGCATGAAGATGACCCATAGCTTCGGCTGGCGTCCAATCAGCATCTAACAACAGTGCAGCGTTCACATAGTCTGGACCCGCACCAGCTGGAAAACATGGTGTCTGGTAAAATGTGCTTAATTTTCGAATCACTCCACCACGGCTTGTCAGCGATTCGGCTGCTTGACGTAAAGTTACCTTTGGCGACCCCATGGCCGACTTCTGGTTACTTCCCATCGCGATGATCATTTTTGCTAACGTCATCGGCGTATTTCCCCTTATAAATCGAATGATATCTTGTCACAATAAACAAAAGAGATATTTAACAGACATATCGCAGCCGTATTTATCTTTTTCACTCACGGAACTGTTGGCTGAGTTTTTTTATCTAAAGGACATTTTAATGTTTTATAAAGACGAACGGCTCGCGTTGTTTATTGATGGGTCGAATTTGTATGCCGCAGCGAAGGCCCTTGGATTCGATATCGACTATAAACTATTGCGCAAGGAGTTCATGCGTCGCGGCAAATTGCTACGTGCATTTTATTACACTGCACTTTTAGAAAACGATGAGTATTCCCCAATCCGTCCACTTGTGGACTGGCTAAACTACAACGGCTTCACCATGGTCACAAAACCGGCCAAAGAATACACAGACAGCATGGGTCGTCGCAAAGTCAAAGGCAACATGGACATCGAATTGGCCGTGAACGCGATGGAATTGGCACCACACGTCGACCACATCGTTTTATTTTCAGGGGACGGCGATTTCCGTCCATTGATTGAAAGCATCCAACGCCAAGGTGTGCGTGTTTCTGTTGTGTCTACAATCCGCAGTCAGCCACCAATGATTTCGGATGAATTGCGCCGTCAGGCTGACAACTTCATCGAATTGGATGAACTGAAGGACGTTCTTGGACGCCCACCGCGTGAATATAATCCAGAACCAAGCAACACAGTTGCGGTAGAAGACTAAAGATAGATCGTCGGCAAACGCCGGCGACACACTCCCCCTATTTCGGCACAAACACTTGTTGCATCATTTGACGGGGTGGACCTGCCTGACGGACCGCATTACCTCTATCACAACAGACGATGGAGACAGCCATGCCTTTACCCCCTTTGACACTATATCTTGCGGCACCACGTGGATTTTGCGCCGGCGTAGATCGTGCGATTAAGATCGTGGAAATGGCGATCGAAAAGTGGGGGGCACCCGTTTATGTTCGCCATGAAATTGTTCACAATAAATTCGTGGTCGACGGGTTGCGCAACAAAGGTGCTATATTTGTAGAAGAACTAGACGAATGCCCAAATGACCGCCCTGTTATTTTTTCTGCACACGGCGTTCCAAAATCAGTGCCAAATGCAGCCCAAGCCCGTCAGATGGTATTTGTAGACGCCACCTGCCCGCTGGTCAGCAAGGTCCATATCGAAGCTCAGCGCCATTCTGATCAAGGATTGCAAATGATTATGATTGGGCATGAAGGACACCCCGAAACAGTTGGTACGATGGGACAACTTCCAGATGGCGAAGTCTTACTGGTTGAGACACCTGAAGACGTAGACAACGTTTTAGTCCGCAACCCGGATCAACTTGCTTACGTCACGCAGACCACCCTTAGCGTCGATGACACCGCTGATATCGTCGCCGCATTAAAACATCGTTTTCCCAAGATCGTTGGGCCACACAAAGAAGACATCTGCTACGCAACAACCAATCGCCAAGAGGCGGTAAAAGCAATGGCGCCAAAATGCGATGCTATTTTGGTCGTCGGCGCACCAAATTCCTCCAATTCAAAACGACTGGTCGAAGTAGGTGCCCGCGCTGGCTGCAAATATGCACAGCTGGTGCAGCGCGCTACGGACATTGACTGGCGCAGCTTAGAAGGCATTTCCTCAATCGGGATTACAGCTGGAGCTTCAGCACCCGAAGTTTTGATCAACGAAGTCATCGACGCCTTCAAAGCCCGCTATGACGTGACCAGTGAGATGGTAGAAACTGCCGTCGAGAATGTGGAATTTAAAGTGCCGCGCATCCTGCGAGATGTAGGCCAACCACAATGAGTGACCAAGAAACCGTCGACGTCTATGCAGCACAAGCCGACGAATACGCCGCAATGACAGACGAAGACAACGCGGATGACCCTGCATTGACCGCGTTCATCGCAGTCATCCCATCAAACGGGCATGTCCTGGATCTGGGGTGCGGGCCCGGCGCGGCTGCGGGCAAGATGGCACAGGCAGGCTTACAGGTAACAGCCACCGACGCTGTCTCAGAAATGGTCGCACTTGCTTCACAACACTTGGGTGTGAATGCCGTTTGCGCATCCTTCGACGATATCGACGGTACGGACATATACGATGGCATTTGGGCAAATTTCAGCCTGCTGCATGCAACCAAAGCCGATATGCCACGCCACCTTGCCGCCCTTTCGAAATCCCTGAAACCCAATGGGATTTTCCATATCGGAGTGAAGGAAGGCATCGGCGAAAAACGCGATGGGATCGGGCGCAAATATAGCTATTATAAATTAGACGAATTAAATGCGCTGTTGGAAGACGCAGGGCTTAGCGTCAAAGATCATACTTCAGGATGCTCTTTGGGGATGGACGGCGTCATGGCAAATTGGATATGCGTGCGGGCATATGGCTAAATTAATCGCATACACAGATGGCGCATGCAGCGGCAATCCGGGTCCAGGTGGCTGGGGTGCACTATTGCAAGCTAAAGACGGCGCAACTGTTGTCAAAGAACGCACGCTAAAGGGCGGCGAACCCGCGACCACCAACAACCGGATGGAGTTGTTGGCCGCAATCAACGCTCTAGAATCCCTTACGCGCAACACCGAAATCACCATTGTGACCGATAGCAACTACGTCAAAAACGGGATCACCAGTTGGATCTTTGGGTGGAAGAAAAACGGCTGGAAGAATTCCGCCAAGAAACCTGTGGCAAATGCGGAACTTTGGCAACGCTTGGATGCTGTGAACGCGCAACATCAGGTAACATGGAAATGGGTCAAAGGACATGCGGGCCATCCAGAGAACGAGCGCGCAGATGAACTTGCACGCGCTGGTATGGCACCGTTTAAACCTAAGAAGTGAACGCGGCTATTTGCGCCAGTGGGTTGGAATGATAGCCAACGCGCCAATTGAAGATGCGATTGCGTTTAGGCCTGCGCTGTTGAAGCCAATGCCAAACATCAACCGAACGAAGTAGAACAAGAACGCACCGCCCACGCAGATGATGATTGATTGAAGAATCCCATTGTGGGTAAAATTCATTTTCTCGGCAAGGTATCCGACAATACCTGCGATCACAACTGTACCTATCATTGTAGGAAACATGGGGTTTTATCCGTTAAAGCTGTGTTCCGGCGGGCATTGGCCAACCGTTAAGGAATTGCACTGCATCCTGCGCACTTTTGCCAGCCCGCTGCAAGTGTGTCAGACGAACAGCGCCGTCGCCACAAGCGACAGTTAAGGCATCATCCAATACGCAACCCGCCCCACCATTTTGATTGACCAGAACCGAACCCAAAACTTTGACACGTGTGCCCTTCATATCGAACCACGCACCGGGAAATGAGGACAAACCACGGATGAGCCGATCAATTTCAACCGCTGACTTCTTCCAATCAATCGCAGCCTCCGCCTTGTCGATCTTGGCGGCATAAGTCACGCCATCCTCAGGTTGCGCCTTTGGCACTAGATGATCCAAGTCCGCCAATGCGTCGACAATGGCCGACGCGCCAATATCACTAAGTCGATCATGCAATTGAAGTGTTGTTTCTGTTTCACCAATGGCCGTGGTGTGACGGGTCAGAACCGGACCAGTGTCCAACCCCGCTTCCATCTGCATGATACAAACGCCTGTTTCAGCATCACCAGCCATAATCGCACGGTGAATAGGCGCCGCCCCACGCCAACGTGGGAGGAGGCTTGCGTGAATGTTAAGGCAACCCTTTTTCGGGGCATCCAAAATCGACTGCGGCAGGATCAACCCGTATGCGACAACCACGGCAATATCTGCATTCAACGATTTAAAGTCAGCAAGCGCCTCATCTGTGCGTACACTCACCGGATACCGAACCGGTAAGCCCAGCGCTTCGGCTTTTGATTGAACGGGACTTGGGCGATCTTTTTTACCACGGCCAGCTGGACGGGGTGGCTGGGAATAAACCGCAACGACATTATGACCCGCATCCACAAGGGCCTGAAGAACTGGGACCGAAAAATCCGGTGTGCCCATAAAAATTATTCGCATATTTCCCTCGCACTGGTGCGCCACTGGCACACCTTTCCATTCAAGCCTTACGTGCTTTTCGCAGAAGCATATCGCGTTTAACACGCCCAAGATTATCGAAATACATCTTGCCTTGCAGATGATCGATCTGATGCTGCACGCTTGTCGCCTCAAGCCCAGTAAAATCGCGGCGGGTGATCACGCCGTCCTCATTCAGATATCTAACGGTAGCATTCTTGGGACGTGTGATTGGTGCAGAAACCCCAACCAAATTCGGGCTGGCTTCATCATAGGTATTCATTTCTTCCGATGCAGCCAATATCGACGGATTGGCTAACAAGATACGCCGATTGCGTTCTTGTGAAGCGTCGACAACAGCCAACTGCATCATCACACCAATCTGCGGTGCGGCAAGCCCAACACCGGGCATGGCATCCATCGTGTTGACCATATCAGCCCAAGTGGATTTAATGGCATTTGTAATTTCTATGACCTCATCCACCGCCGTGCGAAGCCGTTTATCAGGCCACTTCAAAAACGGACGAACGGTCACTGTGCGGCCTGGTATTCTGCAATCAGATCAACGCGAATATCTGCGCTTAGATGATCTAACGTCACGATCCCATCAAGATGATCCAACTCATGTTGAACACATGCAGCCCCAAATCCGTCAAAAGATTGCACATACCGCGCGCCCTCAAGCGAGGACCACACCAGTTGTACTTGTGAGGGACGATTCACTTCTGCCAAGACACCCGGAATAGACAAGCAGCCCTCCTCCATTGTGGCTCGATCTTCGCCAATTTCTGACAACATCGGATTGATACAAATCAGCGGATCGGATTTGCCTTCTTTCCACCCCACATCCATCACAAACACGCGGTGCATCGCACCAACCTGTGAGGCCGCCAAACCACGCCCCTTGGCCGCATACATCGTGTCCAACATATCCTGCGCAAGCGTTCGGATTTCGTCGGTCACTTCTTCGATCTGAACACAGGTTTCGGTTAACCGCGTGTCAGGCCAAAGAACGATATCTAGAACAGCCATCGCTTAACCTCGCGCCAATTCGCGTTTCAGCTTCACCATCTTTCGGGTGATCATCTGGCGGCGCAAGGGTTTGATATGGTCAATGAACAGCTTGCCTTCAAGGTGGTCAATCTCGTGTTGAACACAGGTCGCCCAAAGGCCGTCCATTTCTTCGGATTGCTCCTGTCCATCGCGGTCCATCCAGCGCACTTGTACCAGTGCGGGGCGGGTCACATCAGCGAAATGTTCGGGGATCGAAAGACAACCCTCTTCATACACATTCAACTCGTCAGATGACGCGATAACCTCTGGATTGAACATAATCAAAGGACGGGCGATTTCACCTTCCTCCTTTACACAATCCAAAACGATAAGCCGTTGCAAAATACCAACTTGGGGTGCGGCCAAACCGACGCCGGGGGCATCATACATAGTCTGCAACATATCATCGGCAAGCGTGCGCAATTCATCCGTCAAATCCGGCACAACTGCGCAAGATTTTTTCAGGCGGGGGTCGGGGTGTAATAAAATAGGACGTATCATGGCTGTGATGTAGGACAATGTGCGCCCCGTCGCAACGCCTCTTGCGCCGCCGTCATATCCAGCTAGCTTGCATCAAACAAAATTAACCACGGAGAGACCCCATGAGCTTTGACGACATCATCGAGCGCCGCGGCAGCCATTGTGTAAAATGGGACATGATGGAGGAAATCTACGGCGTCCCAACAGACACAGGTCTCGCGATGTGGGTGGCTGACATGGATTTCCGCCCACCCCAATGCGTTTTGGATTCGGTGCAAGGACAAGTCGATCACGGGATGATGGGATATTTTGGGAACGATTCCAAATATAAGGCAGCGATCAATTGGTGGATGGACACACGCCACGGATGGAAAGTTGATCCGTCGTGGATTTTCACAACACACGGTTTGGTCAACGGCACCGCGATGTGTGTCGACGCGTTCACCGCAGCAGGTGACGGCGTTGTTTTGTTCACGCCTGTGTATCACGCGTTTGCCAAAGTAATTAACGCTGCTGGGCGTCAGGTTGTTGAGTGTGAATTGGTCAACAACAAAGGCCGTTTCGAAATGGATTTCGAAAAATATGATGCGCAAATGACTGGCAACGAGAAGATGGTTATTCTTTGCTCACCCCATAATCCTGGCGGCACGGTTTGGACCAAGGCCGAATTACAGCAGGTTGCAGATTTCGCCAAACGCCACGATCTTGTTCTTGTCTCTGATGAAATTCACCACGATCTTGTGATGCCCGGCCACACGCACACTCCGATGAGCCTGATTGACGGGATCACGGATCGATTGGTTATGATGACAGCCACAACCAAGACCTTCAATATTGCCGGATCGCACTCAGGCAACGTGATCATTGAAGATCCTGATTTACATGCGAAATTCGCAGGACGCATGGCCGCAATGGGGCTTTCTGCCAATTCGTTTGGACTGTTCATGGCAACAGCTGCCTATTCCCCTGCAGGCGCAGAATGGGTTGATGGACTTGTCGAATATCTTGACGGCAACCGTAAACTCTTTGATGCGGGCGTAAACGCTATTCCCGGCCTTGCGTCGATGAACCTAGAGGCGACATATCTATCTTGGGTCGATTTTGACGGCACAGGCATGAGCCGCGAAGACTTTACCCAACGTGTCGAAAAAGGCGCACAGATTGCGGTAAGCCACGGGCCTACATTCGGGACAGGTGGAGACAGTTTCTTGCGGTTTAATATCGCAACACCGCGGGCGCGGGTTCAAGAAGCGGTCGATCGCTTGGCCAAAGCCTTTGGTGACCTTCAATAGAAACCATCAAAGGCGCGGGTCATGTGCGCCTTTGGCTGGGTAGGTCCGTGTGCTGTGCACCTGCGTGGATAAATTCAGCGAATATCTTCGATCAGTGCAATCGGTGCATCAACCTTACGCACGAAATCAAGAGTGGGCTGATCTGATACAGCTGTCAGGCGCTTAAACTCAAAGCGCATTTCATCCCCTTCGTTCTCATGTGCAACGATCAGGCATTGGAACAAGTGGATGGCCCCATCATATAAATCCACCAAGCCACGCAATTGTGGCACAGTTTCCGCATCAACCGAAAACCCCGTCTTCCTCATGCTTAAAACCTTATAGGTTACGCCATCCGCAGACAGCCGCAGACGCGACGCTTTCTTAAGGCGTGCCAATCGGGCTCGATCCAAACCAGCCTGCACTTCTTTGGGTACAAATGTTGTCATTAGCAGCCTCCATATTCCAAGTGTAGAATGACCCATCTTCTACCCGCTGCAAGTTAAAATTTGTGTCAGACCTAAAAATTCCCAGTCTGTGCATTCACGCAGAGGGGATGCGCAGACACCGCTCTGGCCTAAAAATCAGCAACACTTTACCAACGACCTAGCAGAATAGGGGAAATTTAAATGGGTCTTTTGATCGACGGCGTCTGGCATAACACTTGGTATGACACCGAATCAACGGGTGGAAAATTCGAGCGTTCCAGCGCGAAATTCCGCAATTGGATCACGACGGACGGATCAGCAGGTCCAACAGGACGTGACGGGTTCAAAGCGGAGGCAGGTCGTTATCACCTTTACGTCAGTGATGCTTGTCCTTGGGCCCACCGCGCCCTGATCTTTCGCCAAATTAAAAACCTTGCGGACCACATTAGCATTTCCACAGTTCACCCAGATATGTTGTCAGACGGATGGACCTTTGGAAAAGACGATCATGGGGCAGATGGAGACACTTTGTTCGACCTGCCATTTGCACGTGACATCTACACCCGCGCAGATTCTAAATTCTCTGGCCGCGTGACGGTGCCAATCCTTTGGGACAAGCACCAAAATACAATTGTCAGCAACGAAAGTTCTGAGATCATTCGGATGTTCAATTCGGCCTTCAATGACGTGACAGGCAACACCGACGATCTATGGCCTGCACACTTGCATGCGGAAATCGAACCCGTGAACGACCGCATCTACAACACGCTCAACAACGGGGTTTACAGATGTGGATTTGCCACCACGCAAGCGGCATACGACGAGGCAGTACACCCACTGTTCGACACGCTTGGTTGGCTTGAGGAGCGGTTAAGCAGCAATCGCTATCTTATGGGCGATACAATTACAGAAGCGGATTGGCGGCTTTTCACAACCTTGGTGCGCTTTGATGCTGTCTATCACCTACATTTCAAATGTAACAAAAAGCGGATCGTCGACCACCCAAACTTATGGGCCTACACACGCGAATTGTATCAATGGCATGGCGTAGAGGGGACGGTCAACATGAACCACATCGTGCGCCACTACCACTACAGCCACGAAAGCATAAACCCGCATCGGATTATCCCGATCAATCCAGAAATCGGCTTTATGACGCCTCACGGTCGGGGTTAGTCGCGACTGTAGCCCTTTGCGCATCATATCCCGCATAATGTTCTACCATCGCCGCCAAATCTTCTGGCGGCGTATTGCTTTGCAAATACGCACAAGCATTCTGAGCATGGGCAAAGATCGAACCGTCCGAAAAGAATGTCGTATCTGTTACAAAAATGACCTGCGCGTTTGGGCAACGGTAACTGGCAAAATCTGAAATTGCCAAGGCGCAACCATCCACGAGTACCAGGTCAAGAATGATAATTTCCGGGCAGTCATCCGTAAAATGGGCGATCGCTTGTTCCTGATCATCAACTAGGGTGACCAACATACCTGCGCGTTCAAGGTGACGTTTCCAAACCTCTCCCAACTCTGGCTGACTTTCGACGATAAGAACGTTCATCTTCCCCCCGCATTCGCTTTTTGCAAACATCCTTAATAATTTCCTATCACTTGTTGCCTAAAATCCTAACAACACGTTAACAAAATCTGTAATTCGTTAAGTTTATTAACAGGCCTTGAATATCAGCTTCTTTTCATTTCCTGTAAGGGGAAATTCGGCAAAAAACTGCCCACGCCCATTCCAGTGAAAGTACCCATTGTGCCCCAAAAGTTAAGAGATCACGGCGGCGGATTAGATGCTGCCGTCCGTCAATACGGTGGTGCACGCAGCAATTGGATTGACCTTTCAACTGGAATTAACCCACTACCATATGCCGCTAACGCTGTATCACCTGATGCATGGACAGCGCTGCCAGATCAAACTGCCGCAACCCATTTAATTGAAGCAGCGCGCAGATTTTGGAACGTTCCTGACACGGTGGCGGTCCTTGCTGCACCCGGCGCGTCCAGCTTGATCGCAAATATGCCACGGCTTGCTGTAAAAGGTGTCGTAGCAATTGCTGGGCCAACATACAACGAACATGCAGCAGCTTTCGATCTCGCTGGGTGGGGGAATGAGGGAACCGCAACGGCCCAAGTTGTTGTTCATCCCAATAACCCTGACGGGCGGGTATGGCAGACCAACGAAATCACAGCACGTTTGCGCATTATCGACGAAAGCTTTTGCGATGTGACGCCCGATCAGTCGCTTATACAACAAGCTGAAGAACCAAACACCGTCATCTTGAAAAGCTTTGGCAAATTTTGGGGCCTTGCTGGACTACGGCTGGGCTTTGCGATTGGTGATCCTGTCCTGATCGAGCAATTAAAAGCCATGCTTGGTCCTTGGCCTGTCTCTGGACCTGCGCTTGCGATCGGTGCACAGGCACTGAACGATCAAGAATGGGCCATACAAACCCGTGCCCGCCTTAAGAAAGACAGCGCAAAACTGGACAAAATGATGACTGCCAAAGGGGCAACCGTTGTCGGCGGCACCACCTTATTTCGGCTTTACGATGTGGGCGACGCAGCCATGTGGCAGGATCGTTTGGCACAATCGCACATCTGGTCCCGCGTGTTCCCCTACAGCTCACGATGGCTACGCCTTGGACTTCCACATCCACTGGATTGGGCAAGGCTGAAAGACGTATTATGAGCACTGCTGCGTTGTTATTGTTCGCAATGCTGCTCGACGCAGTTTTCGGCGAACCGAAATGGATCTGGACTCGTCTGCCCCATCCCGCTGTCTTAATGGGGAACCTGATCAAATGGTGTGATACGCACTACAATCACGGACAAAGCGCGAAGCGCAATGGCGTCGTTACCTTGATCGCATTGGTCTTAGGTGCTGCCGTCTTAGGTTACGTCATCAGCCTGTTCGGCGGATTTTTGACAATCATAATCACTGCAATCCTTTTGGCACAAAAATCTCTGGTCCACCACGTTAAAGCCGTTGCAAGCGGGCTGCGCATGTCACTCAGCGAAGGTCGCCAACAGGTCGCGATGATCGTTGGCCGTGACACCAAAAACATGGACCAAGCCGCAGTCGCACGTGGCGCAATAGAAAGCGGGGCAGAGAACCTAAGTGACGGGGTCATCGCGCCCATATTTTGGTTCCTGATTGGGGGCTTACCTGCACTAATGGTCTACAAAATCGTCAACACAGCCGACAGCATGATCGGCTATCGCACAGAACGCCATGAAGATTTCGGCTGGGCGTCCGCCCGTTTTGACGATCTGCTAAATTTTATCCCTGCACGCATCACTGCCGCATTGATAGCGCTGCCCGCAGGCGTCCACGGCCAGTGGCGCGACATCATCGCAGACGCCAAATTACATCGTTCCCCAAACGCAGGCTGGCCCGAAGCCGCAATGGCCCGCGCGATCAATGTCGCCCTATCAGGCCCACGCGCATATGAGGGCCAAATGCAGAATTTCCCCTTGGTTCATCCGACTGGTACCCTTACCGCTGGTCCCGCCGATATCGACGCCGCTTGTCTTATTCTTTGGAAGGCTTGGGGTTTTGCGGTAATCATCACGGCATTTGTTGCCATTTTATAACGGACATATTCATGCGAATCCTTGCTTTAGCAGCCGCCTTTTTATTGCCAATAACGGCACATGCCCAATGTGGCGGATCATTCAACAGCTTTAAAAATGGGCTAAAATCAGAAGCCGTTTCAAAAGGAATAAGCGCAGCCAATGCATCTGCATTTCTGTCAGGTGTACGCCAAGATGGCAAAGTCCTTAAAGCGGATCGCGCACAAGGGGTATTCCAAAAGCCCTTCCTCGAATTCTCACAACGCCTAATTTCATCCAGCCGCATCAATTCTGGTCGCAGCAACGCCAAACGGTTTGATCGCGTTTTTGACAACGTGGAATCAACTTATGGTGTGAACCGGCACGTCCTATTGGCTTTTTGGGCATTTGAGACCGACTTTGGCGCGTTTCAAGGGAATTTTAACACCGCCAACGCACTTGTTACATTGGCCCACGATTGCCGTCGCCCAGAATTGTTTCGCCCACAGGTATTCGCAGCGATGACGCTTTATGAACGCGGGCAGTTTGATCCAAGCCGTACAACAGGCGCATGGGCAGGCGAAATTGGCATGGTGCAGATGCTGCCCCGCGACATTTTAGAAAACGGCGTTGATGCAGATGGTGACGGGCGCGTGTCCCTCAAAACTTCTGCTGCTGATGCACTGATGTCAGGTGGCAAGATGCTGCAACATCTGGGATGGAACGCGGGTCAACCTTGGCTGCAAGAAGTTGTTGTGCCTTCCAATTTGGATTGGTCAAAAAGTGGTCTAAACACGACATTTTCCACCAAACAGTGGCAGGCGTTGGGTGTGCGCCCACGTCAAGGAAAGCTGTCAAATTTGCCCGCCTCTTTGATCCTACCACAAGGACACAAAGGACCAGCATTTCTTGCTTACCCAAACTTCAACGTTTACTTTAAGTGGAACCAATCCTTCACCTACGTCCTGACAGCAGCCTATTTTGCAACCCGTTTACAAGGGGCCGCAGCTTATGAAACAGGCGACCCCGATCAAGGTCTACAAGCGGCGCAAATGAAGCGCTTGCAATCCAAGTTACAAAAACGTGGGTACAATGTGGGTAAGATCGATGGGATTTTAGGGGCAGGTACACGTGACGCGGTTCAGGCCGAACAAAAACGCCTTGGCCTACCCGCTGATGCGTGGCCAACACCCAGACTGCTAAAGAACCTATAAAATCAGATGGTGGCATTAAGCCACCATAGCCGACGCCTTCTTAAGATCCACTGAAACAAGCTGGCTCACGCCCTGCTCTGCCATTGTAACCCCAAACAAGCGGTCCATCCGGGCCATAGTTACCGCGTGGTGTGTGATGATCAGAAATCGTGTATTTGTCTGGCGGCACATCTCGTCCAACAGGTCACAAAACCGCGTCACGTTGGCATCGTCCAAAGGCGCGTCAACCTCGTCCAACACACAGATCGGCGCTGGGTTGGCCAAGAACACAGCAAAGATCAGCGCCATCGCCGTCAGGGTTTGTTCACCACCTGACAGCAGGCTTAGTGTGCTTAGTTTCTTGCCCGGTGGTTGGCACATAATCTCAAGGCCAGCTTCCAGCGGGTCGTCACTTTCCACCATCACCAGGCTCGCTTCACCACCGCCAAACAGATGCGTAAACAATAATGCAAAGTTCGTATTCACTTGCTCAAACGCGGTCAGCAAGCGTTCACGCCCCTCACGGTTCAAACTGGCAATCCCACTGCGCAGGGTCTTTATTGCCTCTTCTAAATCAGCCTTCTCGTTGACCAGCGTATCGTGCTCAACTTGCACTTCTTTGGCATCTTCTTCGGCCCGCAAGTTCACAGCGCCTAAAGCATCACGCTGACGTTTCAGGCGGTTCACATCCGCTTCAAGAACATCAGACGCTGGCATCTCGTCAGGGTTAACATCCAATGCGGTCAGCAGCTGGTTCGGGGTCTTTTGTTGTTCTTCAGCAATACGTTCCGCCGCCGCTGTCACCGTCTCACGCGCAGCTTCGGCGCGGGCTTCTGCACGCGCACGAGCCTCGCGGGCCTCGGACGCCAAACGTTCCGTGTCGCGTTCGTTCATTGATGTTTCACGCAACGCAGCCTCACCAACACTTAGCGCATCGGTAGCGCCTGCTTTGCGTACTTCAGCTTCCGAATTCGCAAGGCTCAATTCATCGCGCTTGGCCGTCAGTTCCGCGGGTGCAGCGCTCGCAACCTTCAGCTCAGCTTCCGAGGTATCCTTGCGTTCGACCAATTCAGTACTGCGTTTTTCCGCTGTCTCCAACCTGTGACGCCATCCACTTATTTCCTTGGTCACTTCTTGGCTACGCTTCAATCGCGCATCCCCTTCGCGGCGGACCTCATCATGGGCGGAACGCCGTGACATCATCGTAATCCGCGCAGCTTCAACCGTCATGCGCAAGTCATCGACTAAACCTCGTTCAACTTCAAGATCGCCCAGATCAATCATCGCGCGTTCAGCTTCAAGCACACGGGAACGCGCACCCATAGCTTCCTCTTCGTGACGTTTCACCGCCAAGCCCAACGATTCCAGACGACCCTCAGCCAGATTGCGATCCGCCTCTGATCGGCTTAACGCACGGCCCGCATCCGCAACCATGCGGTCCGCTTCACGACGGGCTTCACGGGCTGCGCGGTCGGCCTCGGTCAATTCCGTCAATCGCGATGTTAACGCCTCGTGGGCACCACGGGCACCATCCGCGCGGTGCGATGCTTGTTCCAACGATTGCTTCAATTCTTCCAAACGGTTCAACTGTTGCAAACGCAAAGCTGCTGCACTTGGCGCATCTTCTGCCCAAGCGCGATAACCGTCCCAACGCCACAGATCGCCCTCTGGTGAAACCAAGCGTTGACCCGGTTTTAATGCAGCCTGCAATCGCCCACCGTCATCAGCATCTACCAAGCCAATTTGGCTCATGCGACGGACCAAAACATCGGGCACCGATACGTGTTGCGTCAGTGGAGTGATCCCCTCCGGCAACATCTGATCCGTGTCATATGGCGGCATGACCGCCCAACCTGATGGGCCATCACCCTCAACCTCGGGCGCACGCAGGTCATCTGCCAATGCGGCACCCAGCGCTTTTTCAAACCCTTGTTGAACCTGCAAACGATCCAAGATTTGACCGCCTTCAGCCGTGTCGCGTTCCACCAGTTTGGCCAGCGCTCCTGTCTCTGCGCGAAGCGCGTTCATCTCGCCCTCCGCCTCAGAGCGTTCCGCCCGCGCATCCGACTCACGCGATTGCGTTTCGGCGCGGGCATTCTCTGCAGCGTTCAATGCATCATCAGCTCTTTGCGCCGTGACCTCAGCCGTAACAGACGATGCTTGCGCGACAACAAAATCTTCACCAGCCTGCGTTAACGCCGCCCGACTTTGGTCTACCGCGTCACGGGCCTTGGCCGCCTCAGACTCTGATTTTTCTTCGGTCTGACGACTGTCCTGCAAAAGACGGTGGGCTGATCCATGTCGTGCAGCCGATCGCGCCACATCTTCGGTCTTTTCACCTAAATCAGCTTCACGCGCCTGCAAAGCCTGCGCGGCTTCTTGTGCGCCCTCGGTTGCCGCCTCTAGCCGATCATCATGCCCTTCGCTGGCCTTCGCCAGCTCACGCGCTTCCCATTCAAGGCGTTCAATCGTTTCGCCCGCATCACGGTTCAATCCGCCTTCGCGTTCGATATCGCGGGTCAGTTGGGCAATGCGGTTTGTCAGGGTTACGATGACTTGCGCCGCCTGGGCCTCTTGATCATCCAACGTATCACGCTGCACAATCAAACGCTGCATAATTGCCGCTGCAATTGCTTCTTCCTCACGCATTACTGGTAATGCGGCTTCAGCTGCAGTGCGGGCCTTGATCGCCAGTTGGACCAGCCCCTGCGCCTGTGCAGCTTCGGTCACGCGCCCACGCAATGTGTCATCCGCGCCAGCACGCGCATCATCGGCTTCACGCCAACGGCGATACAGCAACATACCCTCAGTGCGGCGTAATCCTTCACCTATCTCGCGGTACCTCGCAGCCTGACGCGCTTGGCGGGCCAATTGTCCCAACTGATTGGCCAACTGTTCGATTACATCGTCGACGCGGGACAGGTTTGTCTCTGCCCCCTTCAACTTCAACTCGGCTTCGTGACGGCGTTGATACAGCCCTGAAATCCCCGCTGCCTCTTCCAAGATACGGCGACGGTTCTTTGGTTTTGCGTTGATCAATTCCGCGATCTGGCCCTGACGCACCAAAGCAGGCGAATGGGCACCCGTCGATGCATCCGCAAACAACATCTGCACATCACGTGCACGCACGTCCTTACCTGCCACCTTGTATGCACTGCCAACGTCGCGTGTGATGCGCCGCACAATTTCCAACCCATCGGTGTCGTTGAAACCAGCAGGGGCAAGGCGTTCGGAATTGTCTATCTGCAAGGTGACTTCGGCAAAGTTACGTGCAGGTCGTGTGACCGTGCCGGCAAAAATTACGTCTTCCATCCCCCCGCCACGCATCGCTTTAGCGCGGTTTTCACCCATGACCCAACGAAGCGCTTCCAACAGATTGGATTTTCCGCAGCCATTTGGACCCACAACACCTGTCAAGCCATCAGCGATGATTAGATCAGTAGGGTCAACAAAGCTTTTAAAGCCTGTCAGTTTCAGTTTGGAAAAGCGCAAAGCCTGCCTTTTAAGTGATTCCGCCGGGAGCCCTAATGTGACGGCCCATGTGGGGTTTTGTCAATTCCTAGCCCTTGGAAACCGCGTAATACGTCGACTTATCCACAAGTTATTGCAGCTTCGGTGCGTTAAAGACGTAAAATGGGTGTGCAATCTAAAATTAGGCCGTTCAAACTATTGCCCGCAACGCCCAAGCCACCCACAGAATAACACTCATAATCTTGGCCGATGGGTTTGGGAGGGGGTAGACCTTTCCCGCAATTCAACGCGGCAGTTACCAGGGCTTGATCGCCCACAACCTGCACTACTTTACACCCGCTGACTTGTTCAATCGCGGCTTTTGCCAGACCAGCGATTGGTCCCATGCGTGGAGCGTATTGCATGTTGGTGCGAATGGCTTGAGCCCGTAAATTTTCAACCCTCACATCAAACGTGGAGCCATCGACAGAAATGGTGACAGGCGCAACACCGTGAAATCCCAACAACGGTGTGTTGCACCCAACCAATGCCGAGGCAACTAAAAAGTGTCCTATCAATTTCATACTGACAGCTTTTCACTTCATGGTTAATCGATGGTTAAGACTCGCCCTTCATCTAACAAACGTGACAAACGAATTGCTCCGCGCCCATTTTGGTCATATGAAATTACCAATTGAAGGAACCGCGATGCCATTCACTGCCGTACAATCCGAAAAACTATCCGCCGCCGTTGTCCGACAAGTCGAAGAATTGATCCTTCGCGGTGTTTTGCGGCCTGGTGAGCGCCTACCGTCCGAACGTGAGTTGGCAGAACGGTTAGGTGTTTCCCGTCCGTCCCTGCGTGATGCCATTAGTGCACTCCAAAATAGCGGGTTGTTAACCGCCAAACCCGGTGCAGGGGTCTTTGTGGCCGATGTCTTGGGATCGGCCTTTGCCCCCGCCCTGACCCAGCTTTTTGCCCGCCACGATGAAGCGGTGTTCGATTACCTTTCGTTCCGGCGTGACATGGAAGGATTGGCTGCAGAACGTGCCGCCCGTCTTGGGTCGGACACCGATTTAAAGGTTGTGCAGGCAGTATTCTTAAAAATGGAAACTGCGGATCCTAAGCGGACCCCTGAGGACGAAGCGCAGTTGGACGCCCAATTCCACATGGCCATCATCGAGGCCAGCCATAACGTTGTGATGTTGCACATGATGCGTTCAATGTACGAATTGCTGCGCGAGGGTGTGTTTTACAATCGGCGGGTCATGTTCAACCAGCAGACAACCCAGCAGGTATTGCTGGACCAGCACCGCGCGATAAACGACGCGTTACAGACCCGTGACGGGGGTGCGGCCAAGAACGCCATTCACGCACACATGGACTACGTCGAGGCCAGTTTGCGCGACCACCATAAGGCGCAGCGCAACGAAAAGGTTGCCCAACAACGCCTAGATCACGCGACGAAATAAGCCATTGATGGAAATGCAAAAGGCCCCAGCAAAATTGCTAGGGCCTTTTTGTATTCTTTAATGCTACACCTGAATCAGTGCAGTTTTGCGTCCACTTGCGCAATCGCGTCATCAATCAACGAATTGCCACTGGCAGCCGTCATTTGTTTTGCGATCACATCACGGGCCACTGCAATCGCGATGGTCACTGATTGGTCGCGAACTTCTTTAACAGCAGACGCTTCGGCAGATGCAATTTGATCCTCTGCAGCGGCCATACGACGGTCAATGGACTCTGCCAGATCTTCGCGGGCTTGTGCTGCAGCAGCATTTGCTTCGTCTTTGGCACCAGCAACAATGCGGTCCGCTTGGGCCTGCACTTCTTGTTGCTTACGTTCGTAGCTAGCCAACAATGTCTGTGCTTCTTCGCGCAATGTGCGGGCTTCATCAATCTCGGATTGAATACCAACAGCCCGTTGATCCAACATGCCACCGATCATGGCCGGCACTTTGAAATAGAACAAGATACCGATGAAAGCTATGAAGCCAAGGATCACAACAAAGTCTGTGTTGCCTAGCGAAATGAAAGGACCAGAGGCCGCAAACGCAGGGCTAGCAGTCAGTGACGCAGTCGCGCCTGTCAGGGTGATTTGTGTAAAGCGCATATCGTTTACCCTTTCATCCGTGCGGTCACAGCGGCAGTGATGGTTTTAGCATCGGCTTTGCCACCCATTGCTGCAACGATTTCTTTGGCAGTGTCTTTGGCCACGTCTTTGACGTTCTCCAAAGCCCCTGCACGAATTTCTGCAATGACTTTTTCACCTTCAGCAGCTTTCGCTGAAATCTTGGTGTCGGCTTTCGCGATGGCTGCGTCCAAGTCAGCTTGGATGCCAACCTTAGTCTCAGCCACGATGCGGCCTGCTTCTGCACGCGCATCGATCAATGCTTTGTCATAGGCAGCTTCTGCATCCAATGCTTTGGCTTTCAAATCTTCAGCTGCGGCGATGTCATTTGTGATTGTGCCCTTACGTTCGGCCAAAACCGAAGCAATACGCGGCAAAGCCACGCGGGACAAAACAAGGTAGATCACGAACAGTGTGATAACCAACCAAAAGATCTGGTTACCCCATGTCGAGAAGTCCAGTTGTGGCATGCCGGGGCCGGCAGCCTCAGCGGCACTGTGTGTATCGGTTGCCATTTTGGTCTCCGTTTGTGCGGTCATTACATCGGGCGGGGCATCGAAACGCGCCGCCCAATCGTAAGGAACTTGTCGCCTATGCAAGGCATAGACAACGCTGTTGTTTAATCTGTCTTAGACAGCAAACATCAGCAACAGAGCTACGAGGAACGAAAAGATCCCCAAAGCTTCTGCGAAAGCGATACCGATAAACAGTGTCGCTGTTTGCGATGCTGCTGCGGATGGGTTGCGCAATGCGCCTGCCAAAAAGTTGCCTGCAACGTTACCAACACCGATTGCGGCTGCGCCGGATCCGATTGCTGCGAGGCCTGCGCCGATGTGTGCTAGTTCACCTTCCATGTGAAATCTCCTTACGATTGGAAGTTAGATAGATAAGCGGCCGAATGACCGCGGTTGTTAGAAAGTCGTTCGTTAGTGTCCGGGGTGAAGCGCATCTTTGAGATACACACACGTCAGAATTGTAAATACGTAGGCCTGAATGAAAGAGACCAAGATCTCTAGGGCGTACATTGCTGCGATACCAGCGATTGCAACGGGGCTTACCACTGCGATAGCAGCGAAACCTGCAAACACTTTGATAACCGCGTGGCCCGCCATGACGTTGCCAGCCAAACGAATTGAATGGCTAACTGGCCGCACGAAGTACGAGATAACCTCGATGATCGCTAGAACTGGGCGCAGCGCCAATGGGGCTGAAGATACCCAGAACAAGCCTAAGAACTTTGTACCGTTCTTAATGAAGCCAAGGATCGTAACTGTTAAGAACACTGCCATCGCCAGCACTACGGTCACCGCAAAGTGTGATGTAGGGGAAAAGGACATCGGTATCAGCGCAAGGAAGTTGGCGCTGACGATGAACATGAACAGTGTCATGATGTAGGGGAAGTAAACGATACCATCTTTACCCGTGATATCTTCGACCATTTTGTAGACAAAGACATAAGCCAGTTCAGCAACTGATTGGCCGCGTGAAGGGACGATCGAGCGTTTGGTTGTTGTCAAAACCATCAGGCCTAACACTGCCACGATCGCGAGGCCCATCCAAAGGGCTGCGTTCGTAGGCGTGTACCAAGAGACTGAACCGCCAAACAGCGATTCAACATTGAACTGGTCCATAGGGTGGAAAACCAACCCGCCAGCTTGTTCGCCCTGTGCTTCGCTTGCCATTCTCAGGCTCCCTCATCTTTTGCGGTGTGATCCGCGTCATTCTTTTCGGCCAACTCGGCCAATTGCTGCTCCTGCATCTCGTTGGCACTGCGGATCATCGTTTTGATCCCGGCCACCAGACCCAGAATAGTGAAGATCAACATAAAGATGGGAAGCGTCCCGAACAGGCTATCTAACCCGTATCCTATGCCGAAACCGATCCCTAAACCGGCCACCAATTCTATCACCATCCGCCACGCATGCTGCGCTTGAGAATAATGCTCTTCCTGCTTGGGGCCACACTGTTGTGTCTGCTTTACCGCGGCGAGTCTAGCCTCAAGCTGCTGCATTTGCTGCTTATGATCAGGCTCGCTCACACGGTGTTCCCCAATTGGAAATCTTGTGCGATTGCTAATGGTGGGTGGGCCTTGAGTCAACCGTTTGAATTTCAAACCACTCTGGGGACTAATGCGTTGTTATCATAAGTATTTAACGAGCTTTGAATTCACTGTGTTATTCTGTCACAGCACTGATTTTGCCAATTTTGCCCCATTTCATATATTCAACCAATTGGTTTACCTTTACACAGCGCCTGAAGAGTGCCGTTCCATCCAGCAACCAAAGTCGGACCTGAGGGATGGCGTGACGCCACACGCCGCGGCTGCCATAGACCAGCTGAAATGCACCCTACGTGATACCCATGTCAGAACATTGTGTCAGCCGGCCCGTGGTACATTCGTTTGGCGACACACTCATTTGATCCAAGATAGATGGCCTGCGCCGCAATCGCCGCCGCAACAGAGAGGGGTGAACGCAAACGCCGAGCATCTGCTTGGTGAAGCAAAGGAGCAGAAATTACGTCGTGGGGCGTCCAATCCAGACCCTTCAGAAATCAGGGGATGCAAAAGGAAAATTACGACCTTCACTTAACAAATCCGAAGCAATATCCAAACTGCCAGCGAGCGAAAGCAAGATCGGCCTCATATCTGTCAACGACAGCAAGCTCGTGGGAGGCTCCGACCCGTTTACATGTCGGCTGATCGCGGAATGGTTCACACCCAAATCATCCGCCGTACGACTAAGGCTTTGGTGACACCCCGCAGCCACAAGGCGTGTAAAGCAGTTAGAGAAGGGAGATCGCAAGACATCCTTACATGTGCTTTTCGATCGCAAATAGCGTCAAATATTGCGCGTTGTGGGCGTCGAAATCAGGCCGCAAATTGCGTTTAAACTTATTTTGAAAGACTCCATCAGGAAATACCAAACGCAGACTATGCATCACGCTGAAAATACTTGATTAAATATAGCATCTTATCAGACGACCGTTCACGCCAGATCGATCAGACATTCGCCACATCACAGTCGCGCAGGCCCGTGATATTGGGCTCACCGCGTCAGAATTTGGGCATCTGCGTTTCCAATACACATCACGCAACATGAACCATCATGGATTGTGAGCTTTCCTACGCCTATGTGTGGCAGTATGATCCACCCAATGACCCAGAATCTAGATACAGTGTTTGCTGCCCTTGCCGATCCCACGCGCCGCGCGATCTTAAGCATGTTGTTGGAAGACGACATGGCCGTGACAGATGTTGCTGAACCTTTCGAGATGTCGCTGGCCGCCATTTCTAAGCACCTGACACTGTTGATGCGGGCAGGGTTGATCGCACAGGAAAAACGTGGGCGGGTGAAATGGTGTAAACTGGAACCAGACGCGATGAAGACTGCAAGCGTATGGATGCAAGGATTTGGCCAGTTCGAGCCCGTCAATCTAGACGCATTTGAGCGATTTCTTGAGGGAGAGCTGGACACGCAATGCTAGATTACGGAAGCACAAAAAGAGCATTGATTGCGCGCCCTTCAAATCATCGCTGTTAGTTTATCGGTGGCCCCACAATTTGCCCCTTAACTGTGAACCGAATGACGCTACCTTTTTGGTTTGGTAGGTTTTCAGCAGCAATTACGCCCCCACGGGCCGTGATCAATCTGCGCACGCCAAGTAAGCCAAATCCACTATCAATGCGAAGGTTGCCACCATCAAGAAAGGCAACGGCAGGATCATTAAACCCGACGCCATTGTCTTGGACCGCAAATTCGACAACGTCTTTATTGATTTGACTGACCGTAACCGACAGCTCAACAACGTTTTGATCCGAATGCTTTATTGCGTTGTCATATAGGTTTCGCAGCGCAATCTGTACGGCGGTCTTGTCCGATGAAAGCCACTGGTCTGCTATACAAAGTTTATGCTGGCTGTGCGGGTCTAACGTTACAAAAATGTATTTTGACATCTGGACTACGTCAAACGTTTCTTGTCGCCCAATTGCATCTGTGGCCTGCGCGTGGGCTAATATGTCCGATATAAGCGCTGTTGCTTTGACCGCAACAGCTTCCAGAATATCAATCAGTTCAAGTTTGCCATCCCCATGATCTTCAAAATCGTCACGCAACATATCTGCCAAGCTTTTGATGTTTTCCATTGGGGTCCGCAAATCATGTGCAGCGATAGAAATGAACTGCTCGATATCAGCATTCGCAGATGCCGCACGCGCCTGAACTTGCAGCCCCTTCCAATTCAGCCGTGCGGTCAAACGAAATACCGACAAGTTGAACTACATCCCCAGCACTATCTAATACAGGAACCAAGGTGGTGCGGACGTTATGATTGCGGTCTGTCAAAGGCAATACAACATCATAGGTCAGCTTTTGACCTGAACGGACCACCTCGAGTTGCCGCGTGTATGACGCCACGCCCAAGGGACCACTAAAAATCTCTTCTGCCGTTTTACCAACGACATCTTCAGACAACCGTCGTGCGCCATCAGACCATTGCTGATTGATCACTGAATAGATTGGTCCTTTTTCAGGATCGACAATCAAAATAAAGGCTGGAAGATCGAAATAGCTAAGGGCCAACGAGTCAAGTTTTATCATTCCGGTTTGCCCCTCGAATGCCATTCACGAGATTATGTTTTAATGCCGAAGGATAAAAGTCATGTTAATAAAACGCTGAAAAATGTGGGCGTTTATCCCCATCATGCTGGCCTAAACTTCGTCGTTACCCAACAGCATTAAAAGCGCCGCGATCGTCAGGCCAACACCACCCAGTATCCAAGCTGTTGGAACACCATTGCCCAGCGCCATCTGCCAAATGATGACCCAAGTCGGTGTAAGGTATGTGTAGGCCATAACCTTTGCGGACGGCAGCCGCATCGTCGCAAATTGCATCAGCACGAATGTCATAGAACTTGCGCAAAGGGCCACGTAGAAAATCGTGATCCAAACAATCGGTGGCAACGCCACCCAATCCGTCGCACGTAAATCGCCCCAGCTGTAAATCGTAATCAGCAGACACCCGGCAACCAACACACCGAAGGTAAAGACCAACGCGGGCTCCCCACGGTTTAACTTGCGCACCAGCGGTGTGTAAAACGCGTGAAATGCGCAACCAACAAGATATATCAACTCGCCGCGCCCCACTTCGAACGCTAGGAATGCCGACACATCTGCGCGAAAGATCACCCAAAGGGCACCCAACGCACCTACCGCCAAAGCAAAAGCCATGCGGCCCGTCAAAACCTGCCGCAACAACACCCAACCAAAGCCAGCCGCCATAATCGGGATCAGGGTGAACTCCGCTGCCGCGCTTATTGGGGGGGCGGATTTGAGGCCTTCAAACATCAGGACAAAATAGACCCCGAAGATGCCGCCCAAAAGCAGATACCGCCAAGGGGCTTGAAAAGCAGATCGCTGCAGTCCACCTGTCAAGACAACAGCAATCCCGATCGCAACAGCCGCCAAAGCAAAGCGCACAGCATTCAATGCACCTGGTGTGATTTCATTCGCAGCCAAAGACCCCAACGAAAACGACCCTGCCACCAGCATGGAAAAGCACAGCATCGCCAAATGGCCTTGGCGCGATGGCGACATATTCAGTCTCTCCACTCTTTCGAGTGCTCTTTCAAGAAATTCAAAAATGCTTGCACCTTAGTTGTCCGGTGCAAATCAACATGGGTGACCAGCCACAACGGTGCCGACCATTCCTCTTGATGGGGAAACACTTCAATCAGATCAGGATTTGCTTGCGCATCCGTCACGGGAATGAATCCAATCCCTGCCCCTGCCAGCACGGCCTGCTCCAAAGCCCGCACATCGGTGCTGCGAAACGTCAATGCGGCCTCAGGCACCTTTTCACGCAACCAGCGATTAAAAGGGGCGCGGCTGTCATCATCGTCATGGCCGACGAAACGATGGCTAGAATAATCAGACGCATCATTTGGCTTACCATATTGGGCAACATAAGACTTGCTGGCATACAGCCCCATCCGTTGGCGGACAAACGGCTGAACAACATTGTCAGGTTGATCAGGTGCCGTGCCTGCGCGGATCGCCACATGAGCTTCCCCGTATTCAAGGCGAAACAATCGCTCCCCCGTCAGATAACGAACAACCACATCAGGATGCTTATGCTGAAACGCAACCAGCAGCGGGGCCATGCGCGGGGCCAAGGACACCAATGACGTGACCACCAATTCGCCCGACACGTCGGTGCCACGGCCTTTGATACGACCAACCAACTGATTGAACTGATCGTCCGTGGCTTGGGCCACACGAAACAGATCATCGCCCACTTCGGTGGCGGTATACCCACGGGCATGGCGTTGAAACAGCTTCACGCCCAACTGGCCCTCAAGGGCATCAATATGGCGTATGACGGTGGCATGATGCACACCCAAAACCTCAGCGGCACCACTCACAGTGCCCATACGGGCGACCTGATACGCAGTTTTAATCTCGTCCCAATTGTTCACAACTACACCTCATTCATGTGCGTAAATTCACATATAAATCAATTTACCAAAGTTTCGTTCAAAAATGCAACTTTCATGTAACTGGCAATTCAAACGATACCCGGCCCGCACCATGATCCTTTGACAAAGAGTCAAAGCAAACGATATCGCTGGTCAAATGAAAGTCATTCAAAACACCCCCACCCGTCTCGTTGTTCAAGAGCGCCCATGGCTGGTTTCACTGATAGTGTGCCTTGTCATCTTGGCCATGACCAGTGAGGGGATAGCACTGTTATACCAAGGTGACTTCGTGGTCAGTTTTTATATACTGCTATTTGCACTGGTCGTTGCCCCTTTGATACTATTTCTCGTCGCGCGTAGAGTTCAGGTAATCTTGGACACGGTTTCAAATCAAATGATCATTCGGCGCAAGACAATGACACAGATTACCAGTATCACCCATGATTTCAATGATCTCAGCCACGCCTACGTCGAAACCCAAGGTGACAGCGTTGGAGACACGCATCGTCCAGTCTTCGTCCTAGTGGGCGGAATTAGTGCAGGGGAACACCACATGACGATATATACCCAAAGCGGCTTGGGACCGGAACATATCGTAACAGCAGTGAACGACTGGCTCAAAGACGCCCGACAGGAAGGGCGATTGTCAGCACCTGTTGACTCCAACCAGCCAACAGCCTAAATCCCGATCAAAATCCGGAAGCATAAACCCTTCCGGTCCTTGTTATATCAAGGATCGACCCCCACCAGCGAGTTTCGCCCGTGGGGGTGAAACTGTATTGTTTCACCCCCACTCGAACTCAAAATTTTGGGGCATTTCTGTATTTCGCACCCCCTTTGGTGCAATCGTCGCTGCCCCTACCTATCTAGGGGTTAACAATAATCGGGCAAAGGAGCCTTGGCATGTTTGAAAATCTATCCGAACGCCTCTCCGGCGTCTTTGATCGTCTAACAAAACAAGGCGCGCTGTCTGACGAAGACGTCAAAACAGCACTGCGCGAAGTCCGTGTTGCCCTGCTTGAGGCCGACGTCTCGCTGCCCGTAGCCCGCGATTTCGTCAAAGCGGTACAAGACAAGGCCACAGGTCAGGCCGTCACCAAATCCGTGACCCCCGGCCAGCAAGTCGTTAAAATTGTCCACGACGCCCTGATCGACACCCTGAAGGGTGAAGGCGAACCCGGCCATCTGAAAATTGACACCCCCCCTGCCCCTATCTTGATGGTCGGCTTGCAAGGCTCTGGTAAAACCACAACAACCGCGAAACTGGCCAAACGTCTAAAGGAACGCGAGGGCAAAAAAGTCCTTATGGCGTCACTTGACGTGAACCGCCCTGCCGCGATGGAACAACTACAAATCCTTGGCGTTCAAATCGGCGTTGACACATTGCCAATCGTCAAAGGCGAAGATCCCGTATCCATCGCCAAACGTGCCAAGACCCAAGCGGCCATGGGCGGCTATGACGTCTACATTCTCGACACAGCTGGTCGCTTGTCAATTGATGAAGAACTGATGGTT
Source organism: uncultured Paracoccaceae bacterium (assembly GCA_905182355.1). Lineage (GTDB taxonomy): Bacteria > Pseudomonadota > Alphaproteobacteria > Rhodobacterales > Rhodobacteraceae > Ascidiaceihabitans. The sequence goes on along the minus strand of CAJJBH010000033.1, from coordinate 15,695 downwards.
CAAGTCGCCGCTGTGCGCGACGTCGCAACCCCACGCGAAACACTGCTGGTTGTCGATGGTCTTACGGGCCAAGACGCCGTGCATACCGCAGAAAACTTTGACGAACGCATCGGCATCACTGGCGTTGTCCTCACACGGATGGACGGCGACGGACGCGGCGGTGCAGCCCTGTCTATGCGTGCTGTCACTGGCAAGCCGATCAAATTTGTCGGTCTTGGCGAAAAGATGGACGCACTTGAAACGTTCGAACCTGAACGTGTTGCGGGCCGTATCCTTGGCATGGGTGACATCGTTGCTTTGGTCGAAAAAGCCCAAGATACGATTGAAGCTGAACAAGCCGAACGCATGATGAAGCGCATGGCCAAAGGTCAGTTCAACATGAACGACCTGAAAATGCAGCTTGAACAGATGATGAAAATGGGTGGTATGCAAGGCATGATGGGCATGATGCCTGGCATGGGCAAAATGGCCAAACAGGTCGAAGCTGCTGGGATCGACGACAAGGTGCTCAATCGCCAGATCGCCCTGATCCAATCCATGACCAAAAAAGAACGCGCCAACCCCGCGTTGCTTCAAGCCTCCCGCAAAAAGCGGATCGCAAAAGGTGCAGGTATGGAAGTGTCCGATCTGAACAAACTGCTCAAGATGCAGCGCCAGATGTCAGACATGATGAAGAAGATGGGCAGAATGGGCAAAGGTGGCATGCTTAAGCAAGCCATGAAGGGCATGATGGGCGGCAAAGGCGCCGCTGCTGGCATGGACCCCTCCCAAATAGACCCCGCAGCACTTGACGCCGCAGCCAAACAATTGGGCGGCAAGATGCCCCGCCTTGGTGGTATGGGCGGCGGTATGGGTTTGCCTTCTGGTCTTTCTGGTTTCGGGAAGAAGAAGTAGCACCATGATTTTCACATATGTATCATCAACCTACGTAATACCGACGTTATACCGACGTAATACCGACGTCTGTTTTTCAGTGTTTGGTGGCCGTTATGTCTGACGCTGTCACCCGCGCCGCAGAGGTCCTGAAAGGCCACCGTGAAAGCATTGATCGCCTTGATGCCATCATGATTTACACCCTTGGCGAGCGGTTCAAACACACCCAGGCCGTGGGCAAACTTAAGGCCGAACATGACCTTCCCCCGTCCGACCCCGCCCGCGAGGCCACCCAGATCGCACGGCTCACAGATTTGGCAAATCGGGCCGATTTAGACCCCGATTTTGCCAAGAAGTTACTCAACTTCATCATCGCTGAAGTCATTCAGCATCACAAAGTTCACCAAGAATAGAATTCGAATAAACCAAAGGAAATCAACAACATGTCTATGAAAATCCGTCTAGCCCGTGGTGGTTCTAAAAAGCGTCCATTTTACCGTATCGTAGCAGCCGACAGCCGCATGCCACGCGATGGTCGCTTCATCGAAAAATTGGGCACATACAACCCACTTTTGGCGAAAGACAACGAAGAGCGCGTAAAAATGAACATGGAACGCGTTCAGTACTGGTTGGGTGAAGGCGCACAGCCAACAGACCGTATCGCACGTATGTTGGAAGCCGCTGGCGTTCGCGAAAAGACAGAGCGTAACAACCCTAAGAAGGGTGCACCGCACAAGAAAGCTGTTGATCGCGCCGAAGAAAAAGCAGCCAAAGCCGCAGCAGCAGCCGAAGCCGCAGCAGCCCCAGTTGAAGCACCAGCAGAAGAAGCACCTGCTGACGAAGCCGCAGCAGAATAAGACCGGAAATGGAAGCGTTCACGGACAGCTTCCGATCTGAACTTTTGCAGCTGATGAGATGGCGGCGCGATGTGCGCCGCTTCTCAAACGAGCCAGTGAACGAGGCGTTGCTGATGCAATGCCTCGACACTTTTCGCCTGGCCCCTTCCGTGGGCCTGTCGGAACCTTGGCGCATCTTGCGGGTCACGTCCCCCGACCTTCGTCAAAAAGCTATTAAGAATTATCAGACGGCCAATGCTACAGCCCTGGAAGGGTATAGCGGCGACAAGGCCGCATTATACTCTGGTCTTAAATTGTCAGGAATGTCCGAAGCCCCTGAACACATTGCGATTTTCTGCGATGATAGCACGGCCAAAGGATCTGGCCTTGGCGCCACAACCATGCCAGAAATGCGCCGCTATTCCGTCGTTGGGGCGATCAATTTGATGTGGCTGCACGCTCGTTCACATGGTTTGGGCATGGGCTGGGTTTCGATCCTGGACGCACCCAAATTATGCGATGATCTGGACGTTCCAAAGGACTGGTCGCTTATCGCATACCTGTGCATTGGTTGGCCCCAAGCAAACTCAACAACACCCGAATTAGAAACTGCTGGCTGGGAAACCCGCCGCGACACGCTTGCAATCGAAACCCGCTGAGGTCGTAATGTTCAAGTTGATCCGTCTCATGATATTTGTTCTACTCGCGTTTGTCGCAGGACAGTTTTATGAGCGTAGTCAAACCTCTGAACGCTGTGCTGCGCTTAGCGGTGATATGGATGCAGGCCTTTGCAAAGGAATACCAAAATGAGCGACGATCTAATCTGTGTTGGCAGCATTGGCGGTTCATACGGCGTACACGGCGAATTGCGCATCAAAAGTTTTTGCGCCACGGCCGACGACATCGAAACCTATAGCCCTTTGACACGCGAAGATGGCAGTGGTTCATTCACCATCGCAATTGTCCGCTCAGTCAAAGGAGGCTTTGTCATACGCATTCCAGACGTTGGAACCAAGGAACAAGCGGACGCCTTAAAAGGCGTTCTGCTGTACGCACGACGTGATCAATTGCCAAGGTTGCCAGACGACGAATACTATCACTCAGATCTCCAAGGTTTACAGGTTTTGGACACGGGCGGGGAAATCCTAGGCATCGTCCATTCCGTGCAAAACCATGGTGCTGGCGATTTGCTCGAAGTCCAGTTACCAAACAGCTTAGCAACCGTTTTGGTGCCGTTTTCATTGGCCGCCATTCCCACTGTCGACTTAGTCGCGGGACGTATCATTGCCGATCCACCCGATGGCATTTTCTAACATGCCAAAACGGATCGTAATTCATGCGGGTTTTCACAAGACCGGCACGACCACAATCCAAAAAATGCTTCGCCATAACAATCAGTTATTGCGACCTGATATTCAGGTTGTTTTGCGGGATGGTATGGTGAGTCTATGCGAAGCAGCGCGGGCGTATTCAGTTAGCAAAAGCGCGTTAGATCTTGGCATGGTTCAGTTTGAAACTGCCAAAACATTACAGAAATTCACAGATTTCAGCGGCACCTTGTTGCTGAGTTCTGAAGACCTCTCAGGCCATATGCCGGGTCGCCGCGACCTGAAATCTTATGCTTCCGCACCAAAAATTTTTAACGCCATCTATAGCGCTGCTGCTGAGGTATTCTCAGGCGTCGAAGTCTCGTTTTTCTTTGGGACACGCGCATCAAAACCTTGGTTAAGCAGCTGCTATGTCCAACACCTTCGGGCGACCCGCATCACACAATCGATGCAAGATTATGCCATATCTTACATAGGCTCGGCTCAATTGGATAAAGTTGTCGACGCGGCTCGAAACGCGGTGCCACATGCATTTGTTGTATCATCAGCACTAGAGGATTGCAGTTTATTTAAACTTGGCCCGCTTGATCCACTTTTGAATCATCTGGGCGTGCCGCAGTTGACCAAAGGCAAGTTTGACATCTTGCCTCCCGCCAACACCGCCCCTCCGCAAGCGAAAATAGATAAGCTGTTGGCATTAAATCGTTCTGACATGTCTGACACCTATTTAAAGCAGGCCAAACGCGCCCTAAATCAACAGGTGTTTTGATGCCACGACGGGTTGTCCTGCACGCTGGGTTTCACAAAACCGGCACCTCGACGGTGCAGCAAGTTTTGCGCGCCAATCGGTCAATATTGAAGCCCCAACTTGCCATGCGTTTGAAGGGGCAGATGACAGAATTGATGCACGCAACCCGCGGCTATTCCACGTGGCGTGATCCGTTCACTTTGGCCAAAGCTGCGGCACGATTTGGCACAGTTTTGGATGGGTTGGCTTCGATGCCGCGGCGGGTTCTGGTAATTTCGGCCGAGGAGCTTTCGGGTCATATGCCAGGGCGTGTAGAAGTTGCCGATTATAGCGCCGCACCTATCTTGTTACAGCAATTTTCTGCAGAGATTACTGCGCGATTTCCGAAGGCAGAACAGGTAATATATCTCTCGACCCGAGATAATGAAACATGGTTGCGCAGTGCGTATTGGGAGCACGTCAAGTCGTCGTCTATGACCTTGGATTACAGCGATTTTTCAAATAGATATAACTCGGGTTCCAGCTTTGAGGAGATCATTTCGCAGGTCAGGGTTGCCGTAAAAGCAGAGGTTCATTCGACGCCACTTGAAGCCTGCAGCGACTTACCATTGGGGCCTGCTGATCCGTTGTTAAACCTTTGTGATATCTCCGCTGAATTACGCAAAAAAGTGACACCACAGCCCGTGGAAAACCAACGGATGGATGACGCAGTTTTGCTTGCCTTATTGGCTGCAAACCGTGCATATGCAGATCGTGATGAACGCAAAATAGCCAAGCAGTTGATTTTGGCGGAGGCTAAGAAAAATGTCTGACAAACCAAAATCTTACGGACGTAAATCCATCCGCCCTACAGCAATTCCACGGTCCTTGATGGACGGTGACGAAGAACTGGTAGGGGTTTGGCAAGCGCGCATTATGACGTTGTTTCCAAACACTTTTCCCGGCGTACTGGGCGAAAGTTTGACAGGTCGCGCGCTGAAGGATGGCAAGTGGCAATTGCACACGCATGATCTGCGCGATTACGGGCTGACGAAACACCGCAATGTCGATGACACGCCGGCAGGTGGTGGCGCGGGCATGGTCTTGCGCGCCGATGTTATTGGCCCCGCGATTGAAGCCGTTCAAGCCCAAGCAATCGGCAATGTTGCGTTGGTCTATATGTCCCCACGCGGGCGACGATTTGATCAAGCAATGGCACAGGATTGGGCTGGTCGCGATGGCGTGACAATTTTATGTGGGCGCTTTGAAGGCGTTGATGAACGGGTTATGCAACACTATGGAATCACTGAAATTTCCCTAGGTGACTTTGTAATGACGGGCGGTGAAATTGCCGCCCAAGCGATGATTGATGCAACTGTGCGCCTGCTGCCTGGCGTCCTTGGGAATGCGCAAAGCGCTGTTGAAGAAAGTCATTCGAATGGCCTTTTGGAACACCCACAATACACCAAACCAGCAGAATGGAAGGGTCACAAAATTCCTGATGTTTTGATGTCGGGAAACCACGCCAAAATTGAAGCGTGGCGTCGTGAGAAGTCTGAGGAAATTACGAAGGTCCGTCGGCCAGATTTGTGGGCGGAACAGTCGGATTAACCCAGCGTTCGATACGACTGGGCAGGGTATTTGTACAAACACAGTGTCTAATTGTACAATTCGGCCATCCCAAAACTTCAAAAAATTGATCGCATTCGCACAATTTGTACGTTTTAGGGTCCCAACTGTACAAATACGCTGCTTTTGGTCGGTTAGCACTTTGTTAAGAAATCCGCTGTGTTAACCTTTGGCGTGCAGTATTAACGGTTAAGTAATAAACGTGGCCCGGAGCCAAAAAAATTCGAGCCTCTTTATGCATTTTAAACACTGGGTGGCTATATAGTTCCAAATGGAGGCAGAAAGGTCATGATGAAACGGATTGCCTTGAAAATCGGCGGTTCGGTTTTGGCTTTGGCAGCATACCTGTTTTTGTGGCCAGTCCCGATTGAACCTGTCGCGTGGTCGGCACCTAAAGATTTAGGGTACGTTGGCGCATTTGCCCCGAATGACGTATTGGACGACATTGAACCAGCTTCGCTGGACGGATTTACAGGTCCAGAAGATGCAGCATTCGGATCGGATGGGCGTCTTTATCTCGCGACCCATGAGGGCGTCATCATAACTTATGATCCAACTTCTGGCGATGTTTCAGAATTTGCAGATACAGGTGGCCGCCCACTTGGCCTTGAATTTGACGATAATGGGACCTTATTTGTTGCCGATGCCTACCGCGGGCTTTTGGCTGTTACACCAAATGGTACAGTCAAGGTTTTGGCGGATGACGTCGTTGGCGACAGCGCAATCGCTTATGCAGACGACGTTGACATTGCACCTGACGGTTCGGTCTACTTCACCGACGCATCGACAAAATTCGGGGCCAAAGAATCTGGTGGTACTTTGGCAGGTTCATTTCTTGATTTGATGGAACATGGCGGACACGGCCGTGTCCTACGTTACGATCCCGCGACAGAAGAGGCCGAAGTCGTTTTGGATGGTCTAAGTTTTGCCAATGGATTGGCAATGACTGCCAGTGGCACGCATTTTTTGGTGGTCGAAACGGGTGACTATTCAATCATGAAGGTAGCGTTAGACGGATCAACGCCACCCGAAGTCATCATCGATAATTTACCAGGATTTCCAGACAACATTAACCGAAATGGCGACGGAACGTTTTGGGTGGGTCTGGTTAGCCCACGCTCTGAAGCGGTGGACCAACTGTCCAATATGCCTTTTGTTCGCAAAATAATAATGCGTTTACCCGCGTTTATGCGCCCAGCGGCACAGCGCTATGGCTTTGTTATTAAGATCGATGAAAATGGCAATGTTCTGGAAGCGCTGCAGGGTCCATCAGGGAATTATGCGCTGACAACAGGCTTGATCGAAGGGCCAGATGGAACGCGTTTCATCACCAGCCTGACGGAACCAGACCTGGGCATTTTGGAGCCCTAAGCGATTGATTGCATCAGGTGGTATTTGCAGGGGAATAACAATTGGATTTTCAAACGCTGGTTCTTTTTAGTCTGGCCTGCCTTGCACTAACGACGACGCCAGGTCCAGATATGTTGTTGATTGCGGCACGAAGTGTGGCCCAAGGGCGCATGGCTGGACTGTTCACCTATTTGGGAGTCGCGACAGGATCTTTTGCACACGCCTTAGCATTGGCTCTTGGTCTGTCTCATCTGTTTTTGGCAATTCCGTTTGCCTACGAGGCCGTCCGATACGCTGGGGCCCTTTATCTGGCTTACCTCGCATGGCAGGCCTTTACAGCACGTGATAGTTTTTCGTCCCAAGCAAGGATTCAAAAGAAGCACTCGATGGCTGTGATCTTTCGTCAGGGGTTGATTTCAAGCTTGCTTAACCCAAAAGTTGCGCTGTTTTTTTTGGCCTTGTTTCCGCAATTTATTGACCCAGCTGCCGGTGCTGTTGGGATGCAAATTTTGGTGTTGGCTCTTATCCTTAATGGTGTTGGGTTTTTCGTGAATATGACCGTCACTTTTTTGGCAGGCAGTGTCAGTTTGGCGTCCCCAAATGCGCGGTTTTTTGGCAAATGGTCACGATATTTCCTTGGCACCGTTTTTTACAGGACTAGCTGTTTTTACAGGACTAGCTGCGAAGTTGATATTTGATGGCAGCCGGTAAAAAGATTTGCGCCCAGATCAACGGCATCACAAATTCCGACAAAACCGCCCAATTGAAAAAACGTTTTTCTAAATATTAGTGACATTCCAGCGTCGCAGGTGCTAGTGAGAACAAAGTGAGAATTAATGCCAGCTTAGGGGAGACAAAAACTGATGTTCAATTTTTACGAGTTCTTTGCGGGTGGCGGTATGGCCCGCGCTGGTCTTGGCACGGATTGGACATGTTTGTTTGCCAATGACTTTGATCCCAAAAAGGGCGTAACTTATCAGCGCAATTGGGGCAAAGGCACGATGCTCGTGGACGATTTGCGAAATATCGCCCCCAGCGATCTTCAAGGCACGGCCAATTTGGTTTGGGGGTCGTTTCCCTGTCAGGATCTGTCAGTTGCGGGCAATGGGGCTGGTCTAAAAGGCAACCGATCTGGCACATTTTGGCCATTTATGGCGCTTTTGGGTGAACTGAAAAATGAAGGTCGTGCGCCTGCGATGATCGCGCTTGAAAATGTTGTAGGCACGCTGACTTCGCATCAAGGGACGGACTTCGCTGCGATTTGCACCGCCTTAAAAGTCCTTGGTTACAAGTTTGGCGCCGTGGTTGTGGATGCTGCGTTGTTCTTGCCACAATCACGCGCGCGGCTTTTTGTGATCGCGGTGCGTGAAGATTTGGCCGTGACAGGTGCATCTGATGGTCCACAAAAACAGTGGCATACCACTGCGTTGAAACGTGCACATGCGCAGCTGCCAAAGAAATTAGCCAAGTCTTGGATTTGGTGGGACATGCCGGAACCTGCAAAACGCCAAATGCGGTTTGCAGATGTTATCGAGGAGCGGCCCAATTGTGTAAAATGGCACACAGCGACTGAAACCCGCGCGTTGTTGTCGATGATGAGTGACGTGAATTTAGCCAAGGTTGAGACGGCAAAAGCTTCTGGTGTGCGCATGGTGGGTGGGCTTTATAAACGCACGCGGCTGCACCATGGCATCAAAGTGCAACGGGCGGAAGTTCGATTTGACGACATCGCAGGATGCTTGCGCACACCTGGTGGTGGGTCATCACGTCAGTTAATTCTTATGGTTGAGGGTGACAAAATTCGGTCTCGCCTTTTGTCTGCGCGCGAAACGGCACGGCTGATGGGTTTGCCGGACAGCTATGTTCTGCCTGCCGTCTATAACGAAGCCTATCATTTGACGGGCGACGGCGTTGCTGTACCGGTTGTCAGCTACATTTCCAAACATATTCTTGAGCCGAATTTGGTTGCACAGGCAGAATTCGCACAACCACTAAGTGCTTCACGAAACCGCCCTTAACGGCAAGCGAGCCCTAGTTTTCTTGTAATTTGACCAGAGAGTTGTGGTAACGTTGCAATCTGTCGAAATGTGCTTCCATCGCGCGCAATATTTCGGTTGATTTTTTGACGTTCAGAAAATGATCAACCATCTGCGTGTAGTGGGCCGCCTGACGTGGCAACCGTTGAACCGGATCGCTTTTATCTTCAATCTCCGCGTCCGACATGACTTGCACGATTTGTGCAGGTTCGGGCAGCTGTGTAATCCCGTCAATCCTTGCGGGTACCGTCCCGTTCATCAGCGGTGATGCATCATTGAAAATGTGGTAGAGTCGATCCTCAAGCGGTGTAATCTCCGCACGGTCCGCCACGGGATAAGCCATCACATAGGCAATTTCCCAGACGTCAATTTGCCGATTTGCGATGATGTCGGAACGTGCCGAAGTGAGATGCCTGCGCACACGGCTGCGAATACCGTCTTTGGACTGGCCCACATAAATGGGCGTCTTGTCCAGATCACACAGGACATAAACACCAATCTCGCTGGTTAGGCTGCCGCAGGCTTTGTTGCGGAAATCAAAGTTGGTGGCCATGATATGCTTTCTTGCTGATCAATGAAGTTATAGATTACCCGCTGCCAAGACGCCAATGCCCGCAAACCATGCTGTCTTATAACCAATTGTTTCACCCTATGCTTTGCATCATTTGGCAAGACAGACTAGCCTATGGCTAATTAAAAAAACTGAGGCGTCGATATGTTCGAGAAACTTACTGAATTCTTTCGCAATCCCATCAGCTATGAAACCCCGATGCCTGAGGCTGACGCAAACCATGTTATTGGTGCGTTGATGGTCCGTGCAGCCAAGGCGGATCGTGCCTATTTGTTCGAAGAGGTCGAAGTGATCGACCGCGTTCTTGCCGAGCGTCATCAATTAGGCCCCATTGAAGCGGCCAAAATGCGTGCGGCGTGTGAGAAGCTGGAAGAAGAAATGCCAAACACTGCCGAATTGGCAGCTATTTTGCGCGAGGCAATAGGCGTGGACGAGATGGAAAACACGTTGCGGGCTTTGTGGCGCGTTGTCTTTGCTGATGGCATCGAATTGGACGTCGAAGAGGCCGTTTTACACAAGGTTGAAGCCTTGTTGGGTGTGTCCCCAAAACGTGCGAAAGAGCTGCATGACGAGATCGTCGCACGGAAGAAGCCGATAGCTACAAAAAAATAAACGTATCGATGGGCGATTGGCCTGTCTGATATGCCGATTGCACCTGCTTTGGCCCTATTGACCCGCGCCCCAGACTCCCCCTATACGGACCAAGTTCGGAACCGACGCGAGTCGCCCGGATATTTTGTGTTGTGGTCGCTTCTTCGCGACGTTTAGAGCCGCCCAAAAGTTCGTAAGAAATGTTGACGTTATTCTCTGGCGGGCGCTGTTGCGAACCCGATGAAGGCACAGAGCTCTGGCATCACGCACAATCAGTGGGAAAACCACGTAATTTAGGAGAAGCGTCAGATGAACCTGATCGCACAAATCGAGGCGGAGCAAATTGCCGCCCTAGGGAAAACAATCCCTGACTTTCGGGCCGGCGACACAGTTCGTGTAGGCTTTAAAGTAACAGAGGGTACGCGTACCCGTGTTCAGAACTATGAAGGTGTGTGCATTGCGCGCAACAACGGCAAAGGTATCGCCGGTTCTTTCACTGTTCGTAAGATTTCTTTTGGTGAAGGCGTTGAACGTGTGTTCCCGTTGCACTCCACCAACATCGACGAGATTACAGTTGTACGCCGCGGTAGTGTCCGTCGTGCAAAATTGTATTACTTGCGTGAACGCCGTGGTAAATCCGCACGTATCGTTGAGAACGTAAACTACAAACCACTTAAAGCGTAAGGACGGTTCAGATGAAGACAGATACACATCCCGATTATCACCTGATCAACGTCAAAATGACTGACGGTACGATCTTTCAGATGAAATCCACTTGGGGCGCTGAAGGCGACCAATTGTCGTTGGACATTGACCCAACGGTTCACCCAGCATGGACAGGCGGCGGCGGTCGTTTGTTGGATACGGGCGGACGCGTTTCCAAGTTCAAAAACAAGTATGCAGGTTTGGGCTTCTAAGCTTTTACCACTTATTTGGGATAGGGGCGTTACCTGCGAGGGTAGCGCCCTTTTTCTTTGCCAAACTTTGGTTCGCTTGAGGATTTGGTAACGACAATCATGTGAGGGTATTCTTCCAAGCTGCTGCTGAAGGATCCGCTTTTGAACATGCCACTGCGCACCGCACGTCGTACCCGATATTTTCCGTTTACCAAGACCACAACACGACCTTCAATTGGGCTGCGCCTTCGTCTGCGCACGGTTCAAAACTTACTTGAAAGCGGGAAGGTTGACGGCGCGATACAGGCTGCACAGTCCCTGTTGACCGCGGCCCCATACGATCCGCGCGTGCTTGCCCTGAATGCGCAGTGCATGGCTATAGTTGGCAATCAACTTGCTGCAATTCAAATTTATGACAGGCTGCTTGCCCAGCAGGATTCTGATGTGATTTGGGCCGCCAAGGCGCGTTCCTTGATGGCTCTTGGCCGCTACCGTCGGGCCAGTCGTGCGTTTGCCCGTGCGACAGCCTTGGCGCAAAGCACACGATATATTGCGGAACAAGCGACATGTACTTTGGCGGCTGGAAAGTTGAACGATACCCTAGACCTTTTGGAGGCTGGGGGGCCACCCTCAAAGACGGATCGACCCTACCAATTGATCCGTCCAAAAACCCTGGCCCAGATAGGGTGTATGCGGGATGCTTTTGGCCACGCCAGTCAGGCTGCGAAATGGGACGAAATGGGACAAGCAATTTCTTTGGCGCGTCAAAATTCGCCCGATAAAGCAGCTTTTTCTGACTTATGTGATCAGACAGCCTTACACACCATATCACCAAAAGTTTTTGCCTAGATTTCTTGGGATCAACCCGACTGTATCACCCAAAACAACGTTGATACGTTGATCCAAGTCATTGGTGATCCTAGTCGTGAGGACGTTGATAAAGCACAAGCGCATCTCGCGATGTTTCGCAAATACGATCATGAAGATGATAGGCTCCAAGCCCTTGGCCATCTGCGCAAATACCACTTGCTGTCGCCTAAATACACAGGCTTGCAGCGGAGCCAAGACAGTGCGTTGTTTACGACATTAATGCAGTTGAAAATTCCACGCCTACAGCTTTCAAAAACACAGGTCCTGCCGATATTCGTAACTGGCTTGCCGGGGTCGGCGTGCCACGATGCAAAGACCGTTCTGGTTCAGACCGCAGGTTGTGGTGGTGCACGTCCGTTATTGTTGGTTCCAGCGGTTATGACGCGATTTTTGCGCCAGCTTCGCGAAAGCAAGCGCACCGAAATAACACGCGCCGATCTTTTGGAACTTCAGGCGGAATTGCGCGAGGGATTGGAACAAGCTGCTAACGGTTGCGATGTAATCGTTGATACAACCGCATCAAATTTCAAATGGTCAGGCTTGATTACAGCAGCCCTACCAGAAGCCCGCATTGTCCATCTGAAACGCAATCACATGGCGACGGGTTGGGCGCTGAATAATGGCAGCATCGGCGGGGCAGAATTTGGGTGTCGCCACGATCTTTTACATATCCGGAATCTTCAACATCGGAGCGCGGCACTGATGGCGCATTGGGAACGAGATTTCGCCCCAAGTGTTATGAGTGTTTCTGGCGATGCCTTGTTACAGCCAAGTGGTTACACAGCCCAAGCGATGGTTGAGGCCTGCCAGTTGAAATGGTCAAATCAATGCGATCTGGTGTCATGTAGTCCAGACCAATCATGGCACCGTTATGCGGACTATCTAAGCCCCTTAAAGTGAAACCAACGGCATCCAATAAGAAAACCGGTGCGTTGATCTCAAGCACTGTTACGATAAGGACCGCAGGCTGTGAAATGCCCGAGCAAATTCGGACAGCGGGCTAAGGTTTTACCAACACTGATGTGTCTAACGTCAGCGCCTATGGGTCCAAATAGGGTAAATTGCTAAGAAAGTGTTCTTGGCTCATCGTAAGGCCGTATGTCTTTTGCAGGGCGACTTGGTGTGGTGAGGTTTTATGCTTACTCCAGTTGGGCTAAACATCGTGTTGCCCTTTGTTTTTGGAGGGTTGCTATGAAGCCCAAAGAAAAAGTAGTTTTCGTTGGGCTTGACGCGTCCAAGACCACATTGGCGGCTTCGGTTGCAGATGATGGCAGGGACGGTGAGACCCGGGACTGGGGGACAATTTCTACGGCCCCTATTTTGGTAGAGAAGTTCCTCAAGAAGTTGGCAGAGCGGTTCGACCGAGTCGAAATCTGCTATGAGGCAGGACCAACTGGATATGGATTGTATAGCCAGATTATAGCATTTGGATTCACCTGCTACGTGATAGCTCCCTCTTTGATCCCGATGCGTTCGGCGTATCCAGTCCCTGCCTGATGGAATGATGCGTTCTTTGACATGGGACCGTGGTACAGAAATGGCGCAGCACAAACAGATTACTCTCGCAACAAGTGTCGACATTTACTTTTGCGACCCACAAAGCCCATGGCAACGTGGTACGAACGAAAACACCAACCGTTTGCTTCGCCAATACTTCCCAAAGAAAACCAATTTGGCGGTGCATTCTCAAGACAATCTGAATTTGGTTGCTGAACGCCTGAATACGCGCCTGAGAAAAACACTTGGCTTTAAAACTCCGGCCTATAAATTAGCAGAGATGTTGCGATGACCGATTGAATGCACCGTTCCTTTTTTAGATAAGAATTTTAGGAAAGTTTCAGCTTTACCGGTAAGAAAAGTTTTAATCCTAACGGCAGAATTGCACTGTATTACTTATTGGTACATACTGCCCCTGCTTAGAAAAGGATTATCGATATGCCACGCAATACATCAGTCACCCTTGGAGATCATTTTTCGGGCTTCATCAGTGAGCAAGTACAAGATGGACGCTACGGTTCTGCCAGCGATGTTGTCCGGGCAGGATTGAGGCTCCTTGAAGAACACGAAACCAAAGTGCGGACTTTGCAGGATGCCCTCATTGCTGGGGAACAGTCAGGGGCACCGCGCTCTTTCGACAGTGAGGCATTCTTGAGCCGCATGCACGCGAAGCACGCTGCCAAACATGCAGGGTAAATCCTACGCGCTTTCACCACTGGCTGAAATCGACCTTGAAGAAATCTGGTTCTACACGTTTCAAAACTGGTCACTTGTGCAGGCTGACAGCTACCACCGCGATTTGGTTACGACGTTCGAGGGGTTGGCATCTGGCAGTAAGAGAGGCCGAGGCGTCGATGTGCGTCCCAACTATCTGAAATGCCCAGTCGGATCGCATATGATTTATTATCGCGACAGTGGCGACCAGATCGAGGTAATCCGTGTGCTGCACCAGCGGCAGGACGCAACTCTAAATCTCTAATCGCCAATGCGGCAGGTTTTCTAAAAATAGGTTTCTACGACGGGTCTTGCCAGATGACACAGGCAAGATGTCCACTGGATTGGCTGCTTTCCCCTCCGACGGTGCCGCAATAGGGCCATCCATGAGCGGGTTGATCACCGCACGTTGGTCGCATAACGCGCAGCCCGGAGAATAAAACCGGACAAGGTAGGCGGAGCATGAGTTCAACAGTGATAAGAACCCAGATCAATGGCAACAGCCATACTGCCAGCACATGCATTAGACGCAGTCCTGAAACTCATGCAGCACCAATATAGAGGCGTAGCAAAGCTCCCAGCAGGGTCCGCAGACAGCGTCCCCAGACAGGGCCTCCATGGAATGGCCGGACGATGAGTTGTTTAGTTTTGCTTGCAAAACCGATCAGTCCCCTTGGGGGCTGAATCGCAACTCTATAGTCGGTCACTATAACATTTTGATATGGGCTGATGAAAAATTATGAATGACTGATTTTGTACTTTCACGAACTCAACATAAAAAGTGGTCATGGGACCACAATTTGCACATATGGAGACGTACAGCGTCAAACCAAACAAAGCCGGTAATAGCATCAAACAGGTGCTGGGGGAGGCTGTGCGCGACCCAATATTTTCCATACATATAGATGATCCCCAACCGCCGAGAATAGTTCATGGTGTGGATATTGCGCAGTTAAAGATACTGCATGACGAGATGGTCAACAATGCCGCCACATCGGTCAAAAGGAAAGGCAAGGTCGTCCACCGAGCCATTCGCAAGGACCGCAATACGCTGATGACTGTCGTATCGTCTTATCCGGTGTCGGTTGCCGATCTCAACAACGACGAGACGGGCGAGGCTCGACGCCTCTACGATGGGTGGATTGAACGGAATGTCTCATAGGCACCGAGCTACAGCAAATCGTAGACGTCATTGAAAACGCCAAGATACCTGATGACCCTGATCTTGGAATGTAAAAACCCAAAAATGAACGCGGCCAACGGTCAGTGCTTTTATCGTGCATAAATGCGTTCAACAAACGGTCCTTTTTGGAAGGCCAACTGCCCAAAGCCGTGCCCCTGGGCGAATTCAGTATTTGCAGTGTATTTGGTTATTTATTATGTTAAAAAAATGTGGGGCTGTGTTGATGGGGCCCGCTCTGGCTCAGTGCAGAATGACACCCCAACGCAAAAGATTGGACCGTAACCTACTGAAAAATATGCTTTCAAAATTTGAAACGGCTCTCAAACGAGGGTTTGCGATACTCCTGAAAAGTAGAGGAAAAACGTTGTGAAATGTATTCCATAACCTATTTCATAATCTAGTTAGCACAAACGGATTGCAAATTTTGATACGAAATTATCTTATAATTTCATTTAACACTGAGCCGGAGCGGACCTTTTGATGACATCGATAGATCAAACAAGGACCAAGATGTGGCGTTTGTCGCCTGACTTGCTGGGCTTTATCAATTTCGACGGGGTTTTTTTTGACACAAACCCTGCTTGGCAAACCGTG